>NZ_CP119573.1:302960-605920 GCF_029278605.1 Cupriavidus sp. WKF15
CGGATATTGCGGTCCACGAAGATCGTGCCGATGTCGTTGACCGTGATCAGGTTCTGCAGGTCGTCGTTGATCTTGCTGGTTTCCTCGACCTTCGACTTGAGCTCGGCATTGACGGTCGTAAGCTCCTCGTTGATCGATTGCAGCTCTTCCTTGCTGGTCTCGAGTTCTTCCGTGGCGGAACGCAGTTCCTCGTTAATGGCCTGCAGTTCCTCGTTCGACGCCTTGAGTTCCTCGGTCGAGGTCTCCGACTGCTCGATCGTGGCCTGCAGCTGCTCCTTGGTACGCTGCAGCTCGCTTTCCAGCTGGCTGACCATCGGGTCGCGCTGCGGCTTTGACGCGGTGGCGTCCGCCTCGGCCATGCTGTCCTCGACCTCATCGAACAGGATCAGCACGAAGTCCGCGTTGGCTTCGACATCATGGACGGGCCGCGCGATCATGTTCACGTAGAAGGACCGGCCATCGCGCTGGAGTTGCACGCGGCGCGCTTCCACGCTGTGGTTCGCCTGCAGGGCCTGGAAGATCGCGGTACGCAGCTCCAGCCTCAACTCCGGGCGCACCGCCGCGATGATGTTGTGCGACGGTTCACCGCCCGCATACTGCAGGAAACGGCCGGCACGGTCCGACAGGTGAACGATGTTCGACTCGCGGCTGACCAGCACGCTGGGCGGCGCATGCTGCTCGATCACGCGCTGGTGCAGGTCGCCGAACGAGAACTTGCGCCGCCCCGCGTAAGGCGCGACCATCATCGGCAGGCTGGAGACCATGGTCGCCGGCGCCTGCGGCATGGGCGCTTCGGCGCGCACCGCCACGTTGGCGCGATAGATCCGAGCCTTCTTGTCGACCACGCTGAACAGGTTGCCGACGCTGTCCGCGGCCTCCGAACCGCCCAGGAAAAGGTAGCCGCCCGGGCGCAACGCAAAATGGAAGGTGCGCAGCACCTCGAGCTGGGCCTCCCGGTCGAGGTAGATCAGCATGTTGCGGCAGCACACCATGTCCAGCCGCGAGAATGGCGGATCGCGCAACACATTGTGCAACGCGAACAGTACATGCTCGCGCAGCTCCTTCTTGACCCGGTAGTGCCCGGCATCCCGCGCCAGGAACTGGCGCATGCGGCCGGCATCGACGTCGGCAAGGATGGATTCCGGATACAGCCCGGAACGTGCCACTGCGATAGCCCGCTCATCGATGTCGGTCGCGAAGACCTGGTACGGCACGGCTTCCCCCGCGTCTGCGCTCGCCTCCTGCAGCAGCATGGCGAGCGAGTAGGCTTCCTCGCCGGTGGCGCAACCCGCGCTCCAGACGCGAATCGGATCGCCCTCGGCACGCTGGCGCTCGATGATCTGCGGCAGCACCTCCATACGCAGCGCATCGAAGGCCTCGCGGTCGCGGAAGAAATTGGTCACGCTGATCAGCATGTCCTGCAGCAGCAGCGGCGTTTCGTCGGGATTCGCGTGCAGGAAGTCGCGGTACTCGGCAAGCTCGCTGAGCCCGTTCACCTGCATGCGCCGCTCGATGCGGCGCAGGACGGTGGCGCGCTTGTACTGGCGGAAGTCATGCGAGGTGCGCGTGCGCAGGATCACCATGATCTCGCGCAGGACGTGCTCGGTATCGGGGGCAGCCGCCGCCACGCTGTCGCCCGAGCCCTCATCCGACGTCAAGTGGATGCGGTTGACGTTGGACCAGAACTCCATGAGCTTCTGCGGCATCTCCGGTACCGGCAGGATGATGTCGACGTGCCCGGTACTGACTGCCGCACGCGGCATGCTGGGAAACGCCGCATCCTCGGGCTGCTGCGCCAGCACGATGCCCCCCAGCTCCTTCACGCGCGTGATGCCGACCGATCCATCGGCCCCCGCTCCCGACAGCACGATGGCCGCGGCACGTTCGTGATGGGCCTCGGCCAGCGAACGGAAGAACAGGTCGATGGCGGCGCGGCGGCTGCCTTGCTGCGCTTCCGATTCGACGCGGAGGTAGCCATCGACCATCAACAACGTCTTGGACGGCGCAATGATGTAAACATTGTTGGGTTCGATGGCCGTGACGTCGCTCACTTGCAATACCGGCATCGAAGTCACGGCGCCGATCATTGCGGGCAGATGGCTCGCGTGATCGGGAGCGAGGTGTACCACGATCACGTAGGCCGCGCCGGTGCGCCCCGGCAAGGCCTCGAAAAATGTCTTGAGCGCTTCGATGCCGCCGGCCGACGCACCAATGCCGACAACGGGAAAGGAAAGCTGGCTTGGAAGCGACTTCACTTCGGAAGGTGCCATTGGTGCGTGAGTTCTTGCTGAAAATGGTGGGTAGAAGGAAATATTACTACGCTGATCCCTCGCCGGCGCATCCCGCGTGGCACCGCCAGCGCGGTGAAGCGGGACGCGGCATGGCGTGGCGCCAAAGAGCCTTGGCGCGGCAGCGAGGCAGGCGCGCGGGCCGCACTGCGCGACACGCCGCACCATTTCCCCCATTTTCCGCATTTCCCGCCTTGGCATTGATACGCGGCTGCGGCGTCATTACCGGCGGTTGTAGTTTCTTCCGCTCACACCAGCATGCCGGACGCCTGCGCACCGCATCGCGATGTCAAACCGGTGGCATGGCAGGCGGGCATGCGGGTTGCTCCACGAATGCACCTGCAACCGTACGGAGACTGCAATGGATCCCAATCTCACCTCGAATCAGGGCGCCGCCATCGTTGGCAGCGGTATCGGCGAAGGCCCCGGCCCCGAAGTCATGGCGGCATCGAGCCTGGACGACACCAAGGTCTATTCGTCCGACGACCAGCACGTCGGCGAGATCAAGGAGATCATGATCGACGTCCCGCGCGGCCGGGTGGCCTACGCGGTCCTCACGACTGGCGGGTTCCTCGGCATGGGCGATACGCTGCACGCGATCCCGTGGGGGGCGCTGGTCATGGACACGGACGCGAAATGCTTCCGCCTGGGCCTGACCGCAGACCGCATCAAGAACGCGCCGGGCTTCAACAAGAACAGCTGGCCCAGCATGGCCGACCCGCAATGGGCGACCGAAGTGCATCGCTACTACGAGCGCGAGCCGTACTGGATTGGCAATCCGCCGCTGTTGTGAGCCCTGTTGACGGCATGCCTGGCGTTGCACCCGGGGCCGTGGCGGGCGCCATGGGCCCTGGCTGCGATGCCAGGCACCGCGGCATCGCCACGGCGCGGCGGCCAGGGGCATGAAGCTTGCACAGGCATTGCATCCCGCCCGATGGCACTACAGGAGCTTGCCGTGACCGCTACCCGTTTCCCAGGACATCTCGCCGCCGCCATGGTGTTCTTCGTCGTCATCCCCGCACACGCCGCGCCATCTGCGTCCGACACCGAATTCATGAAGAAAGCCGCCCAGGCCGGGACCATGGAGATCGATGCCAGCAGGCTGGCCCAGCAGAAGGCCAATGACAGTTCAGTCAAGGACTTTGCGGCCCGGATGATAAAGGACCATCAGGCCGCGGCGGATGAACTCAAGCAGCTTGCCAGCCGCAAGCAGGTGGCGCTCCCGGCGGCGCCGGACACCTCGGACAGCGCAACGCTGGACGCGCTCAAGGGCCTGAACGGCGCGGCATTCGACCGCCGCTATACGGACAGCGTTGGCGTACAGGCGCACATGCAAGCCGTGGAGTTGTTCCGCCGGGCTTCCCAGACCGCTACCGATAGCGACGTCAAGTCCTTCGCGACAAAGACGCTGCCGACCCTCGAACACCACCTCGACATGGCGCGCAACCTGGCGGCGAAAAGCAAGTGAACGCGTGAGCAGCGCCCCGGTGCGCCATGGCCCCCCGGTGCGCCATGGCCATGTCCGGTCCGCGCGCCGGGTCATCTTCCGGATCAGCTCCCTGCTTCCTCTTCCGTGTAGTGGCTGACGTACTCGTCAGCACCGTGTAGCAGGGTGCGCCGAAGCGGCGGAATCCGACGCCGCTAATGAATCGACTCCGTGCCGGTACATTCGTCGCCAAGTCCCTCGATCAGCAGTACCGACTCGTTCTGCAGCGCGAGCCGGACGCCGGCAGCAATCGCAGCACTCCGGCATGCGAAGGTTTCGGTCTTCATGGTCTTGCCATCGTCCATCATGGCGACTGCCCACATCATGCCCGTCATCGGGATCACCTTTACGACACCGTCCGCCATCTTCAACTCCTCGGATGAAGCCACCCTCGCCTGGCCGGGCTGCCGCTATGCGGCCCTTCTGTAAGCGGATGATTGCTTGCCGCTGGCACCGGCTTCTGCAGCTGACTATTGCCGTGCATGCTCCATGCCACCGCTGCACGGGCATCCGGAGCGAGGCATGTCGGCCGCCCAATACCCCGTGCGGGCGGCACGCAAGAATGGTTGGCAAGGCCTGAAAGAATTACTGTGGTGCCGCGCAGCGAAAGCGGTCAGCGATCAGCGGCCATACGGGCGTGCGGGCGTGCGGCGCCAGCTCAGACCTGGCGCTTCTCGACTTCGGGGGCGTTCAGCGTGTAGGCTCGCCACGCGCCGATTGTCCAGCGCGTCCAGTGCTCGGGGGCAAAGGCCATTTCGTCATAGCCAGGCAGCCGGCTGTAAAGGACATCGCGGAGTTCCGGCTCCGCCATGAAGGCGGCCCGGATGCGGTAGATCGCAAAAACGCGTGCAAGCAGCACCAGGCCCGTAATGGCAAGCGCAACGCACCAAAGCTCCAGCGAACTCATCGAACTCATGTCGTGCCTCGCTACGCCCTGCCGGGCCGCGTCGAACTCAAGCGAACCTCCAGCGCCGCCAGCGCACGCTCAAGACTCGCAAGCATCTCGGCGGCCTTCATGGACTCGGCGGCATCCGTCAGTCGCGCGGCACGCTGCTGTTGCAGATGGATCTCGGCCTTCAGTTCGTTCATGTAGCGATCCAGAATGACCAGTTCGCGAAATCTTCCTGGCGTCATGGCGGTATCCGGAGTTGGCAGCAGTTGATTGCATGCTATGAAAACCAAGGGGAATCGTCATGGGCGGCTTTATGTTCGGAATGCAAAGATTTCGGACATCACAAAGCTTGGGTCGTGCCTGGCGCTTGGCCGCCAAGCAGCGTCGATTCCCGATGGTTGCCCGCTTGAGAGATTGAGCGGGCTCTTTTTTGTTCTTTGATGAAGCCGGGATGAGGCAATGAGGGGGGCAATGATGATTGCCTGGGCCCCTACGGCCAAGCCGATTTACCATCCAGGTGCGCTAGAGGCCAAGGCACAGGTGCAAGATCCCTCGCTACCTCTTGGCGACCGCCCTTTCCGACTGCGAGTTCCCCTTATGCGCGGCGGCCGCGGCCGCCGCGGCAACGTTCGCCACCTGGCTCTCCGCCAGCTCCACCGCCTGTCTCGTCGACGCCTGCATCGATTCGCACAGCGTGATACCGGAAGCCATGGCCGCCTGCCATGCGTTCAGTGCGCCATCCGAGCCACCCGGTGCCGTCAGCGCGATCTTGTCGAAGATCTCTTGCCACGCGCGCTTGTTCGCTTCGAGTTGCGCAGCTGCCACCTTCTGAAACTCCTCTCGCGTGGCGGCCGCAATTTCCTGGACCTGCTGGAAGTACGCCCGCGCCTTTTCGGCCGCGGGTTCGGCCGCGGTGGCCTGCAGCGCAAACAGATCCTGCGGATTCCTGGCGGCAAGTGCCTGGCGCACCGCCTCCTGGCTGTCGACGATCGTCCCCTTCATGGTCTGCATGCCGAGTTCAGTGAGCTTCTGGCAGGCGTCCAGGGTCTTTGTCGTCATGCCGAACACGATATCCATGGCTGCTGCCTGTGCTGCATATACGGGCTGCAGATTGACTTCTGGCATGGTGGTCTCCTTGAGGATGAGTCGCCACGGACCTGGCTGGCGACTGGTTGACGAGGCCGATGGGGTCGGCTTGTGCGTCGTGGAAAGAACGAGACTAGTGAAGTTCCGCGCGAAGCGATAGCGGGAAGCTTAGTCCGAAAGAGCCCGTTTATGGACAGCCTATTTTCGAAGAGAAGGTTGACTTGTCGTATTTACTGACGCACGCTGCAACGCTTACCGCACTTCGCCCTGTTCGAAGAATGCGCTAAAGGCCGCATCGGGTGGCCCATGCGCCGCACCATCGCCTGCCTGTTCGCGGTCATTGTCACGCTGTGGGCCCGCGCACGGCTAAGATGAGGGGCCTCGTCCTCACTACGCCCCCAATGAGAATCCGCATCGGCGAAGAGATCACCTTCCGCAAGCTCGAAGCGCTGCTGGCGTTCATGGAATCCGGCAACCTGGCCAAGGCGGCCGAGATCCTGGAAACCAGCACGGTCAGCGTCCACCGCGCGCTGCACTCGCTCGAGGAAGGCACGAGTTGCGCGCTGTTCCGGCACGAAGGTCGCAACCTGATCCCGACCGATGCGGCCCATGTGCTGGCGGACACGGCCCGCGAAGTGCTCAAGGCCATGGCCGACGGCATCCGCGCGACGCGCGAGGCCGCCGGCTACCTGGCCGACCATCTCAAGATCGGCTCGCTGTATTCGCTGACGGCGCAGACGGTGCCGCGAATCGTCATCGACCTCAAGGCCCGGCGGCCGGACCTGCAGACCGAGCTCGTGCTGGGCTCGAACGCCGACCTGCTGCAGATGCTCAAGCAGGGCGCCACCGACGCCACCCTGATGGCCACGCCCGAGCCGGACCCCGAGATTGAATCCATCCCCCTGTTCGAAGACGAGATATTTTTCGCGGCGCCGGCCGACTCGCGCTACGCAGCGATGCCGGCCGTGGACCTGCGTACCTGCCGGGACGAGCCGTTCGTGTCGCTGAGCGAAGGGTTCGCCACCTCGCGCGGCTTTACCGAGGCGTTCCGGATCGCGGATTTCCAGCCCAATCTCGTCATGAAGGTCGGCGATATCTTTTCGCTGATGAACCTGGTCGGCGGCGGCGTCGGGTACACCCTGCTGCCCGGCCGCGTGAAGGGCGTTTCGCCGCGCAATGTGGCATTCGTGCCACTTGCCGCCGACTACGACTCCATCCGCCAGACCATCGGCCTGAGCTTCCTGCGCCGCCGCGAGCGCGACCCCAACCTGCTGGCGCTGGCAGCCGTCTGCCGCATGGCCATGCGCGAAGGACAGTAGCCCCCAGCTCGCTTTCGCCAAGCGTAACGATCCTGCCGCCCGCGTGATTGTTCCGCGGTCTCCGCCTGTTTATGGTTGACGCCATCAGACAGACCTAGCCGGAGACACGATGACCAGCACCACCCCGGGGCGTCAGTGGAATACCCGCAGAGAAGCCAAGGCGCGGCGCAAGCAGCAAGGCGCCGCTATCGCGCAGGGCAAGCGCATACCGACCGGCGACATCGTGGCCTTCCTGGAGGCCGTGCTGCTCCCGGGCGATCGCGTGGTGGTCGAAGGCAACAACCAGAAGCAGGCGGATTTCCTGTCGCGCTCGCTGGCGCAGGTCAGCCCCGGGCGCGTCAACGGCCTGCACATGATCATCCCGAGCGTCAGCCGCGTGGAGCATCTGGACCTGTTCGAGCGCGGCATCGCGCGCAAGCTCGACTTCTCGTATGCGGGCGCGCAGAGCATCCGGATCTCGCAGTTCCTGGAAGACGGCCTGCTTGAAGTCGGCGCGATCCACACCTACATCGAACTGTACGCGCGCCTGTATGTGGACCTGGTGCCCAACGTCGTGCTGATCGCCGGCTACAAGGCGGACCGCGACGGCAACCTCTACACCGGCCCGAGCACCGAGGATACGCCCGCGCTGGTGGAGGCCGCCGCGTTCCGCGACGGCCTCGTGATCGCGCAGGTCAACGAGATCGTCGACGACCCGGCCGGCCTGCCGCGCGTGGATGTGCCGGGCTCCTGGGTCGACTACGTGGTGCAGGCCGACCAGCCGTTCTTCTGCGAGCCGCTGTTCACGCGCGACCCGCGCCTGATCAAGCCCGTGCACGTGCTGATGGCGATGATGGCGATCCGCGGCATCTACGAACGCCACCAGGTGCAGTCGCTGAACCACGGCATCGGTTTCAACACGGCTGCCATCGAACTGATCCTGCCGACCTACGGCGAGTCGCTGGGGCTGAAGGGCAAGATCTGCAAGTACTGGACCCTTAACCCGCACCCCACGCTGATCCCGGCGATCGAGACCGGCTGGGTCGAAAGCGTGCACAGCTTCGGCAGCGAACTGGGCATGGAGCCATACGTCGCGGCGCGGCCCGATATCTTCTTCACCGGCGCGGACGGCTCGATGCGCTCGAACCGCGCGTTCTGCCAGCTTGCGGGCCAGTATGCGGTGGACCTCTTCATCGGCTCGACGCTGCAGATCGACGGCGACGGTCACTCGTCCACGGTGACCCGCGGCCGGCTGTCCGGCTTTGGCGGCGCGCCGAACATGGGCCACAACCCGGGGGGCCGCCGCCACCCCACGCCCGCGTGGCTCGACCTGATCGAGACCGACGATCCGCTCGCACGCGGCCGCAAGCTCGTGGTGCAGATGGTCGAGACCTTCCAGGCCGGCGGCAAGCCGACCTTCGTCGAATCGATGGACGCCGTGGACGTCGCGCGCGAAAGCGGCATGCCGCTGGCGCCGGTCATGATCTACGGCGACGACGTCACGCACGTGCTGACCGAGGAAGGCATCGCCTACCTCTACAAGGCGCAATCGCTCGAAGAGCGGCGCCGGATGATCGCCGCCGTGGCCGGCGTGACCCCGATCGGCCTGAAGCACGATCCCGCACAGACGCGCCGCATGCGCAGCGACGGCCTGATCGCGCTGCCCGAGGACCTTGGCGTGCAGCGCAGCCAGGCCACGCGCAGCCTGCTCGCGGCCAAGAGCATGGCCGACCTGGTTGAATGGTCTGGTGGCCTGTACGCGCCGCCGGCACGCTTCCGGAGCTGGTAATGGGCGGCGCAGCGGCAAGCACCATATGGGCCGGAAATAATGCGGCCCCTGCGATCGGTGGCCCGTCCACGCATGCGCAGTTGCTGGCCGGCCTGGCGGTCGACGCCATCGTCGAAGAAGCACGGTTGTCGCCCAAGCCCGGGCTGGTCGACAGCCGCGGCAGCGGCGCGCATGCCGACCTGACGCTGGCGCTGATGCTGCGCTCCGCGCAGGCGCTGGGGCCATCGTTCGCCTCCATGGCAATGGCCGGCGCGCGCGCGGCACGCGTCGGCTACGCGCTGCGCGAGCGGCTCGGCGCGCTCGGGCGTGAAGCCGAAGCAGCCATGCTGGCCGCCACCGGCGGCGTGAACACGCACCGCGGCGCCATCTGGTGCCTCGGCCTGCTGGTCGGCGCGGCCGCGCAGCTCGCAGCCGCCGGCGAGCGGGCCAGCGCCAGCGCGGTCAGCGATGCCGCCGGCGCCATTGCGCGGCTGGCTGACCGGCATCGCCCCGCCATCACCGGCAACAAGGGCGAGCTGGCCTGCCTGGCGTATGGCGTGGGCGGTGCCAGGGCGCAGGCGCGCGCGGGCTTTCCGCATGTCATGCGGCGCGCATTGCCGGTCCTGCAGCACAGCCGCGCGCGCGGCGACAGCGAATCCGCGGCCCGCCTGAACGCCTTGCTCGCGCTGATGAGCGGGCTGGACGATACCTGCGTGCTGGCCCGCACGGGCCGCGCGGGGCTGGCCTATATGCAGGCCGGTGCGCAGGCCGTACTGGCGGCGGGCGGCACCGGCACGGTCGCGGGACGGCGCCTGCTGCGCGAACTCGACGCCGGCATGCTGGCCCGGCGCGCATCGCCGGGCGGCGCGGCGGACCTGCTGGCCGCGACGATCTTCCTCGACCGGCTGGCACGGGTGTCCGGCTCCGGCACGGGGCAAATCTAGGAGACCTCCATGGAACAACTGCGTTTTGAATTTCCGGCGGGACCGCCTGCCGCGGCCCGCGTGCTCGTCGGCGTCGTGGGCTCGGGCGATCTCGAAGTCCTGGTCGAACCCGGCACCGGCGGCGTCACCACCGTGGATGTCACCACTTCCGTCAACGGCTACGCGCGCGTCTGGGACGCGCAGCTCGCGCGCGTGTTCGCGGCGGAACCGCGAGCATCCATGCAGATCCGCATTCATGATTTCGGCGCCACGCCAGGGGTGGTCGGCATGCGGCTGGCCGAAGCCTTCGAAGCGCTCGGTGCGCACGGACAACCGGAGCAGCCATGAGCACCGCATCCTTGCTGAACCGCGACAGCTTCATCGAACTGGGCGCGCGCGAACGTGCCCGCGCCCTGCTGGACGCCGGCACCTTCCGCGAGCTTGCGGGGCCGTTCGACGGCCTGCATTCGCCATGGCTTGCGCGCCAGGGCATCGTGCCGCAAAGCGATGACGGCGTGATCGTGGCAAAGGGGCAGATCGACGGGCAGCCAGCCGTGGTGCTCGCAATCGAGGGCGCCTTCCAGGGCGGCAGTCTCGGCGAGGTCGGCGGCGCCAAGCTTGCCGGCGCGCTGGAGCTGGCCGCCGAGGACAACCGGCGCGGCGTGCCGACACGCGCCGTGCTGCTGCTCGAAACCGGCGGCGTGCGGCTGCAGGAGGCCAACCTGGGGCTGGCGGCGATTGCCGACATCCACGCGGCCATCGTCGACCTGCGCCGCTACCAGCCAGTGGTCGGCGTCATCGCCGGGCAGGTCGGATGTTTCGGCGGCATGTCGATCGCCGCCGGTCTCTGTACGTCGCTGGTGATGACGCAGGAGGGTCGCCTAGGCCTGAACGGACCCGCCGTGATCGAACAGGAGGCCGGCATCGCGGAATACGATTCGCGCGACCGGCCGTTCATCTGGTCCTTTACCGGCGGGGCGCAGCGCGTGGCCACGGGTTTCGCTGACGTCTACGTCGCCGACGACTGCGCCGCCATGCGCGACGCCGTCGCACGCGAGCTTCGCGCCGCGGCAGCGGCCACGCCCCGCAGCGAGCGCTGCCGCGAAATGCTGGGCGTGCTGCAGGATTATGACGCCGGCACCCAGCCTACGCCGGCTGGCGTGCAGCGCCTCCTTGGCCGTTTCCATCGGGAGTCTGACGCATGAACACCACCGTACAAACCCTGCCGGAGCAGGACGTGAGCCGTGGCGCGCGCTGGATGCGTGCCCTGGCGCCAGCCGCGTCGTATCGCGATGGCTTCCCGCGCTCCGTGACGGTCGCCGATGGCGAACTGGCCGGCACGCCGGTCCGCTGGATCGCCGTGGTGCCCGATGCGCAGAACCGCTTCCCACGCGCGCGTAATGGCGAAGTCGGGCTGGTCGAGGGCTGGTCGCTGGCCCAGGCCGTACGCGAAGTGGTGGAAGCGGATCGCGATGCCGCGGCCAAGCGCGCCATCGTCGCGGTGGTCGATACGCCGAGCCAGGCCTATGGCCGGCGCGAGGAAGCACTGGGCATCCACCAGTCGCTGGCCGCCGCGGCCGCCGCGTATGCGCAGGCGCGCCTGGCCGGGCATCCGGTGGTGGCGCTGATCGTCGGTAAAGCCATGTCGGGCGCGTTCCTCGCGCATGGCTACCAGGCCAACCGCATCATCGCGCTGCGCGACAGCGGCGTGCTCGTGCACGCCATGGGCAAGGACGCCGCGGCGCGCATCACCATGCGCACGGTCGAGGACCTGGAGGCGCTGGCCGCCACCGTGCCGCCGATGGCCTACGACATCGAAAATTTCGCCACGCTCGGCATCCTGTGGCGGCTGATCGACGTGGCATCGGCCGACGCGCCTCAGCCCGCGGACATCCATCTCGCGCGCGATGCCATCCTGGCAGCACTCGCGGATATCGGGCGCGACAGTGCGCGTGACCTCTCCGGCCGGCAAAACGGCGAAAATCGCCAGGCGTCGCGCGCGGTGCGCGACTGCCTGCGGCGGCAATGGCAAGCCTGAGCACGGCCCGCCCGGCGCCGCACGACCTGCTCTGGCTGGCCGATCCCCGGCGCAGCCTGGCAGGCGTCGCACTGCCGGACTGGGTGTCGCTGGCTGCGCTGGCCACCACGCCGGTGGTCGTGCGCCGCGACGCATGTCGCGCAGATGCCATTCCAATCGGGCTGCGCGGCGCGGTGCGTGCCGAGCGCTTTGGCACCTGGATCGCGCCCGCAGATGTGGCACGCGTGGTCACACCGATGGACATCGCGGCTTCGCGCGCGTGGCGGCGCCCTGAACTCATGGCGCTCGCCGCCATCCGCTCGCTCGACGCGGCCGCCGATGCGCTCGACGCGCGGCACATTCGCTGGGGCGTGGGCGGGAGCGCCGGCTTCACGCTCGCCAGCGGCATCAATGTCCTCCATGCGCAAAGCGACCTCGACCTGCTCGTCTACGCGGACCGTCCGCTGCTGCAGGCCGATGCCGAACTGCTGGCCACGCTGCAGGACGCCGGACCAGCGCGGATCGACATCCAGGTCGACACACCGCAGGGCGGCTTCTCGTTCCTCGAATGGCGGCGCCAGCGCGGCAAGGTCCTGCTGAAGACCTCGCAAGGGCCGAGGATGTGCGCCAACCCATGGCAGCCGCTGCCATGAGCGTGCTGCTGACCTTCCCCGGCCAGGGCTCGCAGCGGGCCGGGATGCTCGCGGATCTTCCCAACCACCCGGCCGTTGCGGCCGTGCTCGCGGAAGCGGCCGATGTCCTGCAAATGCCCGCCGCCGGGATGGATACGCCAGCGCGCCTGCGCTCGACCATCTGGGTACAGCTTTGCCTGCTGACCGCAGGGGTCGCCATAGCACGCTGCCTGGCGGACGAAGGCCAACAGGCCGATGCTGTCGCCGGGCTTTCGATCGGCGCCTATGCAGCGGCCGTCACGGCCGGCGTACTGTCATTTGCCGACGCGTTGCGGATCGTCCGGCTGCGTGGCGAACTCATGGAGCGGGCTTATCCGCATGGCTACGGCATGACGGCAATCCTGGGGCTGGAGCGCACGCGCCTCGAACCGCTGGTGGCACAGGTCCATGCGCCGCAAAGCCCGGTCTATCTCGCGAACTTCAACGCGCCCGCGCAGATCGTGATCGCCGGCAGCATCGCGGCCATGGAAGCGGTATCGGCCCTGGCGCTGGCGGCGGGTGCGCAGGCGGCCAAACCTGTCGCGATCCATGTGCCTTCGCACTGCCCTCTGCTGGACGACGCTTCCGCCGGGCTGGCGCAAGCCATGGCGGCCGTTGCGCTGTCGCCGCCCCGCCTGCGCTACTTCAGCGCCAGCCTTGCGCGTGAATTGCGCGACCCGCGCCGCATCACCGACGACCTGGCCCGCAACATGGCGATCCCGGTGCGCTGGCACGAGACCATGCTGCTGGCCTGCGCCACCGGCGCACGCGTGGTGATCGAAGCGCCGCCGGGCGATGTGCTGACGCGGCTGGCGCAGCCGGTGTTTGCGGATGGCATCGTCATGGCCGCGGACAGGACGCGCGTGGATACGCTGGCCGCGATCATGCGGCGCGGCCGGCAAATGGAGTGAATCCGCCCGCTCAGGCGTGCCAGTCCTGCAGCGGATGGCAGGTCATGTACCGCGGCGCTTCGCCGATGCCTAGCCGGACACGCGCGGCGCCAAGGGGTTCGTGGAGCAGGGCCTCGTAATCCTCGGCCAGCAGCCACTTCGCCGCGCGGCCGAGGCGGTAGCCTTCCAGCACCGCACGCGCGAAGGCGAGGCTGCGGGTCACGCGCAGGCTCTTGAGCGACGCCGCCACCGCGATCAGCGCCCAGCCCAGGCCACCGGTCTGCGCATAGCTGAACGCCACCAGCGCGGCCTCGCCCAGGCTCTCGTCGGCGCGGTAGCCGGTCAGCACATGCCAGATGTCGTGGATATCTCGTGTGCGGCGGCCGAACCACATGTAGGCATCTTCCACCAGGGGCTCGCGGCCGAGGTTGGAAACCTCGGCCAGCCCGTCGGCGCTGTAGCCTGTGTGCCGCAGGAAGTCCCGGTACGCGGCGCCCACCGTGCCAGGCGCAAAGCTCGCCACGTAGGCCGGGTCGCACAGCCGCTCCGCCAGTTCGGTGCGCTGGTAGACGAGCCGGCGGCCGTCGGGCGTGCCCAGCAGGCGCGCGAAGTTCTTCGGCATGGACGGCCCGTTCAGCGCGCGCATGATCAGGAACACCTGCGTGGTGTCGTGCCCGTCCGCGAGCAGCTTGCGAATGGCGCTGAACGCGGTGGAGAAATCGCGCTTGTAGGGATCGGGGGCAATCGCGGCAGCCATCGGCGTCTTCCTTTCGAACGTGGTTCAAGGGCACGGACGGTCGGCGTGCCCCGGCCCGGCGTGGTGTCCGGACGGACCTGCGCTACACATTCTCATGTAGCATGCAGCGTCGCATCCACAAAGGGAAATTGCATGTCCGCAACCCGCATCCTCCTGCTCGCGGCCGTGGCGGTGCCATGGCTGGCAGCCTGCGCCACCGGCGCCAACGTGGAGTACCTCGAGGCCCAGGAAGCCAGGCTGATCCACTCCGACGCCAGTGTCGGCGACCTGACGCTGTGCCTGAAAAGCAGGCTCGGGGAAGCGGCCAATATCGTCGCCTACCCGGAACCGGGCAAGGTCGACGTGCGCATCGGTTCCGCCACCCGCGCCGACACGGCCTATTTCTACCTGGTCAGCCTGCGCCAGGCGCAGCAAGGCACGGATGTCGAGATCCGCAGTTCGGGCGAATGGCGCCCGACCATGAGCCCGAGCCGGGTCGCCGGCTGGGTGCAGGACTGCAAGCCAGGCACGGCGCACTGAGGCCGCGCGCGTGACCCGGTCGCCTGGCGTCCGGTTCATGCGGTCGCCGACTCGGCATCGCGCAGCCGCGCCGCGGCCTCGCGCACGAAATCCACGCAGGTGCCGGGCGCCGTGAGCGGCAGCATATGCCCGCCGGGCACCATGGCCAGCGTGGCGCCCTCCACCTTGGCGACGAACGCCTCGCCATTGGCCGCCGGATCGAGGATGCGGTCTTCGCGGCCGAAAAGAATGCTCACAGGCCGGCGCAGCTCCGCGTAGCGCGCGACCAGCGGCGCCAGGCTCGGCGCGCCGGCAACCAGGTCTTCCGACGCCGCCACGAAATGGCTCGGCCGCAAGGCCAGCATGCCGCCGCCGCGCATGGCAAAGTCCACGGGCACGGGATCCGGGCCGAAGACAATCTCGAGTACCTCGTCGCGCCGCAAGTCGGACATCGGCACCGCCAGCGTCCATGCCACGAACTGGCGCACCCAGTGCCGCCGCATCGCCAGCGGCCGGAATACCAGCGGAATCTCCTCGGCCGGATGCGTCAGCGGCGCGAGCAGCGCCAGCCCGCCGACCCGGTCCGGATGACCAATCGCCAGCGCCAGCGCAATGGCGCCGCCCAGCGAATGGCCGACCACGAGCGGACGCTCCAGGCCCAGCTTGTCGATCAGCGCCGCCAGCACATCAGCCTGCCCTGCCAGGTCCGCGCGCGCGCCGGGGCTGCGCACGGAATAGCCCGAGCCGGGCCGGTCCACCGCCACCACGCGGAAATCGCGCGCCAGCGGCTCGATCATGCCGTAGCCGAAATTGCCGAGCTGGCCCGAAAGACCATGCACCAGCAGCAGCGCCGGGCCCTGCCCGCGCTCCACCACATGCAGGCGCGCGCCAGGCACATCGACAAAGCGCCCGTCGGGCGGCAGCGCGGCCTCGACACGGCGCACCGTGCGCACGGTGTAGACGAACAGGCAGGCGAACAGCGCCGCCACCGCCAGAACCACGTAGAACAAGATCATCATGGCTGTACCTCGCCGCCGGACAGGCTTACCGGTGTTTCGCGCGGCGCCGGCGCGCCGTGCGGCATATCGAACCGGAGCACGCCGTCGGCAATGCGGCCGTGGCGGAGGGTGAGCATGTCCATGATGTAGTTCTGGTACACGCGCCACGGCCTGCGGTCGCCCTGCCGCGGCAGCACGCCGGCGGCGCGCTGCACATAGCCGGAGGTGAAGTCCAGGAAGGGTGCGGGCTGCACGGCCGCGTCGCGCCGCGGCATGGCCACGCGGTGTCCGCGCCGGTCCATGTACCGCAGCAGCCGGCACACGTACTCGGCGGTCAGGTCCGCCTTGAGCGTCCATGAGGCATTGGTGTAGCCGAAGGCCAGCACCAGGTTCGGCACGTCATTGAGCATCATGCCCTTGTATGCCATCAGTTCGGCCGGAACGCGGGGCTGCCCGTCGACGCTGACGGCGATGTCGCCAAGCATATTGAGCCTGAGACCCGTGGCCGTCACGATGATGTCCGCCGGCAGGATCTGCCCCGAGGCGAGCACGATGCCGCCTTCGGTAAAGCGCTCGATGGTATCGGTGACCACCGACGCGCGGCCGTCGCGGATCTCGCGGAACAGGTCGCCGTCGGGGACCAGGCACACGCGCTGGTCCCACGGCTTGTAGCGCGGCGTGAAGTGCCGGCCGACATCGAAGCCGGGCGCGAGCTGCGCGGCGGCCATGCCGACCATGCGCTGGCCGACCCGCTCCGGCCGGCGGCGCGCGAGCTGGAAAAAGAACATGCCGAGCAGCACGTTCTTCCAGCGCGTGGCCGCGTAGGCCAGCCGTTCCGGCAGCAGCCGGCGCAGCCTGGCGGCAATCGCGTCCTCGCCGGGACGGGTCACGACGTAGCTCGGCGAGCGCTGCAGCATGGTCACGTGCGCGGCGCTGGCGGCCATGGCCGGCACCATCGTGACGGCCGTCGCGCCGCTGCCGATCACCACCACGCGCTTGCCGGCGTAGTCGAGCGAGGCATCCCAGAACTGTGGATGCACGATGCGGCCACGGAAGGTTTCCTCACCGGGAAAGGCCGGCCGATGGCCCTGCGCATAGCTGTAGTAGCCGGCGCACACATACAGGAAGCGCGCGCGCCACTGCTGGTGGCTGCCGTCTCCGGCGCGCTCCACCGTGACCGTCCAGCACGCTTCCTGGCTATGCCATGCCGCGCTGATCACCTTGTGGCCGAAACGAATGTGCCGGGTAATGCCGGCTTCGTGAGCCGTCTCGCGGATATAGGACAGGATCGACGGGCCGTCGGCGATGGCTTTCGCGCCCTTCCATGGCTTGAAGCGGTAGCCGAGCGTGTACATGTCCGAATCCGACCGGATGCCCGGATAGCGGAACAGGTCCCAGGTGCCGCCGATGGCCTGCCGCGCTTCCAGGATGGCGTAGCGCTTGCCTGGACAGCGCTGCTGCAGCTGCCGCGCGGCGCCAATGCCGGACAGTCCGGCGCCAACGATCAGGACGTCGAGCAGCGTGTGTTCGGGTGCAGCTTCGGGTGCAGCAACGGTCATGGCGGATTTCCCGGATGCGGTCACTTCTGACACCATAGGTTGTCAGATGCCATCTGACAATAGGGAATGTCATAATGGTCCGATGATGATCGAGCCGACCGAGACACCCGAGACCTCCACCGCCCGTCGCCGCTACCGCGGTGCAGCAGCCGACGAGCGGCGCACCCAGCGCCGTTGCCAGCTGATCGCCGCGGCCATCCAGGTCTACGGCGAGCGCGGCTACCAGAACTCCACGGTCAAGGCGGTATGCGAGGCGGCCGGGCTGACCGAGCGCTACTTCTATGAATCCTTCGCCAACAGCGAAGCCTTGCTGGAGGCTTCGTTCCACGCCGTGACCGACCTGCTGCTGCAATCGATCGGACATGCGGCGCACGAGGCCGGACGCGGGCGCCAGCAGCGCGCGCTGGCCATGCTGCGTGCATACTTCGGCGCCTTGCAGCGCGAGCCACGCTCGGCACGGGTGTTCCTGGTGGAGATCCGCGGCGTCAGCAAGCGCGTGGACGAGGCGCTCGACGCGTCGCTGCGCGCATTCGGCGGCCTGCTCGCACAGGCATTGCTGCCGCCGGGACAGAGTGCGGACCCGTTGCTGCTGTCCGGCATTGCCGGCGGCGTCGTCCATATCGCGCTGCGCTGGATCCGCGACGGCTATGCACCGGACGTCGACACGGTGGCCGCCACCGCACTGCAGCTGGCGATGGTGCTGACGCGCAAGCCGGCCTGATCCGGCGGCCATCCCTGCCGGACAAAGCCCGAGCCGGCGCGCCGCCGTCTACTGCAACGGTATGCCGGTATCCTTGACCGCGCGAGCCCAGCGCTCGCGTTCGCTCGTGATGAAGCCGGCGAAGTGGGCCGGTGTATCGCCGCCGGGAATGCCGCCCAGTTCAGCGAGCTTGCTCCGGGTACCTGGCTCGGCGAGGATGCTCGCGACGTTCTTCTGCAAGAGATCGATGATCGCCGCCGGGGTGCCGGCCGGGGCAACCAGTCCAAACCATGCGGTCACCTGGAAGTCGTCGAGGCCGGCCTCTTTCATCGTCGGCACGTCGGGAAGCTCGGCCACGCGCGTGGCGCTGGTGACGGCGAGCGCCCGCAGCTTGCCTGCGCGGATATGCGGCAGCGAGCTTGGCAGGTTGTCCACCATCATGCTGACCTGTCCGGCAAGCAGGTCGGAGACGGCAGGCGCCGCGCCCTTGTAGGGCACATGCACGACATCGATGCCGGTACGCTTGCGAAACAGCTCGCCGGCAAGGTGCGGAGACTGGCCGGTGCCGGAGGATGCAAAGGACAGCGTCGAACTCTGAGAGAGTACGGCGGAGCCTGCCTTTGCTTTGGCTCTTCGCCGGATTGCGGGGAATGGGGAATGATGGGGTTGTAGGGCTTGGCGGGCGCTGCTGTTTCGCTTTGTGGGGGTGACTGGCTCAGCGTGCTTGGCAGGCGCCGCTGTTTCGCCGGCGTAGCCGGCGAGTCACTTTTTGTCCGAGCGACAAAAAGTAACCAAAAAGCGCGTTTACTTGCCCTGGCGGGCGAATATTGATCGTAGTGTGCTGCGGGTGTTGTACGGGGATGGGCTTCAGAGTCTGCCTGGCTGCCTGCCGCGTGGTGCGCGTCCATGGGCGGGATTAGGGCGCTGATTGAACGAGCCCCGAAACTGTCCGTGGTCCCTGCTGCTACCGACATCGTGTAATCGCCTTCGGCTGCGCTACGCGCAGAGCCCTAGTCTGAGCACCCAGGCCGCAGGCGAACCGCGCCCCAGCGAAGCAGAGAAACCGAACCGTTGGCACTGGCGACGATGATGCCCGTCGCAGAAAACCCCAACCCTTCCCCAATTCCCGCAATCCAGCGAAGAACCTTTACTTTCCCGCAGGCGCCAGTACCAGCAGCGTGGAAGTGCCATGGGCCAGGATCCGGCCGTCGGCGGCGAGTACCCGCGCCTCGGCGGTGATGATCTGCCGGCCCTGGCTGACCACGCGCCCCTCCGCGCGAACACGCCCCGTGTCCGCCTTGACCGGCCGGGAGAAGTTGCCCTTGGTTTCGACCGTGGTATAGCCGGTGCCGGGCGGCAGCAAGGTGTTGGCCGCGCAACCCGTGGCGCTGTCGATCAGGGTCAGGGCCCAGCCGCCATGGACTGTGCCCATCGGGTTGAACAGGTGTGCGCCGGGGTCGCCCTCGAATACGGCAAAGCCGTCGCCGACCTCGGTCAGCCAGAAACCCAGCACCTGCGAAATCGGCGGTTGCGGCAGGCGGCCGTCGATGATGGCCTGCAGGATGGTCTTGCCGCTCATTTCCGCGACCTCGGCGGGGGATGCTACGCCGTAGCGATGGCTTGTCATGGTTGTCTCCCGGTTTCCGGTTAAAGGGGCTAGGTTACAGGGAGATGCGGGAATGTGTTGGGGTGGGGTGTCAGCCCAGCCTGAACCGTCCACTCACCAAAAAGAACGCCCGCGCCAGGGAACCACTGGGAGGGCTGGGCGGGCGTTGCAAGCCGTACGATGCGGGGCCGCACGGCTTCGATATCGTAAGCAATGACGGCCAGGGCAACTGCCAACAATTGTGTCTGACCAGTGTCTGACACAGGGGTCAGAGGCGCGGTGCCGGCAAGTGCAGCGTGAACGTGGCACCGGCCCCGGCATCGCTCGCCACGCGAATGCTGCCGCCGTGGCGCTCCACCACGGTCTTTGCCAGGACGAGGCCAAGCCCGCTGCCTGCGGGCGCGCCGGGGTCGTGCTCATGCAGGCGCGCGAACGGCTCGAACAGGCGCTGCTGCTGCGCGAGCGGGATGCCCGGACCCTGGTCCGTGACCGCTATGGCATAGCCGCCGGGCTCTGCCCGCAATGTCACCGTCACGGCGGCACCGCGCGGGCTGAACTTGACCGCGTTGCTGACCAGGTTGGCAATGGCGCGCGCGAGCAGCGCGGGCTCGGCGCGGATCACGGCGGGGTCGTCGGGCAGGTCCACGTTCAGCGGCACGCCGCGCGCGCTGGCCAGCGCCCATAGCTCGTCGGCGGCATCGAGCACCAGCCCGGCAAGGTCGGCATCCTGCAGGGACAGCGGCTGTGTCTCGGCACGCGCCACGCGGATGAAATCGTCGGCCAGCGACAAGGTGCGCCGGGCATGCGAGTCGATCCGCGCGAGCAGGTCGGCCGACCGTTCGTCGCCGGCCGCGCCGCGGTGCAGATCGATCAGCGCCAGGATCGATGCCTGCGGTGAACGCATGTCATGCGACAGGAAGCGCAGCATCTGCTCGCGCTGGCGTTCGGCCAGGCGGATCGCCGTGATATCGATGAAGCTGACGATCAGCCCGGCCACGGCGCCCTGCTCGCCATGCAGCGGCGCGCCGTGCATCAGGTAACGGCGCTCGTCGCGCGCGGCCAGTTCGATGCCGTCATCCTGCCCGCCCGGCGACGCGCTGCGCGCATGCAGCGCCTGCCAGTACGCCAGCGCCGGTTCGGGGGCGGCAAAGAGCACGGCCATCACGGCGCGGATGTCGGCACGAGCACTGTCGGCCCGGGCATCGGACATATCGCCTCCGCTCCCGGCGCTGGTGCCCAGCACGCCGGGCACCAGCGCCACGCAGCGCCGGTTCGCCAGCAGCACACCGCCTTCCAGGTTGCAGATCGCCGTCGCCTCGGGCAGGCTCTCCAGCCCGTCGGCCAGGAAGCGCCGCAGGTCGTGCAGCCGCGAGCTCATGCGATAGACCGCGCGCATGTGGCTTTCCAGCGTGGCGCCGATGGCGGCGGGTGCGGGCGGCAGTCCGGGCTCGCGCTCATGGCGTGCCAGCTCGTCCGCCAGGAAGCGCAACGCCGCTTCCTGGCGGCGCCAGCTCCACAGCGGATAGAACAGCAGGCAGCCAAGCAGCGCAGCGGATGGCGCGAACCACAGGCGTGCGCCGGCCAGCAGCAGCGGCGGCCCGGCCAGCAGCAAGGCGATGACCATCCCGCTCGCCAGCAGCGCCCCGCGCGGCGTCAGCACCAGCGCCGCCAGCGCGGCCGCCAGCACCGCCAGCATGGCGCACGCCAGTTGCCAGCCCGGCGGCACCGCAACGATGGCGCGATCCTCCTGCAGCGTCTGCAGCGTATTGGCCAGGATTTCCACGCCGCTCATGCCGCGCCCGTCGTGCGCCACCGGCGTGGGCAACACGTCGCCCATGCCGGTGGCAATGGCGCCGAACAGCACGGCCTTGCCGCGGAACAACGCCGGATCGGCGCGGCCCTCCAGGACATCACGCGCCGACACCCGCGCGAACGTCCCCGGCGGGCCCGCGAACGGAATCCGCAGCCGGTACTGGCGCTCCCAGCCGAAGGCGTCGACCGCGCTGGCCGCTTCATGCCGATAGGCATCGGCTGGCCGCGGCGCGCCGCCCCACGACGCCATCACCGCCGCCACGTGTGGCAGCCCGGCATATTGCGCGGGTTGCGGCCCTTCCAGCAGGTACACCTGCCGCGCCACGCCATCCGCGTCCACGGTCAGGTTGATGTGCCCTACCCCGGCGCCCAGTCCGGCCAGCGGATAGCGCACCACCATGCCGCCCGCCGAGGGTTCGGCCAGCGCGGGCAGTACCACGTTGCCCGCGGCGGCGAGACTGCGGGCGAGCAAGGCATCGTCCTGTGGATAACGCGTGTCGCGCTCGGTCAGGATCACGTCCACGCCGATCACGCGCGGCTGGCCTGCGGCAATGCGGTCCACCAGTTGTGCCAGCACCGCGCGGCGCCAGGGCCAGCGGCCGATGGCGGTGATGCTGGCGTCGTCGATGGCCACGATGACGATATCGTCGCTCGCGGCATGCTGCTGCGCACCGATGGAAAGGTCGTAGATGGCCAGGTCGGCGCGCCCGGCCCAGCCGTAGCGTGCGATCGCCGCCACCAGCGCCAGCACGGCGGCCAGCAGCAAGGCCCACTCGGCCAGCGTACGCCGCCCGAAGGCGATCCCGGGAGCTTGCCGCCCGGGCCTACCTGAGGCGGACGCCGTCGCCATGGCCGCCCTCGTCGCGGACACCGTTGCCCAGGCGGATCGCGCCGCCCTGTCCGTCGCGCAGGTAGCCCGCAATATCGATGCGCTGCGGCGCGGAGAAGGCGGCCGCGGGCTCCTGGCCGTCTGCCGCCGCGCGTGCGACGCGCACGTAGTATGTGCCAGCCGGTGGCCGAGGCAGCGCCACGTCGCTGTCGGCACTGCGCTGGTCTGCCACCAGGCGCGTGAAGGCGGAATCCTCGGCCATCTGCACGCGATAGCCGGCCGTTGCGCTGGCGTCCGCGGGCCAGCCGATGCGCAGGCTGTTGCCGTCATCCTTCAGCGACGGCACGGGCGGCGCCGGCTCGAGCGTGAATGGCACCGCCGCCGACCAGGGGCCGGGCCGTCCGCGCGCGTCCAGCGAGCGCACGCGCCACAGCCATGCCCCTGGCGCAAGCTTGCGCACGGCGTGCTCGGATTTACCCTGCAGCGTGACAGCCGTGGCGGCAAAGCCGGCATCGGCGGACACGGCGAGCTCATAAGACGCAGCGGCGCCCACGGCCGCCCATTCGAACTCGGCCGAGTCGCCATAGCGCACCGTCCCGGCGCCTGGTTGCAGCGTGAACGGCGCCGGCGGATTGAGCCGCACCGCAAACTGTGCCGATGCCGGCTTGCCGGACAGCCGCTGAGCGTCCACCGCGCTCACCGCCAGATAGAGCGGGCCTTCCGGCAGGCCTTCCAGGCCGATATGCGTGTCGGCCGTGTCGCCGGTCCAGACCAGCTCGGTATGCGCAGCGTCGCGCGCAACCGAGACCCGATAGCCCGCGGCCCCTTGCACGGGCTGCCAGGCCACCTCCGTGGCGGGGCCCACTACCGTGTCGGGCAGCGGCTGCAGTGACGGCGCCGGCAGCAGCGCGACCGGCCGTGACAAGCGGGCGCCAGCCACGCCGATACCATAGCCAGCCGTCACCGCGGTCGCGGAGGCCGTGGAGGTCGTTCCTGCGCGCGCCAGGGCGACGCCGACCTGGCCTTCCAGCACTTCGCTGCGGCTGCCGTCGGTATCGGCGGCCACACGGTAGCGCGTGCCCCGCACTCCGGTCACCATCATTGGCGTATGCAGCTCGAAGCGGCCCACGCCGCCACCTCCGGGCGCCACGCGCGATTCGGCCTGGCCGCGCTCGATGCCGATCACGGTATCGGTCAGGCCCGACTTGCGGAACGTGCGCAGCCGCCGCACCGCGACGGTGGTGCCCGGCGGCAGCGTGACACGCGTGCGGTCGGGCAGCTCCAGCGTGACGGTGCTGCCGGCGGCCGTGACGATGCGCGCGCTCTCGCGCAGCGCCAGGCCGGCGCGCAGCGGCTCGCCGTCGGCCTGTGCCGGCCCGTTGACGAACACCACGCGCGCCGCGCCAGGCTGCTCGGGAATCTGGTCCAGCGGGATGCGCAGGCGCGTGCCCGGTGCGAGCCGGTGCGGATCGGCCACGCCGTTGCGCGCCTGGAGCAGGCGCCAGCCGTCGGCGCTGGCCATGTAGCGCTCGGCCAGGGTGAACAGGTTGTCGCCCGGCTCGACCACGTAGATGAAGTCCGCGCCTTCGGCGCCGGCAGGCCCCGCCTGCGCCGGTGCTGCGGGCGCCAGGCACATGGCCAGGGCCATGCTGGTCACCGCAGCCGCCCTTCTAAGCATGGGGCTCGTCCTCGGCACTGGCTTCTTCGAAGCGGTAGCCGTGCGAATAGACGGAAGTCAACCGCACGCCGTTCTCGGGGCGCAGCGCCAGCTTGATGCGCAGGCGCGACATATGCGTATCGACCGTACGCGAACCCGCACCAATGGCGCGGCCCCACACGGCCTGCTCCACCACGTCGCGCGACAAGAGGCGACCCATGTTGCGGAACAGGAACAGCGCAAGCTCGTACTCGCGCGGCGACACCGTCACGGGCTCGCCGCCCAGCGTGATGGTGCGCGCGCGCGGATCGATGCAGTAGCTGCCACGGCGGATGAGGTCGGAATCCTGGGTGGCCTCGGGGTAGGCGCGGCGCAGCAGCGAGCGCGCGCGCGCCAGCAGCTCGCCGGCCCGGATCGGCTTGAGCATATAGTCGTCGGCGCCGACGCTCAGGCCGGCAACGATGTCCTCTTCAGCGGTACGGCTGGTCAGGAACAGGATGGGCGGCATGGGGCCAGACGTCTGGCGCACCCAGCTCACCAGTTCAAAGCCACTGGTATCCGGCAATTGCCAGTCCACTACCAGCAGGTCAAAGGCCTGCTCGCGCAGTGCGCGCAGCAGGGCCGCGCCCGTGGCATAGGATTCGCATTCGAATCCCGCCTCGCCCAGTATTTTCCGGATCAGTTCGGCCTGGTCCGGATCGTCTTCCACCGAGGCAATCTTCATCCTCACATCCTTCTGCCTGCTGCGACTGCGAATTGCTTCCGCGATCGTGCGGTCGTGCGCTATTGATCCTCTTTTGATCGCTCCCGCATACAACCACGGGAGCGCGGCTGTCGGGAATGCTCCGCGGCAAGCCTGCCCGAAGCATCGCCACAACCACAATGTTACTCAACCGCGGCTTGCGCCCGGTGTCAGTTGCGCGGCCGCCAGCTCATCGCCCAGGCGTACAACGCCACCAAGGTGCCGAACTGGACGAAGATCGACCCGAGCAGGAAGACCAGCGGATACCACAGCACCGAGAAATGGAGCAGCGACGACGCAGTCAACGTGTATTGGAGCGGAACCAGCACGACCAGGTATGCCATGGCCGTCGCCGACAGCAGCAGCTTGCGCAGGAAACCGAAGTCCAGCACGTTGTAGATCAGCGCATACAGCCACGGCGTGATCAGGATGACCAGCACCGAAGCCTGTGTCAGCGATGCAATGGACTTGCCGGCATCGTACGGAAAGCTCGCCGGCCAGAAATAGAAGTACGCCTGTGCGCTCGCCTGGATCAGGCCAACCAGCCGCAGACCGTAGGCCAGCGGCAGCGCCCGGCCCGAGGTCAGCCACCGCGTCCCGAACAACAGCACCAGCGTGATCGCCATGCCGCACAGCCACTGCACCGGCGTAGGCAGCGCGGCGTTGGCATGCGCATAGGGCACGGTCCCAAAGGCCGGCAGTAATGCCGGGTCAGCCCGCAGCGACACTTCTGCGCCGAGCGCCACGCTCCAGAACCCGATCACGCGGCGCCACAGGTCCGCCACCCATGGCCAGCCCATGCAGAAGGCGTAGGTCAGGAATGCGGGGAGCAGCAGCACGTCGATCCAGCGCGTCAGCGGAAAGGCCAGCCTGCGCATGGCGCGGTGCTTCTCGAAGCGGTCGCCGCGATAGCCCGTCACGCGCTGCAGGGCATCGCCGCGCGCGGTCGCGGGGCGCCGGGCCTGCTGCGGATTTTGTGGCACCGTGTTGCCACTCACCGGAAACTCCATCGGAAGCCCAGCTCACCCGCGGTGCGGCTGTAGTTGGGATTGTGGTAGTACTGCGCGCCAATCAGCAGCAGCAGCTGGCGGGACACGCGTTCGCGCCACTGCACGCTGAAGCTGTAGCTGTCAAAGTCGACGCGTTCCGTACCGGTCGTGAAGACCTGGTAGGCCTCGCGGGCATGTTCGGCGCGCACGATGAAGGCGCGTGTCTCGTCGCTGCCGATCGTGGCGGCCACGTACTGGCTCGGACCGAACACCTGGCCCGGGTTAGCCCGGTTGAAGCGCAGGCCGCCCTCCACCACCAGGGACGGGAAGTACGCCAGCCCGCTCAGCAGCACGCCATGGTCCGAACGCCCGCCGTCCTGGCCTTTCGCGTAGTACGCGCCGAGACCGGCAACGAAGCGACGGTCCGGACCAAACTTGCGGTAACCGCTCGCGTCGACGCGCCAGCTCGGGAACAGCTCGCTGCTGCCGGCGCCGGCGCCCACGGTCATGTAGTAGTCCTCGGACAGGTTGCGCGTCAGCGATAGTGCCCCGTACTGGCCGTTGAAGCCGAAGCGGCTCTGGTGGTCCAGTTCGCCCTGCACCACGCCCAGCGGCGTCACGGCCATGCCGCGCACCGCGGCGGCGGTCGCCGAACCGTAGCCGTTGGTCATGCGGCCATCGCCGAACACGACTTCGATCGCGCCCTTCTCCGGCTCAAAGGGCACCGGCAGCGGCTGCGGGATCGCCATCGGCCGCGGCGTGGGAACAGGGACCGGCATCGGCGTCATCGAGGACGAATCCTGGGCCAGGGTGGCTTCTGGCTGAACGGAAGCCGGCTGCACTTCGCCCTGCGCGCGGGCTACGTCCATGGCCAGGGCGGATGCTGCCAGCGAAGCACCCCACACGATTCGATTCCAATACACGCTCAGTTCATCCCAAATAGGCTGTGGTCCCACGGACCCAGGTCATTCCCGGCGATCGGTGTGGCGCCATCAGGCGCCCCCCTCCCGCAAGGCGGCTGCAATCACGATCCGGTTCCCGGGGCCCGCCACCACTTTCCAGCTGCTCCCCTGCATTGACACGCTGCCCTGTCCGCTTTCCACGCGTGGCCGCGCATAGCGGTCACTCGGAAACAGCCAGGTCAGCGCGTCGAGCGATTGCTTGTTCTCGGCGGTCACGCGGACATCGTTGCGGTCCGATGCCAGGCGCCAGACGGTCTGCTCGCGCCGCTGCGCGAACTCCGCCATCTGGGTCATCGTGCGCCACTGGAAGCGCTGGCGGGCCTGCTCGGCGTCGGCCGCTTCGAGCAGGGCGTCGATGGCGCGCAGGTAGCGTACCGCCCCGGGCGGATGGAAATAGATCAGGCGAATCTCGCCGGTACCCGCGGCAAAGCGCACCAGCGACGTCAGCCAGTCCGCGATCTCCGCCTCGGGAATACTGGACATGTACGCTTCTTCGATGGTGGAGTACTGGCCATAGGTCTGTACCGGGAAGGACCAGATATGCTCGTCGCGGCGGCCGTTGCGGTATGTGCGCGTCGGGCCCTGGCCGATATTGCCAGTGAAGTAGTAGGCCTTGACGTTGTGCTCGTCGAGCCAGCGCGTAGCCCACTCCGGCTGGTTGCCGGTCGGCGCCGAGTACTCGGTCTGCGGCTTGCCCGTCAGTGCCTGGATGGCATCCGCGTTCTTCTGCAGGTAGACCTCCATCGACGCCTGGTTCTTCTCATTGACATTGAGCCCGAACCAGTCGTGGATCCAGCCGCCGTGGCTGCCGACTTCGTGACCATCGCGCATCAGCCCGCGCACGATCTCGGCGAATGCAGGGTTGTTCGCGAGGTCCACGCCGCGCCCATCGTTGAACTGGCGCTGGTCCGGCCCGGCGGTGATGTGGAAGCTGAATGGACCGCGCTTGAACACGCCATCCTGGATCAGGCTGTCGACGGCGTCGATGCAGATCCGCGCATCGCAGTGCCAGTTCAGCACCAGGCCGCCGACGCCCTGCGGCGCGGGCGACAGCCGCGGCTGCTCCAGCATGCGGCCGGCAAAGTAGTTCAGGAAGCCGTGCAGCAGCACGCCGTCGGTGCGCAGCTTGAGATAGCCGAGCGGCAAGTTGACGAACAGCACGCGGCCCCTGCCCAGTGCGCGCTCGCCGGCAATGACCGACTGGTCCTCGGCCACCATCAGGACCTTGCCGCTGTAGCGACTGCCGGTATGCATGGCAGGGTAGCGCAGCATGTCCTCGCCATAGCCTGACAGCATCGCGCGTCCGTCCTTGACGATCCAGCGGCCAGGCGGAATGTGCAGGTCGATCATGGTCTGCGGGGCGCCATAGACGGTCGCCTGATGCGCGAGGTCGGCGCGCAGCTTCGAGTAGAAGCCATACGGCACGCCGACCAGGTCCGACATCCGCGATCCGCCCTGCTCGTAGAAGCCGTTCTCGTCGAGGATGCCCGCGTCATACACCTGCATCAGCGCGCCGCCCGCCTCGACGAACTGCCGGACCTTGTTGACGAACGCCGTCGTCATCGAACGGTGCACGGTATCGGGCAGGATCACCGCGGAATAGTCGCGCTCGCCGTTCAGGCCATGACGCACGAACTCCGAGGCCGTGACGGTGCTCAGGTGGACGCCCTCTTCGCGCGCGGCATCCATCCACGCCTGCGCGTAGATCCGGTTCCCGGCTGCCAGATTGTCTGGAACCACCAGGACGATGCTGTCGCTTTGCGGCTTGCCGGGGCCTTCGCTGATGCTGCGATACGCCAGCAGGCCACACGCCACGATCGCCACCAGTGCGAGTAAGCCAATGACATGCTTGCGCCACGCGGATACTTTCAACAAGTTCAACCTCATTGCATATTGGGCCCGTCGGCCGTGTCTGGCATGGCATGCAGGAGCCCGATGCGCACGCCTTCCTCCAATAGATTCCAGCGCCCCTGCGCCCGCCACCCCGCCGATGCCCGCAGCCACGCTGCAGCCGTCTGCAGGTCGCCGGTCTTGTAGGCCGCCAGGGCAATCAGGCCCCACGGATAGTGGTCACTCTTGCCGGCCAGCCAGTCCTCGGCGTGACGGTGCTTCCAGACCGCCCACTGACGCGTCTCCTGTGGGCCGGTGCTTACGTCGCTGAGCCACAGATAGACTGGTGCGACAACATTCGGATAGAACCCGTACAGCGCCGGCGGCAAGGTAGCGTGCGCCGGCTCCAGCGCCACCGCCGGGTCGTAGCCGTAGCTGCGCGCCAGTCCATCGAGCATCTGGCGCTGCGAGGGCAATTGCGACAGCTCGCGCGCGTAGCGCGCGGCCGTGTCGGGCCTCGCGCGCAAGCCGCCCAGCGCGCCGGCAACTTCGACGTTGTCGGCGAAGTACGCCTCGGGCCGGCCGAAGCGCGCGCGGAACGTGGCGCGCTGCGGATCCCACAGGGTCGCGAGGTTCTCCAGCGACCTGCCGCAACTGGCCTCCAGCGCCCGGTCGCCCTTGAGCACCTCGCTGGCCAGTGTGCACCAGAACACCGCGAGCGAATCGTCGGCATCTGCCGGGCCACAGGCGACCCATTGCGCGCCTCCACTGCGGCAGATGCGCGGGAACGGCCCGTTTGCCTGCTGGTACGGCAGCAGCCAGTGCGCCAGCGCATCGGCATGCGCATGCACATCCACGCCAAGCCGGTGCGCGACCAGCAGGGCATAGATCGCGGTGTAGGGCTCGACATAGTCGCCACGGGCAAATACGGTCATGGCGCCATTGGCCACCGTGAAGTCTTCGAACATGGGCGTTGCCGGCCTGGTGTCCGCGCCCGCGGCTGTCAACGACACGCCGAGCGCCAGCAGCGTCGCGGCACAGCGCCGTGCCAGCCGGCGTACGCCGCTGGCCGGCGACACGGCGGCGCGGCTGCGGAACGGGTTCGGAAGCCTCGACACGGGGGCGGCTCCTAGGCTGCGAAACGCGCAACTTCATGGGTGGTGATCACCCCATGAACGATGCAGCCAGGCGAAACGAACAGGCGGTTGCACACCAGCGTGGTCGGCGCGTCGGGGCGCCCGATCCGGCAATTGGGGCCGAGCACAATGTCCTCGAAGCCGATCAACGGCCCCAGAATGGCGCTGCCGGCCCCGATTTCCATATTCTTTCGCGCCGAAAGACTGCCGATGATCCTGGCACCGTCGCCCACATGCAACTGGCCGTGGCTCTTGATGCTGCCTTCGAGTAAAAGCCGGGCCGCCACGCGGCAATCCCCGCGCACCACATAGTCGCCCGCGGGCGCGCTGTCGTGCCCGATGTCCGCATTGCCATCGAGCACCTGGCGCGAAGCCACCGGTTGCGGCATGGGCACCGGCTTTGGCGCCAGCCCGGCCTCGCCAAACACCACGGAAGGTGCGCCCGCGCGTTCAAAGCGCGCCGGCGGCTCGAAGCTGACGACCTGTTCGGCAGTGACCCGACCGCCCACGCGCGCATCCGACGCCAGGCGCACCTGCCGCCCATGCACCCAGCGCTGCACCTCGGCCTTCTCGCCGAGCCGGACTTTGCCTTCGGCCAGGCACGCGCGCAGCTGCGTGCCGGCGCCCGCTTCGAAGTCATGCTCCACGTAAAGGTCGGCGCGCACGCGGCTGTCCTGCGCCAGCGAGGCGCTGCCGCGGAACACGACGATATGGTTGGCCTTGCCCAGGGCCCGGGAAAGCGCCTTCTGCTCGTCCGGCTGCAGCGTGCGGATATCGCGGCCCGCGCTGAGTGCCTTGCTGACGGGAATCTCGTAGCCATCGCCCGCCTGGCGCAGTGCGTCCAGGTCGACGCCGTGCTGCTCGACCAGGCGCGTGCGGAAGCCATTGGCAAAGAACGTCAGGCTGTTCGGCTGGTCGCGCCGCATCGGCAGCGGCGCGAAGTCGGTCGGACGCAGCCATTCGGCGAGCGCCGGCAGGAATGGCAGCAACAACAGGCCCAGCACGGCGCCGGCAAGAAGGAAATAGTCCGCGGTCATCATGCCTCCCCGGCCGGGCGGGTGTCGGAGGGCGAGGACACGCCGCCGGCGGTGCCCGCCGCCGGCGTGCGGAAGCGCTCGGTCTTGTCCCAGACCAGCTCGCGCTTGTGCCAGGCGTCTGCGACCTGCGTGACGGCCGCGCGCGAGATCGCCACCATGCTGACCAGGAAGCCGAACAGGTTCAGCGGCAGCAGCCGGATACGGTTGCGGTGGCCGTCCAGGTAGGTGGCTGCGGCAATCTCGAAGAACGCCGCGTTGCTGCCCAATCCGCCGTAGCACAGCAGGGCCGTCAGGAACACCCAGCCCGACACGATTGACTGCGCGGCTGTATAGAACAGGATTGCCGCAATCACCCAACCGAACAGCTGGATCGGCGGCATGATGAAGATCAGCAACAGGAGCGCCCCATCCACGCGCTCGCGCAGGCTGATGCGCGGGTTGGTGACCAGCTTCCGGATATTGTTCACCATCACCTGGTTGTGGCCACGCGACCAGCGGCTGATCTGCCTGACCCGCACTGGCCACACCTCCGGCACCTCTTCATAGCACTCGGACCGGTTCTGGTAGACCGTCTTCCAGCCGCGCTGGAGCAGGCGGAACGTGACATCGGTGTCTTCGGCGAGCGTGTCGATATTCCACCCGCCGATCTCTGCCAGCGCGCGGCAGCGGATGCCGCCGACGGTGCCGCCGTACTGCGGCACCAGCCCGAGGTTCATGCGCGCGGTCTGGTCCACCTGGTAGCCGCCCGCGCGTTCCAGGTCGAGCAGGCGGGTGAGCAGGTTCGCGCCGGCGTTCACCGGCACCACGCGGCCCATGATCGCCCCCACCTCCGGATCGAAGAATGGCGCCACCAGCTGCTTGATCAGACCGCGCGCCGGCAGATAGTCGGCGTCGAACACGATCATGATCTCGGCGTCGATCAGCGCGGTGGCATCGCGCAGCGCGGCCGCCTTGCCGGGACGCCCCTCGGTGCGGTGAAAGAGCGAGAAGCGGCCAGGGTGCTTCGCCGCGATGTTATCGATGATCTGCCGCGTGCCGTCGGTCGAACGGTCGTTGACGGGCATGATGGTCATCTTGTCATGCGGGTAGTCCACCTGCAGCAGGGCAGTCAGGCAGTCGGCGATCACCCGCTCTTCGTTGTGCGCGGCGACACAAACCACAACGCGCGGCCAGACCCCGTGCTCGATGTCGAGGTAGGGCTGGCGCTGGCGGCCGAACAGGCGGTTCAGCGTGAAGACGTAGTGCCGCACCGTGTAGATCGCCAGCAGCACGATGATGCAGAGCGCGGCCGCAAGCAGGACGCTGTTGACTAGCGACAGGATTTGCATGGTTGGCATCAGGATGCGGCCGGCCGGGCGTTCCGGCCAGAAGCACGGACGTTCATGGCGGTCATGCCGCCGCCTGCTGGTCGCAGAGGAATTCGCTCATGGGCGTACCCGACAGGGCCGCCACGATCCGCTCCGAAGCCAGGCCATCGCCGTAAGGATTCAGGCGTTGCGAGAACGCACGCCAGGCGTCATCGTCGTCATAGAGATGAGCGACCGCTTGCACGATGCTCGCGACTTCGGTACCGACCAGCCGCACCGTGCCCGCCTGCACGGCCTCGGGCCGCTCGGTGACGTTGCGCATGACCAGCACGGGCTTGCCCAGTGACGGCGCCTCTTCCTGTACGCCGCCCGAGTCGGTCAGGATCACGTGGGCCCGCTGCATCAGCCGCACGAAGCGCGCGTAGTCGAGCGGCTCGATCAGGTGCACATTCGCCAGGTCCGACAGCTTGGCCTGCACGGGGCCCTGGACGTTGGGGTTCAGGTGGACCGGGTAGACGATCTGGATATCGTCGCGCCGCGCAAGCTTGGCCAGCGCTTCGCAGATATTGGCAAACCCGGAGCCGAAATTCTCGCGGCGATGGCCCGTGACCAGCAGCAGCTTTCGGTCGTCGCGAAGGAAGGGGAAATGCGCATCGAGCCGTTCGCGGAACGGCTGGTCGGCCAGGATCCGGCCCGTCGTCTGGAGCAGGGCATCGATCACGGTATTGCCGGTCACCACGATTCTGCCGCCCAGGTTCTCGGCCTGCAGGTTGTTGCGCGAGGACTCGGTGGGCGCGAACAGCAGATCGGCACAGACATCGATCGTGCGTCGATTCATTTCCTCGGGCCATGGCTGGGACAGGTCACCGGTCCGCAGCCCGGCCTCGACATGGCCGACCGGGATGCGGCGATGAAACGCCGCCAGGGCAGAAACCATGGCCGAAGTTGTATCGCCATGCACGAGAATCCGGTCTGGACGCACGGTCTCCAGCACATCGTCGAACCTTGCCAGCAGCCGTGAACTCAGGCCATTAAGGGTCTGGTCGCGCGTCATCAGCTCGAGGTTGTACTGCGGGACGATCTCGAACAGGTCCAGCACCTGCTGCAACATCTGCTGATGCTGTCCGGTCACGCAAACGACGGATTCGATCTGCGTGTTGCCAGCCAGCGCCCTGACCAGGGGCGCCATCTTGATGGCTTCGGGACGTGTGCCAAATACAGATAGGATTTTCATCATGCCGTACAAAAGAACCTGACAACCCGCCACGGAGTGGCTGGGCGAGCACAGATTTTTACCTCGCAGCTCCCGCTTTTCCGTCGTATGACGCCTGCTGCGCACTGCGCCCCGCCTTGCGTGCACCGAATCTGGGCAACACAGGATCCTAGGCTAGCCCGACGCAACACACTGTCAACAATTGTGCCAAGGCCGATACATTGCCAGCGCACGCGACTGCACCCCGGCAAGGCATGGCCAGGGTGCAGGAACAAGTTGGGATCTTGCGATGGGCAAGGCGAACCGGCGCCCCTACCCCTTTGGAAGCTGCGTCCTATCGCGAAGACGCGGATGCGCTATTGTGAGCGATTCATTGTGATTCCCCGTACTCGATGACATTCGCGCGCACATGGCGGCGATGTTTTCGTCGTGGCCGCCGTCAGGCATTTCCACGCGATTTTATTTTTCACAACCCTTTTAGAGGGATCGTTTCCGCGGCCGCATCCCCCGAATGTGGTAGGCCGCGAAGTAAGCAATTGTAAAAGCGGTAGCAACCCAATGGCTTACAAGGCAGACATTATGCCCGACAACAAGTCCCGGTGATACTTCTGCATAAACCGAAGGTCAGTCAATACCCCTGGGACGCACTGTTGCAGTCAGGACGGCGTGTCTCTCAGGGAATTCACTGAATCGACGGTGATGTAGAAACCGCTAATATCTCGTGTCGGAACATCTCATCATGATTTGGCGCCTTGCCTGATTGACACGCCGGGAAAATTCGTCAGAATGCTCCCCACACAGTGCAGCGCCTTTCGATGTGTCGTTCCGTGGTGTTTTCTCGATTGTCATACCACCGACATTTGGAAGGCATAAACAATGCGCAAAGGCACCGGGCATTCACCAACCCTTGCGCGGTTCCAGCATTGGGCACGATGTACAGCGGGCAATTAAGCTCATTTGAAATTCAAGGTTGAAAAGATATGGAAACCGGTACCGTTAAGTGGTTCAACGACGCCAAGGGCTTCGGCTTCATCACCCCGGACGCAGGCGGGAACGATCTGTTCGCGCACTTCTCCGCGATTGAAGGCGCAGGCTTCAAGTCGTTGAAGGAAGGCCAGAAGGTCCGCTACGTCAAGGCGATGGGCCAGAAGGGCGAACAAGCCACGAAGATCCAGGCGGTCTGATCCGGTTTGGACACCGGCAGGCGCGCGCCCAAGCACGCGCCTGCCAACAGAGAGCCCCGCGAACGCGGGGCTCTCTGCATTTGGCGGCCCGCATCGGCGCCACCCGGAACGCGACGCAGCGGCTTGCCAGGCGAGCATCGAGGCTCTCTCCGTCATCCTCGCACTGCTGCTGCCGCTGGCGCAGGCCCGTGCCCAGGCCGTTGCCAATTTCGGCCTAGGCCACCTCCGCGTGCCACCGCCCGCGCGCCGATAAGGCACTCTGGCGCGGCCGGCCTATTACGAGGTTATTGCTATAATCGCCCGACCCCCAATCCACCGTGAGCGTGGCACGGCACTGTGGTCCGCCGATGTCACACGACGGGATAAAAAGCGTGTCGAGGAGTTACGTGGCCGGTACTCAAATCGCAACGCCAGATGCCCCCACTGCCGGCGCAGCCACGCCGGCCGCATCCTCGGGCAGTTCCTTCCACGCAGCCATGCGCATCCTGCCCGTGGCTCAGCGGCAGGCCATGTTCGAGATCTATGCCTTCTGCCGGGCAGTCGACGATATCGCCGACTGCGACGCACCGCATGCCGAGCGGCTTGCCGGCCTGGATGCCTGGCGGCGCGACATCGGCCTGTGCTATGCCGGCCTGGCCCCTGCCGCGCTACGGTCCCTGGCACAGCAGATTGACGCCTTCCATCTGCGCCAGCAGGACTTCCTGGATGTGATCGACGGCATGACCATGGACGTGGTCGCCGATATCCGCGCGCCCGACGCCGCTACGCTGGACCTGTACTGCGACCGCGTCGCGAGTGCGGTGGGCCGGCTTGCCGTGCGCGTGTTCGGCATGGACGAGGCCCCGGGCCTGGCGCTGGCGCATCATCTCGGGCGGGCGCTGCAACTCACCAATATCCTGCGCGATATCGACGAAGACGCCGCCATCGGCCGTCTCTACCTGCCGGCACCCGCACTGGTGGCCGCGGGCGTGCAAGGGCTGGAGCATGCCACGCCGCTGGAAGTCGTCGCCCATGCCGGCGTCGACGCGGCCTGCGCGGCCGTCGCACGCGAGGCGCAGGCCCACTACGAACAGGCCGATGCGGTCATGGCGCAGTGCCCGTCACGCGTGGTGCGCTCGCCGCGGATCATGTCCCAGGTCTATCACTGCCTGCTCACGCGCCTGCGCGCGCGGGGCTGGCGCGCACCGCGCACGCGCGTGCGCGTGCCGCGCGCGCAGATGCTGTGGATCGTTCTGCGCCACACCATGGTCTGAAGATGCTGCAAGCGGATCCGCTGCGCGGCGCACGGCGCCCCGCGGCATCCCGAACACCATCTTCGAGGCACGCATGCGTCGTGCCGCACAAGGAGTTTGCATGTTGATGAACGAGGCCGTCCTTGCCGCACCGCGAGCCGCCATGGCGCCCGCCGCGCCGGCCGCCCCGGACGCCCTGGAAACCGGTATCGGGCGTGCGCTCGATGCCCTGCTGGCCCAGCAGAAACCCGACGGGCACTGGATCTACGAGCTGGAAGCCGACGCCACCATCCCGGCCGAATACGTGCTCATGGTGCACTACCTGGGCGAGACGCCGGACCTGGCGCTGGAAGCACGCATCGCGCGCTACCTGCGGCGCATCCAGAATGCCGAGGGCGGCTGGCCGCTGTTCCATGAAGGCCGCTCTGACGTCAGTGCCAGCGTGAAGGCCTATTTTGCGTTGAAGATGGCCGGCGACGATCCGCAGGCCCCGCACATGACGCGCGCGCGCGCCGCCATCCTCGCCATGGGCGGCGCGGAAGCGAGCAACGTCTTCACGCGCACGCTGCTGGCGCTGTATGGCGTAATGTCCTGGCAGGCGGTGCCGATGATGCCGGTGGAAATCATGCTGTTGCCGCAGTGGTTCCCGTTCCATCTGTCGAAGGTATCGTACTGGGCCCGCACGGTGATCGTGCCGCTGCTGGTGTTGAACAGCCTGCGGCCGCAGGCGCGCAACCCGCGCAAGGTCGGCATCGACGAGCTGTTTGCCGCCCCGCGCGAAGGCGTGCGGCTGCCACCGAAGGCAGCCCACCAGCACGCCGGCTGGTATTCGCTGTTCCGCGGCGCCGATGCGCTGCTGCGCGCTGCCGAGCCCGTCATGCCGGGCGCGCTGCGCCGCCGCGCCATCGATGCAGCGGTTGCATTCGTGCGCGAACGGCTCAACGGCGAAGATGGCCTTGGCGCAATCTTTCCCGCCATGGCGAACTCGGTAATGATGTTCGACGTGCTCGGCATTCCGCCCGATGATGCCGACCGCGCCGTGGCGCGGCGCTCGATCGAGAAGCTGCTGGTCATCCATGACGACGAAGCCTACTGCCAGCCATGCCTGTCGCCGGTGTGGGATACCGCGCTGGCGGCCCATGCGCTGCTGGAAACCGGCGAGCCACGCGCCACGGCCGCAGTCAGGCACGCGCTGGACTGGCTGCGCCCGCTACAGGTACTCGATTTGCGCGGCGACTGGACGGTACGCCGGCCGGATGTGCGGCCGGGCGGCTGGGCGTTCCAGTACGCCAACCCGCACTACCCCGACGTGGACGACACCGCGGTCGTTGCCGCGGCGATGAACCGCGCCGCCCAGGCAGACCGCGCCGCAGACGCCGACCATGCGGACCCGAACGCCAAAGCGGTCACGCGCGCGATCGAATGGATCGTCGGCATGCAGAGCGGCAACGGCGGCTGGGGCGCGTTCGAGCCGGAGAACACGCACCTGTACCTGAACAACATCCCGTTCGCGGACCACGGCGCGTTGCTCGATCCGCCCACGGCGGATGTGTCGGCACGTTGCCTGTCCATGCTGTGCCAGACCGGAGACACGCCCGACAAGAGCGAACCGGCCGCGCGCGCGCTGCGCTACCTGCTGGCCGAGCAGATGCCTGACGGAAGCTGGTTCGGGCGCTGGGGCACCAACTATATCTATGGCACGTGGAGCGCCTTGTGCGCGCTCAACGCCGCGGGCCTGGACCGCGACGCTCCGCCGGTGCGGCGCGCTGCCGAGTGGCTGGCCGGCATCCAGAACGCGGACGGCGGCTGGGGCGAAGACGGCGACAGCTACAAGCTCGAATACCGCGGCTACGAACGCGCGCCCAGCGTTGCATCGCAAACGGCCTGGGCACTGCTGGGATTGATGGCGGCCGGCGAGGCCGGGCATCCCGCCGTGGCACGCGGCATCGGCTACCTGCTGCGCACGCAGCAGCCCGATGGCCTGTGGCGCGAGCCGCGCTTCACCGCCGTCGGTTTCCCGCGCGTGTTCTACCTGCGCTATCACGGCTACGCGCGCTACTTCCCGCTGTGGGCGCTGGCGCGCTACCGCAACCTGCAGCGCAGCAGCACGCGCCAGGTGGCGTGGGGATTGTGAACGGCACCCCTGATGCGCCTGTCGTGGGCGAGCCGTGCGTGCTCGTGGTCTGCGGCATGGACTTCGAAGCAAGGATCGCGGCTGGTCCGGGCAGCGAAGTGGTGGTCGGCCTGCGCGGTGCGGCACTGGCCGCGGCTATCGAGCGCAGCGCGGGCGAATGCGCCGGGATCCTCAGCTTCGGCGTGGCCGGCGGCCTGGATCCCGCGCTGGCACCGGGCGCGGTCGTCATTGCCACCAGCGTGCGCGACGAATCCAGCGGGCAATCCATGCCGGCCGATCCGGCCTGGATGCGCGCGCTGATGCGGGCGCTGCCGCAGGCGGCAGCCGGTGCGCTCGTCGGCTCGGACACCGCCGTAGCGACGCTCGCCGACAAGGCTGCCCTGTACGCCGCCAGCGGTGCGCTGGCCGTCGACATGGAGTCTCACATAGCCGCCCGCATGGCGCGCAGCCATGGATTGCCTTTCGCTGCCTGCCGCGTGGTGATCGATCCGGCCACGCGCGCCGTCCCGCCACTGGCGCTGGCCGGGATGGGAAATGACGGGCGCACCGATATCGGTGCGGTCATGGCGGGGTTGCTGAAGGCGCCGTGGCAATTGCCGGCGCTGATGCGGCTGGGGCGCGATGCCAGTGCCGCGCGTGCGAGTCTGTTGGCGGTACGGCGGGCTGTCGATCAGGACTTTGCGCTAGGCAACCAGCCTGCGAGCTAGAAGGTCTGACCAGCACTCGCCGGTACTGAATCCGACGAAGGCGTCCGTTCCCGGTGCCTCACCCAAACTTGCGCGCCGCATCCAGCGCCAGCCCCGACCCGATCCCGCCGAACAGGTCCCCTTCCACCCGCCGCGCCTGCGGCAGCAGTTCGCCGAGCCGCTGCCGCAGCAGCGGCACGCTGCTGGAGCCGCCCGTGAACAGGATGGTATCGACCGATTCCGCCTTCACGCCCGCCGTCACCAGCATGTCCTGCACGGTCTTCTCGGTCTTCGCCACGAGCTTGCCGATGGACTGGTCGAACTCTTCGCGCGTGATCGCAAGTCTCAGCTCGGGCTCGATGCGGTGCAGGTCCACGTCGGTGCGGTCCGTGCCCGAGAGCGCGATCTTGGCCGCTTCCATCTGGATGGCAAGCCAGTGGCCCGCGCGCTCGCGGATCAGGCGGATCAGCCGGTCGAGCATGGCGGTGTCGGCCGCGTCGCGATAGTTGTCCATCACGATCGACCACGCCTTGCGCGTGTAGACGAGGTTGATGGTGTGCCAGCTCGCCAGGTCGAAATACTGCCCGGAGGGCATTTCCTTGCCGTTGCGCAGCTTGCTGCCCAGGCCCAGCAGCGGCATGGCGCGCGCCAGGCTCAGCGCGCGGTCGAAGTCGGTCCCGCCGATATGCACGCCGCCATTGGCCAGGATGTCGTCGCGCCGGTCGGTGCGGCTGGCGCGCTCGGGCGACAGCCGCACCAGCGAGAAGTCCGACGTGCCGCCGCCGATGTCGGCAACCAGCACGAGTTCTTCCTGCGCGATCTTCGCTTCATAGTCGAACGCGGCCGCGATCGGCTCGTACTGGAATTCAATGTCGCGGAACCCCGCATCGCGCGCGATCTCCGCGAGCGTCTGCTCGGCGAGCTGGTCGGCCTTCGGGTCCTCGTCGATGAAGAACACCGGCCGGCCCAGCACCGCGCGCGTGAACGTGGCGCCCGCCGCGCGCTCGGCGCGGCCTTTCAGTTCGCTGATGAAGTGCGCCAGCAGCTTGCGGAAGGGCATGGCCTGCCCCATCACCTCGGTGCTGTCTTCCATCATCGAGGTACCGAGCAGGCTCTTGAGCGAGCGCATCAGCCGCCCTTCGTAGCCGGCCAGGTAGTCCTCCAGCGCCGCGCGGCCATAGCTGACCAGCGGGTCTTCGGCATGGAAAAAGATCACTGAAGGCAGCGTGAGCTTGCCGTCTTCCAGCGGCAGGAGCGCGGCCAGATGGCCGGGGCGGGTCCATCCCACCGTGGAGTTGGACGTGCCGAAGTCCAGGCCGCATGCGTTTGACATCATCGATTCCGTTCTTTGTACAACTACTGCTAGTTCCCCGGGCCAGCCAATGGGCCGGCGCAGGCCGGGCGCCATTGTAGTGGCAGATGCCGGCCGCGTTCGGCCCTTGACACCGTCAGCGGCGAATCCTATGCTCCTTTCGTTCTTTCTATAAGACCTACGTTCTGTCTTATAGAATTTAATAGATATCAGGAGACGACATGACTTTCCCGCACCGCCGCAAGCTTCACACCTGTGCCCGCGCACTGCTGTGCCTCGCCATCCCCGGATTCATGGCAGCCGCGGCACCGGTCCACGCCGACACCTACCCGAGCCAGCCGGTGCGCCTGGTGGTACCGTTCCCGCCCGCGGGCGGCACGGACGTGCTGTCGCGGCTGGTGTTCAACAAGGTGGGGCTGGCCACGCACTGGAACGTGGTGGTGGAAAACCGCGCCGGCGCGGGTGGCAATATCGGCCTGGATGTCGTCGCCAAGGCCCGGCCCGACGGCTACACCCTGGGCATGGGCCAGACCGCGAACCTGGCGATCAATCCGACCCTCTACCCGAAGATGCCCTATGACGCGGTCAAGGACTTCGCGCCCGTGGTGCTGGTCTCCGCCCAGCCAGTGGTGCTGATCGTGCGCGCCGATTCCCCGTACAAGACGGTCGCGGAACTCGTGGCGGCCGCCAAGGCCAAGCCGCTGTCGATGGCCTCTGCCGGCACCGGCACCGTGGGCCACCTGACCGGCGAGATGTTCGCGCGCCGCACCGGCATCAAGGCGCTGCACGTGCCCTACAAGGGCGCGTCGCCGGCCTTGACCGACCTGCTCGGCGGCCAGACCGACTTCTATTTCGCCACGCCGCCCATTGCGATGCCGATGATCAAGGCCGGCAAGATCCGCGCGCTGGCGGTCACGTCCGGCAAGCGCCTGCCGCTGCTGCCGGCCGTGCCGACCGTGGCCGAATCGGGCTACGCCGGCTTCCAGGCGGAAGACTGGAAGGCGCTGGTGGCGCCGGCGGGCACCTCCCCCGAAGTGGTCAAGCGGCTCAACGCCGAGGTCAACAAGGCGCTCGCCCAGCCCGACACCGTCAGCAAGCTGCGCGAGGAAGGCAGCGAACCGCGCGGCGGCAGCGCCCAGGACCTGGCCGCCTTCATCAAGGCCGAGAACGCACGCTGGGGCACGATCGTGAAGGAATCCGGCGCGCGCGTAGAGTAATCGCCGCTGTCCCGCTCCGTCCCGGCCCGTCCCCGCATTCCGCAGGAAACCATCATGCAAAAACCGTTGCGCCATGTGCGCGTACTCGACCTGACCAATGTGCTGGCGGGCCCGTTCTGCTGCCACCAGCTCGCGCACATGGGCGCCGAGGTCATCAAGGTGGAAACGCCTGGCACCGGCGACCTGGCACGCCAGCTTGGCGCTGACGCGGAACTGAACCAGCGCCTGATGGGCGTGTCGTTCCTGGCGCAGAACCCCGGCAAGCAGTCGATCACGCTCAACCTCAAGCACGCGCGCGGCAAGGAAGTGTTCCGCAAGCTGGTGCAAAGCGCCGATGTCGTGGTCGAGAACTTCCGCCCCGGCGTCATGACGCGCCTGGGACTCGGCTATGACACCCTGAAGCAGGACAACCCGCGCCTGATCTACTGCGCGATCTCCGGCTTCGGCCAGGACGGGCCGCTGTCGGACCTGCCGGCCTACGACCAGATCATCCAGGGCATGTCCGGCGTGATGAGCATCACCGGCGACGCGCAGACCGCGCCGTACCGCGTCGGCTATCCGGTGTCGGACACCATCGGCGGCATCACGGCGGCCTTTGCCATTGCGGCGTCGCTGGCGGACCACCAGCGTACCGAAGGCTATTTCATCGACGTGTCGATGCTCGAAGCCACGCTTGCCACCATGGGCTGGGTGGTCTCGAACCACCTGATCGCCGGCCAGACGCCGGCCCCGATGGGTAACGAGAATTTCACGGCCAGCCCGTCCGGCACCTTCCGCACCGGCGACGGCCTGCTGAACATCGCCGCCAACAAGCAGGAGCAGTTCGAGTCCGTATGCCGCGTGGTGGGCCGCCCCGACCTGATCGCCGACGAGCGCTTTGCCGCGCGCCAGGCGCGACTGGCGAACCGCGCCGCACTGACGCAGGCACTGGAAGCCGAACTGGCAAAGAAGTCCGCCGAAGCGTGGTGGACCCTGCTCAACGATGCCGGTGTCCCGGCCGGCCCCGTGCTGGGCGTGCCCCAGACCCTGGAGCAAGCGCAGGTGCGCGACCGCGGCATGATCGGCACCTTCGCCGACGTGCCCGGCGTCGGCCGCGACATCCGCGTGGTGCGCACCGGCTTCAAGCTGAACCGCGAAGCACCCTCGGTAGACACCCCGCCGCCGCAGCTGGGCGAGCACACGCGGCAGATCCTTGCCGGCCTGGGCTACAGCGAAACCGAAATCGATACCCTCGGACAGGAGCGTGCAATATGAGCGAAACCAGCCAGACCATGGACCCCGGCCAGCAGATGTCCCAGGACTGGTGGCGCACGGAAATCATCGACATGCGCCCCGGCGAGATCCGCTACCGCGGCTACCCGATCGAGCAACTGATCGGCCAGGTCTCGTTCGCGCAGATGATCTGGCTGATGCTGCGCGGCGAGCTGCCGGGCCCGGGCCAGGGCGAGCTGCTCGATGCGGCGCTGATGGCTGCCGTGGATCACGGGCCGCAGGCGCCCAGCATCGCCATAGCGCGCATGGCGGCCACGTGCGGCGTCGGGCTGAACAATGCCATGGCCTCGGCGGTCAACGTGCTCGGCGACGTGCATGGCGGCGCCGGCGAGCAGGCGGTGGAGCTGTACCAGGACATCGCGCGGCGCATCGACGCAGGCGCTGCGCTGGATCCGGCGGTCAGCGCTGGCCTGCAGCACTACCGCGACCTGCACGGCAAGTTCGTGTCGGGCTTCGGCCATCGCTTCCACCCGCTGGATCCGCGCGCGCCGCGGCTGCTGGCGCTGGTGGACCAGGCGGCGGAGAAAGGCGTGGTGAACGGCCGCTACGCCGCGATCGCGCGGGCCGTGGAACGCGCGCTGGGCGAAGGCCGCAGCAAGCCGGTGCCGATGAATATCGACGGCGCCACGGCGGTGATCTATGCGGAACTCGGCTTTCCGGCGCCGCTGGCGCGCGGGCTGTTCTGCCTGTCGCGCTCGGTCGGCATCCTGGCCCATGCGTGGGAACAGACCCAGCAGGGCGGCCGCAACAAGGGGCCGATCCCGCGCCAGTTCCTGTGGACGTATGACGGCACGCCGCAGCGCGATGTGCCGGGCGGTCCGGAGGCCTGACTCAGCCCTGCCCCTGGCTCAGGGGCGCCGGCGCCATGATCTGGCTGACCACGCGGACCAGCGCCGGCGGCGGCGCGTCCTCGAGCGTGGCGGATGCCACCACATAGCGGTCGCGGCCCTGCTGCTTGGCCAGGTAGAGCGCGCGGTCGGCATCCGCGAACAGGGTGCGCCACAGCAACTCCTTGCTGCCCGTCTCGCCGCGCAACTGCGCCACCCCGATGCTGACCGAGGCAAAGCACTCCCGCCCGGGCAGCGGGATCGCGCGGACCTTGCGCAGGATACGGTTGGCCAGCGCGGTGGCCTGGTGTTCGTCGGTATGCGGACAGAGAATGCAGAACTCCTCGCCGCCGTAGCGCCCCGCCACATCGGAGGCACGGCGCGAGTTGTCGAGCGCGTGGGCCACTTCCCGCAGCACCGCGTCGCCGGCGTGGTGGCCAAAGGTGTCGTTGACCTGCTTGAAGTGGTCGATATCGATGACCAGGCACGATAGCGGCTGGCCGTCGCGCTGCCAGCGCGCCACCAGGCCCAGTGCCGAATGGTCCAGCGCGCCGCGGTTGAGCAGCCCGGTCAGCGCATCCAGGCGTGCGCCGCTTTCGTTGTTGGCGATGATCTGCTCCATCGCCATCACGGTGAATCCGAACAGCCCGAGCAGCACCGCGATCAGCAGCGCCAGCGCCCAGGCCGACCCCGCCGGGCCAATGAAGAACAGCGTGAATGCGTGCGGGTCGGCAGCCTGCGTGACGGCATGGCTGGCGCCGGCCAGCAGGGTCGACAGCTGCACCAGGCTGGACACCAGCACCAGCGGCGCGCCAATGCTGCGCCGCCCGCGGCCGGTCCGCAGCAGCGTCGCGATCGTCGCCAGGGCAATCATGGCAAGGATGCCGTAGACGGCTGCCTGCAGCACGCGCGGCCCGTCTGGCAGGCCAGCGAAAGTGACCATCAGCCCGACCACGACCACACCGGCCGTCGCCAGCGGGCCGGCATGCGAGAGCAGGCTGTAGTAGACGCGCACGCCGCGGTAGATCAGCAGCCAGCCCACCACGAAGGCGCCGGCGCCGGCCATGCCCAGGTGCGGCGCGCCACCGGCCGCGCTGACCGCCAGCGCCAGTCCGGCGCAGGAGACCATCACATGGCCGAAGGCCCAGAGCCGCCCCGCTTCGATCGCGCGCAGCGCAAAGACCAGCCCGGCCGAGATGACCAGCGTGCTGGAAAAGAACACGATCATCACGACCGCAAGGGTCTGCTGGTCCAGGTGCACGAGAATCCCTTGACAAGGCCATGAGGCGCGCCGTCAGTCGACATGACGGCACGGGTAAGGGGGGGCGACCGGGAATGATATCCCGCGGCAGCCGTCAACGGGCACCCCCGACAAGCCGGGTCGCCTCACCGCAACACCCGCCTGAGGAGGGGATCAGGCAGCCGCCGCCGGCATCTCGGGAAAATCGGGGAAGCTGCCGCCCAGTGCCTGGGTCAGCGCGCGGGCGGCGCCCAGGACATCGTCACGGAAGTCTTCGCGGAACCGGCTGGCCGGGCAGGTCAGCGTCAGCGCGCCGGCCAGGCTGCCGTCCGGTCCGAATACCGGCGCCGACACGCCCGCGATATCGGGACTGCGGTCGCCAACCAGCGCGACCACCCCCTGGCGGCGGATGCGCTCGTAGAGTTCGCCGGCTTCTCCGGCAAAGGCGCGCAGCACGCGCCCGCCGGCGCCGCGGTCGCGCGGCAGCAGTTCCCCGGCGCGGATGTGGTCGCGCACGGGCTGGGGCGAATCGACGCGGTACAGGCACAGCCGGTGTTCGCCCTGCTCGACATGGAACGCGGCGCTTTCGCGCGTGGCCTGCACCAGCGCGCGCAGCACCGGCATGACCGCGGCCTCCAGCGAGAACGACGCGGCATAGACCGCATTGAGCCGCGCCACCTCGGGTCCCAGGCTATAGCGCCCGTCGGGCCGCCGCTGCACCAGCGCCGCATGCTCCAGCGACGCGAGCAGCCGCAATAGCGTGCTTTTATAGAGGCCGGAGCGTTGCGCCAGCTCGGCCAGCCCGAGCGAGGTATCGCCAAGCCGGAACGCCGACAGCACGAACAACGCACGGTCCACGGCAACGGCGCCGCCTTCGGCGGCGTGCTTGTCGGCTTCGGAGACCTGGGCGGCTTTGCGTGGCATGGACTGGCGCTGAATGGAAAACCGGCGTGCAAGACACGCCGGCATGACGGAACGAGCAGCCACCGTATAGAACGGACCCGGCCTTGTCAATGCATGGCGGCCAGGCCGTCAACGGTGCCCGCCGCCACGTGCCCCGCCCATTCCACCACCCATCCCGCGAACCGCTCCGCCACCCATGCCGCCGCGGAACCCGCCGTGCGGCATGACACGGACGACGCGCCCGCCCCAGCCGCCGCCGACATGGCGGAAGAACACGTGGTGCATGGGATGCAAGTGGTGGTGGCGGTCAACGAAGACGAACGCCGCCCCGTAGCCCACGGCTACCGGCGCCCAGTACCAGGAATCGCTGTCGTCGTAGTAGTAAGGCGTTGGATAGTAGGCGCCGCCGCTGTCGTCCACCAGTTGCCAGCTGCCGTCAGGCTGCAGGCAGGCCACGCCGGTCACCTGCTGCCACTGGCCATTGATCACGACCTGGCCCGCCACCAGCTGGCATGGCGGCCCCGTGCTCCAGGTCTCGTCGGCCAGCGCGGGCGTCAAGGCGCAAAGGCCAAGACTGACCACCCATGCCGCCGTCCATCTTGCAGCATCGTTCATGGCCGTACCTCCCTAGCGCGCTCCGCCTGATACCTGTGGTATAGGCGTATACACGCCGCGCGCCAGCTTTATTCCGGCACGAGCGTCGATCGCGGCAAGCGGATAGCGCGCGAGCGAGTGATTGCCGCCGCGCGCACTGCGGGTGGCGCTGGCAGCGCACAGGTTCAGCATTCACTCCACTCGCGGCGAGTGCATCACGGCAGCCGATCCAAAGGCCTATAGGCTGGCGCCGACCAGTGGCGTATTTCTGCAACAGACATTTTCGTGCCGGGCGTCCTTGCGGGCGTGCAAAGGCGCCTTAATGCACATGGCGCTGCAGCTTGCGCCACTTATTCGCCGCGTGCGCGCCACATGCCAGAATTAGAAGGGATATTGCGTGCTTTTGATTAAGCTGCCGCTGCACAGCATGGATAGAATCATGCGTTACCTCCCGCCGCAGCCTTATTTTTCGCATTGGTATGACCCCTCCCAACCTCTCGCTTGGCGACATCCTGGATGACTTGCGCAGCGCACCGCGACCGCTGACGCCGTCCGAGCACACCTACCTGGCCTACCTCAGGCAGCGGATCGTCACCGGCGACGCCGACCTCTGGACCACTCTGGAAACCGCCGGCGTGCCATGCCGCGAGCGCCGCCTGTCGCCCGAAGTCGTACTGGCGCTGACCGCTCTGGGCCAGTTGCCCATGCACTGAAGCCGCGCGGGGCGCGCCGCCGCCCCGCCGTGGAACTCGCCCCGCTTTCCCCCTCCTCCAGTCCCCCCAGTCCCCCCAGTCCCGCAAGGGGCCCCGCCCAAGAACGCCAGCCGAAACTTCCGACGAGTCGCAATATCGTTGCTGAATTTTCTGAATCAGGCTCGCCACGCTCATCGCTAGGATCGGCGCTTTACCCTGCGCCACACCGCGCGAACCCCCAGTCTGCGGCAGGCTGGCGGCAAGCCAGCATGGCTCACTGCATGGCATACCTCCTCAAGAACCGCCGCGTCAGCCTGTTGTCCCTGCGCGCGTTCGTCGCCCTCGTGCGCCATCGGGACCTCGGCCGTGCGGCCGCGGAGCTGGGCATCCAGCCGCAGCGGCTGCAGTATCAGGTGCGCAGGCTGGAGTCCGCGCTCGATACCACGCTGTTCCGCGTCTGCAGCCCGCACTGGCTGCCCACGCCGGCCGGCATTCGCGTCCTGCCCAGGGCACAGCGCGTGCTGGCGATGTGGCGCGAGATTCTCGACAGCCTCGCGCAGGAACCGATGGCGTCGGAACCCGCAATACCGCCCTACGGGCCCGTCGCGTTCTGGGTCCGGCAGGCCACCATGTAGCGCGTTACGGTGACAGGCGCGTGCAGCTGTAAGCCTCGGTCCGGTAGGGAAACGCCACCTGCGCCCGGCCGGCCAGCGCCGGCTCCTGGTCGATGACGGCCTGCACCTGTGCCCGCACGGTGGCTTGCCGGTCGCGCGGCAGCGAGGCAATGAAGCTCACCGACATCACGCGATCGACGACGACCTGCTGCGGCGGGCCTTCATGCACGTACGGCAAGCTCTCCAACGCGAGCGGGCCGAAGCCCTGCGCAGGAAACACGCGTTTCCAGTCGCCCTTGTAGAAGCGCGGCGCATCGCCTTCGAGCGGCATCATGATGGCGGTGAGCCTGGCGACCCACGGCACGCTTTCTTCGCGCACGTTCCACACCAGGCCCAGTTTGCCGCCCGGACGCAGCACGCGGCGGATCTCCGCCATGGCGCGGTCGTTGGCGAACCAGTGGAAGGCCTGCGCGCACACCACGGCGTCGACGCTCGCTTCAGGCAATGGCATCGCCTCGGCCGTGCCGGCCACGGCCTGCACCGACGGCAATGCCGCAGACAGTTGCGCGCGCATCGCGTCGACCGGCTCGACCGCGATGACCCCGGCGCCCGTCGCAGCCAGCCGGCGCGTGAACTTGCCAGTGCCGGCGCCGAGGTCAACGACGGTCTTGCCCGGACCCAGATCAAGCGTCCCGCGCAGCCAGTCGCCAATGCCTTCCGGGTACTCGGGGCGACCGCGGGCATAGGTGTCGGCCTGGGCGGCAAAGCCTTTGGCGGCGGCGTGGTGGATCTCTGTCATGACGGGCTCCGGTCTCGCTGTAGCGCTGTGGCGCTGTGGATATTCCGGAGCCGTACACTACTCCCGCCCGCAGTGACGGGCAAGGACTCAGTGCAGCATCCCCCAGCGCCGCACCATCAGTCGTTCCAGCGTGGTGAAGATCAGCCCTTCCACCATCAGCCCGATCAGTATCACCGTGGCCAGGCTTCCGCCACGCCGCCGCACTCAGCGCGGCACGTCGCCTTCAATGGTGGTGCGATACATCACGCGGCGCAGTTCGGGTGGACAACCGGCGGCCAGGTGCAGCAGCGAGCGGTTGTCCCAGAACACCAGGTCGTGCTCCTGCCAACGATGCCGGTACACGTGCTCGGGACGCGTGCTATGCGCGAAGAGCTGGTCGAGCAACTCACGGCTCTCGTCTTCAGGCACGTCGGCAATGCGCGTGGTGAAGTGCTCGCTGACGAAGATCGCCTTGCGGCCCGTTTCCGGGTGCGTGCGCACCACAGGCTGCAACACCGGCTTCACTTGCGCGATCTGCTCGGGCGTGAGGTCGGGCCGCCATGGGCTGCGCGCCTGCAGTTCGGCATAGCGCGCCAGGTAGGTGTGTTCCGCCTGCAGGCCGTCGACGGCGCGCTGCAACGCGGCCGGCAACGTATCCCAGGCCAGGTGCATATTGGCGAACAGCGTGTCGCCGCCTTCGGCGGGCAGCTCGCGCGCATGCAGCAGCGAACCGAGGCTCGGCTTCTCCTTGTAGGAGAGATCGGAATGCCAGAAGTGGCCGGCATCGCCAAGGCCGATCGGTTTGCCGTTCTCCACCACGTTCGACACCACCAGGATCTCCGGGTGGCCCGGGAGCTGGAACTGGTGCAGCACGTGGATCTGCAGCGGACCAAAGCGGCGGCTGAACGCGACCTGCTGCTCCGGCGTGATGCGCTGGTCGCGGAACACCAGCACGTGGTAGTCAAGGTGCGCGCGATGGAGGCGCGCGAAGTCTTCGGCGGATAGCGGCTGCGACAGGTCCAGGCCGATCACTTCCGCACCTAGCGGTGCGTCGAACGGACGGATCTCGATGCGATCCGTGTCCGCATGCGGATGCGGTACATGCGCTACGTAATGCGGTGGGCTCGGCTGGCCGCTATGGAGGTTGGCAGTCATGGCAGGTTCGGTGATGCGCTGGGGGAAGCCAGCACCGCTACGCGTGCCAACGGGCACTGCGCGCGGCGGGTACGAGCCATCCACTGTAGGGACCGCCGCCTGACGCGGTCAACGAACCATATCGCTGGGTCATATGCGGACAGCGCATATCCATGCCTGGACATTGGCCGCCGTCGCCGCGGGCGTGGCGATCAGCCAGCGCTCGGCCGGTCTTCGATCAGGCGTACCAGTGCGTGCAGCAGGCGGTTGGCCGGCACCGCGACGCCGAGCGCCTCGCCGCGGCGCACGATCAGGCCGTTGAGATGATCGATCTCGCTGCGCTTGCCGCGCGCCAGGTCCTGCGCCGTCGACGAAGTCTGCGCGGGCATGGTCTCGGCAATGCGGCGCACCGCCAGATCGATATCGCCGGGCAGGACCACGCCGTCCGCGTGCGCGACCGCGAGGCATTCCGCCACGATATCGCGCATCACGGCCTCGACGCCTTCACCGCGCACCAGCCGGCCATAGGGCAGCTGCGTGATCGCCGAGAGCGCGTTATAGACGCAGTTCAGGATCAGCTTGGCCCACAGCGCGCCGCGCACGTTGTCGGAGCTCTCGACCGGCACGCCGGCCGCGGCCAGCGTACTGACGAGGCCCGCGCCCCGGCTGGTCGGCTCGATCACCAGCTCGCCGCGCCCGTGGTGCCTGACGTGTCCCGGGCCCGCCATTGCCGTGGCTACATAGACCACCGCGGCGGCCACTTCCTGGTCCAGCAGGCTGCGCAGCGTCTCGGCATTCTCGACGCCGTTCTGCAGCGACAGCACCAGCGCGCCCGGCGCCAGCGACGGCTTCATGGCCAGCGCCGCGCTCTGCGTGTCGGTGGACTTCACGCAGAACAGCACCAGGTCCGCACCCTGCACCGCGCTGGCGTCGGTGCTGGCGGCTACTCCTACCTGCTCGTCGAACGATTGCGTCTCGAGCCGCAGGCCGCGCGCCGCGATGGCCTGCACGTGTTGCGGACGCGCGATCAGCACCACCTCGTGACCGGCCCGCGCCAGCATTCCGCCGTAGTAGCAACCGACGGCTCCGGCACCCATGACTGCGATTTTCATTGTTGCCACGCTCCTGCTGTAAATCCTTTCTTGATCCTCGATGTAAGCGACGCGTCGTGCCGCCCTACCCCTTGCCTGAATGCGATTATGACAGGACGCCCCTGGCGCGGCGTACCGGGGCGAAGCGATACGCATACCAATAGGCACGCCGTGTACGAGCACAAGCGCAAGCACGCAACGGGTGCATATGCGGTCATCCCATAACCAATGCCGGAATCATTCGTTCAGTTGCCGCGCACCGCACGCTTATCGTGGAGCTCTCCTCCACTACCGTCAGGCAACGACCATGACCACGCAGCGCCCCACTGCCAGCCACCCGTACACGGCACCCCGCCTCTCGCGCCGGGACATGCTCAGGCAGCTGGCGTGCGCCGGGGCGGCGGCGGCGCTCTCGCCGCAGAGCGCGTTCAGTGCCAGCGCGTCCGCGCGCCCCGAGGTCATCCGCATCGGCGTGGCACAGCCGGCCACCGGCACGCCGCCAACCTTCGCGGGCAGTTCGCTGTCGATCGCGCATGCGCGCGGCTGGCTCGAGGAATCGTTCAAGCCCGCCGGCACGCGCGTGGAGTGGTACTTCTTCAAGGGCGCGGGCCCGGCCGTCAATGAAGCGCTCACCAACCGGCAACTGGACTTCGCGCTGCAGGGCGACCTGCCAGCCATCGTGGCACGCGCCGCGGGGCTGAAGACGCGGCTCGTGCTGGCGGTCGGCGTGCGTTCGAACATCTATATCGGCGTGCCGCCCGACTCGCCGCTGAAAACGGTTGCCGACCTGCGCGGCAAGCGCGTGTCGCTGTTCAAGGGCACCAATATGCATCTGCCGGCGCTGCGGCTGCTGGAAGCCAACGGACTCACCGAGAAGGACCTGCGCCTGCTCAATCTCGACACCGCGGGCTACCTGGCCGCGCTGAGCACGCGCGACATCGACGCGGCCATCGGCGCCATGGACATCCTGCGCCTGCGCGACAAGGGCGCTGTGCGCATCCTGTATTCGAGCAAGAACCAGTCGCCGATCTACACGCGGCAAAGCCACGTCCTGGTGACGGACGACTTCGCCAGCCGCTACCCGGAAGCCACGCAGCATTTCGTCAAAAGCGCGGTGGAAGCGGCGCGCTGGGCCTCCGACGAGAGCCATCGCGAAGAGGTGCTGCGCACCTGGGCGCGCGCCGGCACGCCCTACGACCACTGGAAGGAAGACTTCGACGGCGAACCGCTGCGCGTGCGGCTCAACCCCAATTTCGACCCGTTCCTGGTCAGCCGCTACAAGGACGCCGCCGAGCAGGCCTACCGCTTCCGCCTGAGCCGCGCGCGCTTTGACGTGGACCAGTGGATCGACCAGCGCTTCCTGAAGAACGCGCTGAACGAGCTGAGCCTGCAGAGTTACTGGCCCATCTACCAGCCCAACGGCAAGATCCTGGGAGCCTGATGCCATGGCCGCCGAATCGATCGCGCTTCCCGCACGCGCGGCCGTCAGCGCCGCCGGCTGGCACTGGCGCGAGGCCACGCTGTGGCTGCTGGCATGGCCCGTGCCGCTTGCACTGCTGCTGCTCTGGTACGTGGCGGCGCGCTACGAGTGGATTCCGCCGCAGGTGTTGCCCACGCCCGAGTCGGTGGCGCTGACGCTGGCCGATCTCTGGCGAAGCGGCGAGCTGCAGTCGAACCTGGCCGTCAGCGCGCTGCGCGTGGCGAGCGGCTTCGCGGCCGGCCTTGTCGGCGGACTGGCGCTGGGCGCGGCGATGGGGCTCTTCCCAACGTTCCGCGACTATGTCTATCCCACCTTCAAGGCCTTCAGCCAGGTACCCGTGCTCGGCTGGCTGCCGCTGCTGATGCTGCTGGTCGGCATCGACGAAGCGCTCAAGGTCATCCTGATCGCCAAGGCCGCGCTGGTACCGATTGCACTCAACACATACAAAGGCATCGGCAATGTGCCGGTGCGCTATCTCGAGGTCGCGCGCGTGCTGCGCCTGACGCGCTGGCAGACGCTCGCGCGCGTGGTGCTGCCCGCGGCCGCCGCGCCGGTCTGGAACGGCATCCGCTACGGCCTGACGCATGCGTGGCTGGCGCTTGTGGTGGTGGAGCTGCTGGCTTCGTCCGAAGGGCTCGGCTACATGATCGTGTACGGGCGCCAGCTGTTCCAGCTCGACATGGTGATCGCGGCCGTGGTGGTGGTCGGTGTGGTGGGCCTTGCGCTGGACAAGGCACTGGCGCTCGCCGAGCGCGCGGTGCTGCGCTGGCGCAAGCCGGGCTTCTGAGGAGCAGGGCATGACGACACAAGCCACCATTTTCCCGCGGCGCGCGCGCATTCCGCGCGCCGCGCGCGGCTGGGTATTGCCGCTGGCGTTGCTCGCGCTATGGTGGGCAGCGGTGCGCTTCGGCTGGTCGAAATCGCCATTGCTGGTGCCGGTGTCCAGGGTCTGGGAGACGGCGGTCCGGCAGGCGAGCAGCGGCGAACTGGCGGTCTCTCTTTCCGCCAGCCTGTGGCGCGACCTTGCCGGCTTTGCGCTCGGCGCCAGCGCCGGGCTGGCGTTCGGCGCGGCACTCGGCCTGTCCCGCCTGTTCGAGCGGCTGGTCGGTCCCACCTTCCACACCGTCAAGCAGATCTCGCTGTTCGCGTGGATTCCGCTGATCTCGGTCTGGTTCGGGCTCGGCGATGCCGCCAAGGTGGTGTTCCTGTCGCTCGCGGCATTCTTCCCCGTGGTGCTCAATACCTTCGAAGGCATCCGGGCCGTGCCGGCCGACCTGCTGGAGGTGGCGCGCGTGCTGAAGTTCTCGCGCACGCAGGTGCTATGGCGCGTGGTGCTGCCGTCGGCGTCGCCGTCGATCTTCGCCGGCATCCACCTGGGGCTGATCTACGCGTGGCTCGCCACGCTCGGCGCGGAGTACCTGCTGGTGTCAGGCAAGGGCATCGGCAACACCATGATCGACGGCCGCGAGAACTTCTGGATGGACCTGGTGATCTTCGGCGTGATCGTGGTGGGCCTCGTGGGCTTCACGCTGAACTGGATCGCCAGCCGCATCGAACAACGCCTGCTCGCCTGGCGCGGCCGCTCGGTCGCCGCAGCTTGAACACCCTGACACGGAGAACCTTATGGCACATGCCGGCACGCTCGAGATCGCGCACCTGCACAAGCAATACGATGTGAAAGGCCAGGCGCTGCCTGTGCTCGAAGATGTCACGCTGACCATCGCCCCGGGCGAGTTCGTCAGCATCGTAGGCGCCAGCGGCTGCGGCAAGTCCACCCTGCTTCGGCTGGTGGTAGGGCTCGAAGAAGACTACCGCGGCGAGATCCTGCTCGACGGCCGGCGCGTGGCGGGCACCAGCCTGCAGCGCGGCATCGTGTTCCAGGAACACCGGTTGTTCCCGTGGCTGACGGTCGAACAGAACATCCGGCTGTCCTTGCTGAATACGCCCGGAACCGAAGCCGAGAAGAGCCGCAACGTGCGCGAGCATATCGCGCTGGTCGGGCTGGCGGGCTTCGAGCAGGCATATCCGCACCAGCTTTCCGGCGGCATGTCGCAGCGCGTGGCGATTGCCCGCGCACTGGTGACGCGCCCCGACATCCTGCTGCTGGACGAGCCGTTCGGCGCGCTCGACGCGCTCACGCGCGCCTACCTGCAGCAGGAACTGCACCGCATCTGGCAGGCCGAGGGCATCACCATGATCCTGGTGACCCATGACGTCGAGGAAGCCGTCTACCTCGGCGACCGCGTGGTGGTGATGGAACCGCGCCCCGGCCGCATCCGCCGCATCGTGCCGGTGGACCTGCCGCATCCGCGCGAACGCGCGTCCCTGCCCTTTGCGCGCGTGCGCGACGGCGTACTGCGCGAGTTCACCGGGCGCCTGGCCGAGCTGGCCGAGCCGCCGCTGCACGCCCCGGCACGCGCGGCCGATGCCATCGACCGCCTGCCCCCCACTTTCCAGTTTGCTGTCTGACCCAACCGTCGCCACCCGGAGACCGACCATGACCCAAACGCAAGCCAAGCAGGACCCGCAGACCGAACCGGCACAACTCGACATCCATCCCGTGGCCGGGCGCCTTGGCGCCGAAATACGCGGCGTGGCGCTGCGGGGCGACCTGCCCGCGGCCACCTTTGCCGCCATCCGCGCCGCACTGCTGCGCTACAAGGTGCTGTTCTTCCGCGACCAGGGCCATCTCGACGACGCGTCGCAGGAAGCCTTCGCCCGGCTGTTCGGCGACCTCGTGCCGCATCCGACGGTGCCCTCGCGCGAGGGCACGCGCAATGTGCTCGAGCTCGATTCGGAGCATGGCGGACGCGCCAATTCCTGGCACACCGACGTGACTTTCGACCTGGCCTACCCGCAGGTCTCGGTGCTGCGCGGGGTGACGATTCCCGAGGCGGGCGGCGACACGGTCTGGGCAAACACCGCGGCCGCCTACCAGGACCTGCCCGATTCGCTGCGCGAACTGGCCGACAAGCTGCGGGCACTGCATACCAACGACTACGACTACGCGGCGACGCGCGCCAACCCCGATGCCGGCGGCGTCAGGCGCTACCGCGAAGTGTTCACGTCGGCCATCTACGAGACCGAGCACCCGGTGGTCCGCGTACACCCGGAAACCGGCGAGCGCACGCTGGTGCTCGGTCATTTCGTCAAGAAGCTGCTCGGCTACTCTTCGGTGGACTCCGCGCACCTCGTTGCGGTACTGCAGGGGCACGTGCACCGCCTCGAGAACACGGTGCGCTGGCGCTGGCGCACGGGCGACGTGGCCATCTGGGACAACCGCGCCACGCAGCACTATGCGATCAACGACTACGGCGAGGCGCGGCGCGTGGTACGGCGCGTGACCATCGCCGGCGACGTGCCGGTCGGCGCGGACGGCCGCCCCAGCGTGGCGGTCAAGTCCGGCGTGCGGCGCGACGCCGCGGAGCCGGCCAACCAGGCTGCAGCGGACGCGGCAACCCGGGCGGCCTGAGCGGAGCCGGAACCGTTCCCGGCGGCGCTGGCCGCGCATAAGCAAATGCAATATGGTTCGTAGCCGCGCATGGCCCCGGGCACCATGCGCTGCTACCATGCCCAGGCCCGGCGCACCGTACGTTGCGGCTTCACCCGGCATCTACCTCACGCATGCCGGTCCAGCACCCGACCCATAACAACCCGATCATGAGACTTGAAACCATTGCCGTCCACGGCGGCTATTCGCCCGACCCGACCACGCGCGCTGTTGCGGTCCCGATCTACCAGACCGTCGCCTACTCGTTCGACAGCGCACAACATGGTGCGGACCTGTTCGACCTGAAGGTGCCCGGCAACATCTACAGCCGCATCATGAACCCGACCAACGACGTGCTGGAGCAGCGCCTGGCCGCGCTGGAGGGCGGCGTCGGCGCGCTGGCGCTGGCCTCGGGCATGGCGGCCATCACCTACGCCATCCAGACCATCGCGGAGGCCGGCGACAACATCGTCTCGTCCAGCCAGCTCTACGGCGGCACCTACAACCTGCTCGCGCACACGCTGCCGCAGTCGGGCATCGAGACGCGCTTTGCCGACGGCCGCAACCCGGCGAGCTTCGGCGACCTGATCGACGAGCGCACCAAGGCCGTGTTCGTGGAATCAGTGGGCAATCCGCTTGGCAATGTGGTCGACATCGAAGCCATTGCGCGCGTGGCGCACAACCACGGCGTGCCGCTGATCGTCGACAACACCGTGCCGTCGCCGTACCTGTGCCGGCCGTTCGAGCACGGCGCGGACATCGTCGTGCATTCGCTGACCAAGTACCTGGGCGGCCACGGCAACAGCGTGGGCGGCGCCATCGTCGACAGCGGCAAGTTCCCGTGGGCCAGGCACAAGGAACGCTTCAGGCGCCTGAACGAACCCGACGTGTCCTACCACGGCGTGGTCTACACCGAAGCGCTGGGCCCGGCTGCCTACATCGGCCGCGCACGCGTGGTGCCGCTGCGCAATACCGGCGCGGCGCTGTCGCCCTTCAATGCGTTCCTGATCCTGCAGGGCATTGAAACCCTTGCGCTGCGCCTGGACCGCATTACCGAAAACGCGCTGGCCATCGCCAGGCACTTGCAGAAGCATCCCAAGGTCGATTGGGTCAACTTCGCCGGCCTGCCCGAACACACCGACCACGCGCTCGTGCAGAAGTACCTGGGCGGCCGCGGCCCCGGCATCCTGTCGTTCGGCCTGAAGGCCGGCGGGCGTGAAGGCGGCGCACGTTTCCTCGACGCACTGCAGCTGTTCACGCGCCTGGTCAACATCGGCGACGCCAAGTCGCTGGCCACGCATCCGGCTTCCACCACGCACCGCCAGCTCAACGCCGACGAGCTCAAGGCCGCGGGCGTGAGCGAGGACATGGTGCGCCTGTCCATCGGCATCGAGCACATCGATGACCTGATCGAGGACCTCGACCGCGCGCTGGCTTCCACCTGAGCGCCGCCGTGCCCATATGTGCTTCCAGCATATGGGCATGACGAATTACTCGTTCCCTCATTGTCTGCCCCTCCCTACAATGGCCCGACCATGCAGCTGAACGCTGCGCCATTCCGAAAACCACGGGGGAGCTTTGATGAAGATCGGCAAGGGGATCCGGCTGTTCGCAGCCGTGCTGGCAGTTGGCGTGATGCAGGCGGCGGGCGCTGCCGATCCGGACAAGAAGGAAATCCGCTTTGGCGCGACGGCCGGCCCGTACGCCGACCAGATCCGCTACGGCGTGAAGCCGGTGCTGGAAAAGCGCGGCTACAAGGTCACCATCGTCGAGTTCAGCGACTACGTGCAGCCGAACCTGGCCCTGGCCGATGGCGCGATCGATGCCAACGCGTTCCAGCACGTGGCCTACCTGAAGAAGTTCTCGGCCGACCGCAAGCTGCAGCTGTCCGAAGTCGTCCAGGTGCCGACCGCGCCGATCGGCATCTACAGCAACAAGCACAAGGCCCTGACGGAAGTGAAGGCCGGCGCCACGGTGTCGCTGCCCAACGACCCGACCAACTTCGCGCGCGCCATCACCATCCTGCAGCAGATCGGCTGGGTCACGCTCAAGCCGGGCACCGACAGCATCCGCGCGTCGGAGCGCGACATCGACAGCAACCCGCACAAGCTCAAGCTGATCCAGCTCGAAGCGGCGCAGCTGCCGCGCTCGCTCGATGACGTGGACTATGCCTTCGTCAACGGCAACTTCGCGCTGGCCGCGGGGATGAAGCTGACCTCGGCGCTGGCGCTCGAGAAGATTCCCGACTACTACATGAACCTGGTGGCGGTGAAGACGGCCGATCTCAACAAGCCGTTCGTGAAGGACATTCGCGAGGCCTACCAGTCGGCCGAGTTCAAGGCCGTGGCACAGCAGCGCTTCGCGGGCTTCGTGCCGCCGGCTTACCAGAGGTAGGCGGCCGCGCTGATCCGCTGATCGCAGCCAGCACGGAAAGGCTCCCCCGGGAGCCTTTCTTGCTTTCGATGCCAGGGTTGCGAGGCGGCCACGCTTCTGCGCCCCGAGTAACACAAACGCCGCTTTCCGTCCCCCGTACGCGCGCCCATGCCCTAAACTCAAAGCAACCCGACCCGGTCCTGCCGTTCCACAAGGATGCGCGGGATCCCTGACACGCACATCGGAGGCCTCCCACATGGGCACGGTTGCGAGCTTTGACATCGGCTACACACGGTACCTGGACCTGCCGGGCGCATCCCCGGTTTCTTCTTCCCCTCTCCCGCCATTCGCCACCGATCCGGACGCGCTGCTGCCGCTGTACCGCGCGATGGTGCTGACCCGCCAGTTCGACCTCAAGGCCATTGCGCTGCAGCGCACCGGCAAGATCGGCACGTTCGCCTCGGCGCTCGGGCAGGAAGCGGTCGGCGTAGGGGTGGCCAGCGCGATGCGGCCCGAGGACGTTCTGGTGCCGTCGTACCGCGAACATGCCGCGCAGTTTGTGCGCGGCGTCACCATGACCGAGAGCCTGCTGTACTGGGGTGGCGACGAACGCGGCAGCGGATTTGCGGCAGCGCCGCATGACTTCGGCAACAATGTGCCGATCGGCACGCAGGTATCCCATGCCGCAGGCGTGGCCTATGCGTTCCTGCTGCGCAAGGAGCCACGCGTCGCGGTCTGCATGCTCGGCGATGGCGGCACTTCGAAGGGCGACTTCTACGAGGGCATGAACATGGCCGGTGCCTGGCATGCGCCGCTGGTCATCGTCGTGAGCAACAACCAGTGGGCCATCTCCATGCCGCGCAGCCGCCAGACGGCCGCGCACACGCTCGCGCAGAAAGCGATCGCGGCGGGCATTCCGGGCGAACAGATCGACGGCAACGACGTGGTCGCCGTGCGGCACCGCGTGGGCGAGGCCATCGAGCGTGCCCGCGCCGGCGAAGGGCCGGCGCTGATCGAGGCCGTCACCTACCGGCTTGGCGACCACACCACGGCCGACGATGCGTCGCGCTACCGCGACGAGTCGACCGTCAAGGCGCACTGGCAGGCCGAGCCGCTGCTCCGGCTGCGCGAGCACCTGCTGAAGCTCGATGCATGGGACGCGGGCCGCGAAGAGGCGCTGGTGCGCGAGTGCTCGCAGCAAGTGGCAAAAGCCGTCGAAGCCTACCTGGCGCTGCCGCCGCCGGAACCGGAGGCGATGTTCGACTGCCTGTTCGCCACCATGCCGGCGGCGCTGCAGGAACAGCTGGCGACAGCGCGGCGCTACGCCGCGCCGCATGGCCAGCCCAACCCGAACTGAGCGAGCGCACCATGGCTGAAATCACTCTGGTCGAGGCCGTCAACCAGGCGCTGGGCTACGCGCTGGAACATGACCCCGACGTACTGCTGCTGGGCGAGGACATCGGCGTCAATGGCGGCGTGTTCCGCGCCACGGTCGGCCTGCAGGCCCGCTTCGGTCCGCTGCGCGTGCTGGACACCCCGCTGGCCGAGGCCGGCATTGTCGGCGCCGCGATCGGCATGGCGGCAATGGGGCTCAAGCCGGTGGCCGAGATCCAGTTCACGGGCTTCATCTATCCGGCCATCGACAACATCATCAACCACGCCGGGCGCATGCGGCACCGCACGCGCAACCGGCTGGGCTGCCCGCTGGTGGTGCGCTCGCCGTTCGGCGCGGGCATCCACGCGCCCGAGCATCATTCGGAAAGCCCCGAGGCCATGTTCGCCCACATCCCCGGCATTCGCGTCGTCATCCCGTCGTCGCCCGCGCGCGCCTATGGCCTGCTGCTGGCCGCGATCAACGACCCCGATCCGGTGATCTTCCTGGAACCGACGCGCCTGTACCGGCTGTTCCGCCAGGAGGTCGCCAATGACGGCGCGGCGTTGCCGCTCGACGCCTGCTTCACGCTGCGCGAAGGCAGCGATGTCACGCTGGTGAGCTGGGGCGCGATGGTGCAGGAAACGCTGGCCGCCGCGGACCAGCTTGCCGAAGAGGGCGTGTCCGCCGCCGTGATCGACGTGGCCACGCTCAAGCCACTCGACATGCAGACCATCCTCGAATCGGTGGCGCGCACGAGCCGCTGCGTGATCGTGCACGAGGCGCCGCGCACCGCCGGCTTCGGCGCGGAGATCGCGGCGGGGCTGGCCGATGCCGGCCTGTACTCGCTGGCGGCGCCAGTGCAGCGCGTGACGGGATTCGACACCGTGGTGCCGCTGGCGCGGCTCGAGCATACCTACCTGCCCAGCGTGGCGCGCATTGTCGATGCCGTGCGCAAGGCGCTGGCCGGCTGACGATCCGGGGACGCAACCATGAGAGTGTTCAAGCTGCCCGATCTGGGCGAAGGCCTGCAGGAGGCCGAGATCGTGACCTGGCACGTCAAGGTCGGCGACACCGTGGCCGCCGACCAGCCGCTGCTGTCGGTGGAAACGGCCAAGGCGATTGTCGAGATTCCGTCGCCGTACGCCGGCACGGTCGGCAAGCTGTTCGCGCAGGCCGGCGACATCGTGCACCTGGGCGCGCCGCTCGCCGGCTTCGAGGGCGCCGGCGATGATGCCGATGCGGGCACCGTGGTCGGCGCGGTCAAGGTTGGCTCGCACGTGGTGGCCGAGTCGGCCACGCCGCTCGCACCCGGCGCGGGTGGCGCCGGCATCAAGGCCACGCCGGCGGTGCGCGCGCTCGCGCGTCGCCTGGGCGTGGACCTGGCGATGGCAAACCCGTCCGGCGCAGATGGCGTGGTCACGGCCGCGGACGTGGAGCGCGTCGCCTCGACGCTGGCCGAAACCGGCCCGGGCGAAGTGCTGCGCGGCGTGCGCCGCGCGATGGCGCAGAACATGGCGCGCGCGCAGAGCGAGGTCGCCGCCGCGACCGTGATGGACGACGCGGATATCCATGCCTGGCAGGGCACGCACGACGTCACCATCCGCCTGGTGCGGGCGCTGGTCGCCGGGTGCCGCGCGGAGCCGGGCCTCAATGCCTGGTACGAAGGCCAGACCGGCAAGCGCCACGTGATGCAGAAGATCGACGTGGGCATTGCCGCCGACCTGCCCGAAGGCCTGTTCGTGCCGGTCCTGCGCAATGTGGGCAACCGCGACGCGGCGGACCTGCGCCACGGCCTGGACCGCATGCGCGCCGATATCCGCGCGCGCACCATCGCGCCTGAAGAAATGCGGGGCAGCACCATCACGCTGTCCAACTTCGGCATGATCGCGGGCCGCTATGCCGCGCCGATCGTGGTGCCGCCGACCGTGGCGATCCTCGGCGCCGGCCACATCCGCGACGAGGTGGTGGCCGCCGGCGGCGTGCCGGCGGTGCATCGCGTGATACCGCTGAGCCTGACCTTCGACCACCGCGTGGTCACCGGCGGCGAGGCGGCGCGCTTCCTCGCGGCGGTGATCGCCGACCTGGCGCTGCCCGAATAGGCACCTCGTCCGTCCGGTCCGCCCCGTCAGGCCAGGCGGATGTCGCCGTCGAACGTCGCGCTCAGCTTCAGCTTGCCGAGCTCCAGCGTCATCTTGACCGGCAGGATCTCGTTCCCGGCCAGCTCGCCACTGGCCAGCGCGGCCGCCACGGCCTGCTCGATCTCGCGCTGCGAACTGACCCCTACGGTCTTGAGGAACTTGCGGATGCTCATGTTGAAGGCTTCCTGGTCCATGGCGGTCTCCTGACTGGCGGTTCGCTTCGTCTTGATGGTACGTCTTGATAGTAGTGCAGGCCGGCGAAGGACTGGCGCATGGGTGCAAAACGCGCTACACAGGAGGCTGGCCCCTGCCCAGGAGAAGCGATGCCCGCGATCCATGACCACCGCGGTCCGACGTCCCGCTGGCTCTGCCGCCTCGCGTCCCTGCTGGCTGCAGGACTATTGATGGCCGGCTGCGCCAGCCTGCCGCCGCAGAATGGGCGCGTTGCCTCCTACGCGGTCACCGATACGTCCGGCACGCTGCTAGGCCGCACCATGGCGCCGAAGCTGTCCGCGCACCCGGGCCAGTCGGCCTTCTATCCGCTCGCCAGCGGTCCCGACGCGCTGGTCGCACGGCTGGCGCTGGCCAGGGCCGCGCAGCGCACGCTGGACGTGCAGTACTACATCTACGACGGCGACCTGACCGGCAAGACGCTGCTGGCCGACATCATCGCCGCGGCCGACCGCGGTGTGCGCGTGCGGTTGCTGCTAGATGACCTGCACATGTCCGGCCAGGACCGCACCCTCTCCGCGTTCGACGATCACCCGAATATCGAAGTGCGCCTGTTCAACCCGTTCACGGCGCGCAGCCTGCGCATGGCCGAGATGGCCCTCGACTACAGCCGGCTGAACCGCCGCATGCACAACAAGTCGATGACGGCCGACAACCAGCTCACCATCGTCGGCGGGCGCAATATCGGCGACGCGTATTTCTCCGCCGACAAGGGCTCTGACTTCACCGACCTGGACCTGCTGCTGGCAGGCCCGGTGGTGCCGGAGGTCTCGGCGGTCTTCGACGACTACTGGAACGGCGCCGCCGCGTACCCGGTCGGCGCGCTGGCCAAGCCGCCCGCGGACGCGGCCGCGCAGCTGCAGGCGGTGCGCGAATACCTCGACCAGCACGTGGCCGAAGCCCGCGGCGGCGAGTATTCGCAGGCCTTGCAGGCATCTGGACTGGCACAGGCCCTGGAAAGCGGCAAGCTCCCCGCGTACTGGGGCCACGCTACCGTCATCGCCGACAAGGCGGCGAAGGTCACGCTGCCGCCAGAGGATGATTCCAGCCATGCCATTCCGAAGCTGGCGAAGCTGCTTGGCAGCGCGCAGCAGGAACTGGCGCTGGTCTCGCCTTATTTCGTGCCCGACCGCAAGTCGGTCGACTGGCTTGCGCAGATGACGAAGCGTGGCGTGACGGTGCGCATCCTGACCAACTCCTTCGCCGCCACGGATGTCAGCGCCGTGCATGCGGGGTACTCGCCGTGGCGCAAGGACCTGCTCGAAGCCGGCGTGGAACTGTACGAGCTCAAGCCTTCGGCCTATGCCGAGATGGCGCGCGAAGGCAAGCACGCGCACCGCAGCATGATCAGCAAGAGCCGCGCGAGCCTGCATGCCAAGAGCTATATGGTCGACCGGCACCTGCTGTTCGTCGGTTCGCTCAACCTGGACCCACGCTCGGCCCGGCTCAATACCGAGATGGGCGTGGTGGTCGACAGCGCGCCGCTGTGCGCGGCGCTCGGCAAGGACCTGGACCAGGCCATGCTCGACATCGCCTACAAGGTCATGCTGGCCCCCGGCACCGACGGCAACGCCGCGCACCTGGAATGGGTGACGCGCGAGAACGGCCTGCTACGCACCTATGACAGCGAACCCGGCATGGGCGCGTGGCAGCATCTCGGGCAGGGACTGCTGCGAATGCTGCCGATCGAGGAGGAACTGTAGGCAGGCCGGGCGCATTGGCGCTGCATTGGCGCGGCATTGGCCCTGCTTGGGTCCTGTATATAATGCGGTTCCGATCGCCGCCGCGCATCGCGACTGACTTCCATGGAATCCAAGACCGCCCGCCTCACCATCCTGATCGACCCGGTCAAGAAAAAGGCTTTCGAGACCCTGTGCGCATCGCAGGACCTGACGCCATCGCAAGTGGTGCGGCAACTCATTCGCGAATATCTCGCGCAGCACGGCGTGGACTACGCTACCAAGGCAAAGCCCGCCGGCCGGAAGAAGGGCCCGGCCGTCAAGGCCTGAGAACCGTCGTACCTGCGGCGCGATCCGCGCGCAGCGCCCGGTCGCATCGGCCAGCGTTTCCTGGTAGTTCCTTCCCCAGTGCCGCCAGCACGCCGGCACGCATGAGCGTCTGGCGCACGCGCGCATTGGCTTTGCACAGCACCACCACCCCGCTGCGCCGCCAGAGCTTGCCGATCACCTCCTCCAGCTTCTGCAGGCCGGTCATGTCCCTGAACGGCACGCAGCGCAATCATCATTGGGGCACCTTTGTCGTCGGATGATCGGCAAGCACATCGGATGATAACGATGTGTTAATCCTCGACAATCACCGGCGACCCCCGCCCGGGGGTTGCGCGGTGATGCCGGAAAGTACACTGACGGGCTGTCGCGACAGGCAGTCAATTCCTATACTTGAGTGGCCCGCGCGGACCGGGGCGTGCACCAGCCGGCAACGCGCCGGCTTTCAGTGGACTGGCAAGCGGAGGACACGATGTTCAAGCACTTCCTGGTTCCCACGGACGGCTCGCCCCGTGCCGATGCAATGATTGCGCGCGCCATGACCTTCGCCGGACGCGTCGGCGCCCGCGTCACCGGCTTGCATGTGATTCCCCAGTACCACCTGATGACCTACCGGCTGACCAGCCTGCAGGACACGCGGGAGACATTCGCCGCGGAAGCGGCGCGCCATGCTGACGAATTCCTGGCCGCACTGAGCCGGGCAGCCACGCAGGCAGGCGTGCCGTGCGAAACGGTCACCGCCACGGACGACCACCCGTGGCAGGCCATCGTGCAGACGGCGCAGCAAAGAGATTGCGACCTGATCGTGATGTCATCGCACGGGCGGCGCGGCCTGCAGGCCATGCTGATCGGCAGCGAGACACACCGGGTCCTCACACACAGCGCGATTCCCGTGCTGGTGTTCCACTAGCCGCCCGCAAGGGCCTGGCAAGCGGGCAGCGAGCCCACCCCACCTTCACCACAAGACCAAGGAGTTCGATCATGGCGATTCGAATAGGCGAAGAAGCCCCTGACTTCACCGCCGAGACCACGCAGGGCCCGATCCGCTTCCATGAATGGATCGGCGACAGCTGGGCCATCCTGTTCTCGCACCCGAAGGACTTCACGCCCGTGTGCACCACCGAACTTGGCTACATGGCCGGCCTCAAGCCCGAGTTCGACAAGCGCAATACGAAGATCATCGGCCTGAGCATCGACCCGGTCGGGGACCACGCTCGCTGGGCCAAGGATATCGAAGAGACGCAGGGCCATGCGGTGAACTATCCGATGATCGGCGACCCCGACCTGAAGGTGGCCAAGCTCTACGACATGATCCATCCGGAAGCCAGCGGCGGCCCGCGCACGGCTGTGGATAACGCGACCATCCGCTCGGTGTTCTGGATCGGGCCGGACAAGAAGATCAAGGCCATGCTGGCGTACCCGATGAGCGCCGGCCGCAATTTCGACGAAGTCCTGCGGCTGCTGGACTCGCTGCAGCTCAATGCGAAGCATACCGTGGCGACGCCGGTCAACTGGAAACCGGGCGACGACGTGATCATCCCGACTTCGGTCTCGGACGAAGACGCCCGGAAAAAGTATCCGAACGGCTTCAAGACGCTGAAGCCCTATCTCCGGGTGGTGGCCCAGCCAAAGTAGCAGGGTGAGGGCCGGGCGGCGGGGCCGTCCGACCCCCGGAAGTTTCGGGCGCCGCCTCATCCGTTGGTACGAGGCGGCCGAATCACCGGAAATCTATCCACAGGAACGGTGGATATCCGGCCTATTGACAACCGCAAAAGGCGCGCCGGGACTGGGAAACACTGGATTGCCTAAATTCTAGGCAACCGGCCGGCGTGGGGAAATGGTTGCGCCGCCGGCCATTCTGTGCCTGATGCGATACAGCGTGCGCGCTTAGTGCACCAGCACGGTGCGAATAGTATCGGCCAATTCCTTGGCAACAAACTTGGCGACGTAAGCGTTGGCGCCGACCTTGCGTACGTGTTCCTCGCTGGCCTCCCCGGAAAGAGATGAATGAATCACCACGGGGAGCGTTTTCAGGCGGCTGTCCGCCTTGATCTTGCGGGTCAGCGTGAAGCCATCCATCTCCGGCATTTCCAGATCGGTCAGCACGAGCGCCACCTCGTCATGGATGGAGCGGCCGTTGCTGGCCGCCTCCGCGGCCATGCTGTCGAGCAGCTCCCAGGCCTCCTTGCCCGACTTGGTCATGACCACCGGCGCGCCGAGCGCCTTCAGGCTCTGTTCGATCAGCCCGCGTGCCAGTGCCGAATCATCGGCGGCAATGACCTTGGTGCCGGGAGGCAGGGTGAGCTGCGGGCCGACGGCATCCGGGACGACATCGGGCTGGCGCGACGGCAATACGTCGCGCAGGATCTGCTCGACGTCCAGCACCTGCACCAGACGTGCCTGGTCCGTGCCGGCATCCAGCTTGGCGATACTGGTGACGTGGCCCGTGCGCACGGTGGCCTCGGCCGAATGCACCTGGTTCCACTCCAGCCGCACGATTTCCTCGACCGCCTCCACCGCAAACCCTTGCGTCGAACGCGCATATTCGGTCACCAGCAGGATGCCGAGGCCGTTGGCGGGCTTGCAGCCCACCAGGCGCGGCAGGTCGATGACCGGGATCACCTGGCCACGGATATCGGCCATGCCCAGGATCGACGGATCGGCGCCGACCACCGTGGTGACCGGCGGCATCACCAGGATTTCGCGAACCTTGAAGACGTTGATGCCGAACAGTTCGGACTGGCCTGAATGCTCGGCGTCGCCCAGCCGGAACAACAGCAGCTCGAACTGGTTGTTGTTGGTCAGGTTGGTGCGCTCGTCGATGTCCCTCATCGAACTGCTCATGTGATGCTCCCCTTGCATGCCGATTGGCCTTTGGTTGCCGCTGCGGTACAGGCGGTCTGCGGCCTGGCGGCAGGCGGACAGCAGACGCACGATGCCTGGATAACGGCAAGCAGGATCGGGGATTTAAGGCACGCCCCTGCGCCAGATCAAGGTGCGGGGCGCGGTGCAGGCAACGCGACGGCGGTTTAGCCGCCGGCGAGCGCCTGGAGGATGTGGATTTCGTCATCGTCGCGCAGCGGCGCGTCGAGCCGCATCCACTGCACGCGATTGACGAAGACGCGGATATACGGCCGCAGCTTGTCCTGCTCGTCGACGATGCGAAAGCGCATGCCGGGGAATTGCCGGTCAAGGTCCTCGAGCATCTGGCCGATGGTGCCGCCGCGCGCTTGCACCATCGATTGCTGGCCGGTGTAGGAAAGCAGTGGCGAGGCAATATGCACGCGCATGGCCCGGACCCCGGCTCAGGCTGGCCGCGCGGACTGCACCGCGTAGATATGCGGCAAATGGCTGGCGATGCACTGCCAGTGTTCTCCCTCGTCGGCACTGGCCCAGACCTCGCCGCCGGTGGTGCCGAAATACAGGCCCACGGGCGACTGCGCGTCGGCCGCCATGGCCTGGCGCTTGACCGTGAGCCAGGCCTGCCCGGCCGGCAAGCCGCGGTCCTGCCGCTGCCAGGATTCGCCGGCATCGCGCGTGACATAGACCGCGGGCTTGCCGCCGGGGCTCACGCGTGGCCAGACGTCGCTGCCATCCATCGGGAATACCCACACCGTGCGGGGATCGCGCCGGTGCGCAACGATCGGGAAACCGATGTCCCCGACCTCGCGCGGCATGGCGTCGCCGATGCGCTTCCAGATCCCTTCGCGCCGGTCCATGCGGTAGATGCCGCAGTGGTTCTGCTGGTACAGGATGTCGGGCGCGGCCGGATGCTGCAGCACGCAGTGCGGATCGTGCCCGTATTCGACATTGGGGTCCGGCAGGAAATCGGCGGCACAGCCGCGGTTCAGCGGCTTCCAGTCGGCGCCGGCATCGGTGCTTTCGAATACGCCGCCGCTCGACATGCCGATGTAAAGGTGCTTCGGGTCGCGCGGATCCACCAGGATGGAATGCAGCTTGGGGCCGTCGGGCGTGCCATCCTGCTCGCCGCCGGTCCAGGTGCGCCGCATCGGGTGGTCGTTGAAGCCGGTCACGGAGTCCCAGCTTGCACCATGGTCAGTACTGCGGAACAGGCCCTGCGGCGATGTGCCGGCGTACCACGTGCCGGTCTCGCTCGCGTGTCCGGGCGTCAGCCAGAAGACATGGTCGACCACGCGTCCGGCCTCGCCTTCGGGCGCCTTGGCAAAGGCCGGCGGGCGGGTGGCTTCGGTCCAGTTCTGGCCGCCGTCGTCGGAACGGAATACGGTCGGGCCCAGATGGCCGGTGCGTGCAGCCATCAACATGCGCCGGGGCTCGCGCGGGTCCTGCACGATATGGTGGATGGTGTGTCCCAGGAATACCGGCCCGCGCAGCGCCCAGCTGCGCCGGGCCGCGTCGCTGGTCAGGAACCAGGCGCCCTTGATCGTGGCGACCAGCAGCATCGCCGGGCCGGAGTCGGGCGTCGGAATCGGGTGAGGGTCGGTTTGCGGCGCCGTGCTGGCAGTCATCATGGCTCCTGCGGAACTGCCCCGATGCGGGGCGCGTGCTTCCGAGTCTAGTGCATGTAGACAGTGTTCACAAATAGCTATCCACTAGCGGAATCGACCGCCCAGCATCGCGCAGCCCGTGGAAGATCCTTGCAGTAAGACGCTGGTGAGGGCGGATCGTCGTTTTTTCGCGGCCGGAACTGGTCCGTCCTCACTATCCGCTGATGCTCTTCGGCGCTCGGAACCGCTCAGAGCCAGGTAATGGGCGCCGCCCGGCGGGCGTTCTCCATATGCAGCATCCAGCCCCGAGCAAAGTAATCACGCACGCGCGCGGCCAGCGAGCGCCCGCTGCCCATGCGGGCGTACATGGCCATATCGCGCGTCGGGACAGCGGGCGCGGCAGCCGAATGGCGGCGCGGAAATTGGCGATAAAGGGTATCGGCAAGCACTTGCATGAGAAGATTCCAGGCGGAGAAGGGGTTGGCAAAAAGGGAATCAAGCCGCACTTACTTTATGCAGCAGCCAGCGCCTGGCTCGATTCGAGGGTTATCACTAGTTTAACGAAGCCACTCGCACGGCATACGGGTCATTACCTATAGGCCGCATTTGCCCCAAGTGATAATGGCAGAATGCCTTCGCCCGCCGTTGGCGTCACCCGCCGCCACGAAGACGGTAATTCATCACATTCACTATTCCCATCCAGGCATACCGCGCATTTTGCCGGGGTTATGACGACTCGCCACGCGTCGCCTAGCCTTCAGCCTTGCCCAGATCGCGCCCATAGAAGGCGACAGACAGCAGGCACACCGATAAAACCGGCCGGACAACGAGTATTGCCACGGCCGATACCTAGAACCACGTGAGACAAAGCCTGCCCACGGCCTATCCGTCGGCCGCGACAGCGCCCTGCAAGGAGACAGATCATCATGATCGAACAGCCCTATCCGTCAGTGACGGAAGTCGATTCCGCCCCCCCCGAAGTCAAGAACAAGCTCGACGCCTATTTCCAGATCACGGCGCGCGGCAGCACGCAGCGCCAGGAACTGGTGGCCGGCGTGACCACCTTCATGGCCATGGTCTACGCGGTCTTTGTCGTGCCGGGCATGCTCGGCAAGGCTGGCTTTGACACGAGCGCGGTGTTCGTGGCGGTGTGCCTGACCACGGCGTTCGGCTCGCTGCTGATGGGCGTGTGGGCCAAGCTGCCGATCGCCATTGGCTGCGCCATTTCACTGACAGCCTTCATGGCTTTCGGCCTGGTATTGGGACAGGGACTGTCGCCGGCCGTGGCGCTTGGCGCGGTATTCCTGATGGGCGTAGTGTTCACCGCGATTTCCGTCACCGGGGTGCGCTCCTGGATCCTGCGCAACCTGCCGGCCGGCGTGGCCCATGGCGCGGGGATCGGCATTGGCCTGTTCCTGTTGCTGATCGCGTCCAATGAGGTCGGCCTGGTGGTCAAGAACAGCGGCGCGGGCCTGCCTGTCACGCTGGGCAAGATCACCGCGTTTCCGGTGGTGATGTCGGTGCTGGGCCTGGCCGCCATCTTCGGCCTGGAGCGCCGCCGCGTGCCGGGGGGCATCCTGCTGGTGATCGTCGCCATCTCGGTGCTGGGCCTGATCTTCGACCCCGCCGTGAAGTTCACCGGCGTGTTCGCCCTGCCTTCGCTGAGCGCGCCCGGCCACCAGTCGCTGATCGGCGCCATGGATATCCGTGGCGCACTGTCCGCTGCCGTGCTGCCGAGCGTGCTGGCACTGGTGATGACTGCGGTGTTCGATGCCACCGGCACGATCCGCGCCGTGGCGGGCCAGGCTGGCCAGCTCGATGCCAGCGGCCATATCCGCAACGGCGGTCGTGCGCTGACCGCGGACTCGGTCAGCTCGATCTTCTCCGCCATGTTCGGCGGCGCCCCGGCCGCGGCCTATATCGAGTCGACCGTCGGCGTCGCCGCCGGCGCCAAGACCGGCCTGACCGCCGTGGTGGTCGGCCTGTTGTTCCTGGCCGTGATGTTCTTCTCGCCGCTGGCGGCCCTAGTGCCGTCGTACGCCACCGCGCCGGCACTGATGTACGTGGGTCTGCTGATGCTGTCGAGCGTCTCGCGCCTGCACATGGATGACCTGGTCGATGCGCTGTCGGGCCTGGTGTGCGCGGTGTTCATCGTGCTGACCTGCAATATCGTCACCGGCATCATGCTCGGCTTCTGCACCCTGGTTGTCGGCCGCATCGTCTCCGGCGAATGGCGCAAGCTTAATGTCGGTACCGTGGCCATTGCCATTGCGCTGGCCGCGTTCTATGCCGGCGGCTGGGCAATCTGAAACAGGCGCTTCAATCGGATGGCCGCTGCCCCTGGCGCGGTTGTCCGGAGTGAATTCAACAATGTCTCCTCCACCGCCACACGGTGGATTTAGGCCCCGGGATTCCTGCTTTCCCGGGGCATTTTTTTATTGCACGCTGGCCACGCGGGAATTTCTCCGTGCTTCGCGCCGGCAATGCTCCCATACGCGCAATCCAGCCATTCATCACCATGGCAACATGCGCTCGCCATTGTTCTGCTATCAACACCTCACTGAATCCGCATGCCTTATCGAGGCCGCCGCGCTCGCCCCGATTGAGTGCGATGTGCCGGCAATGTCCGTCCTGCCGGTCATGCACAGCCCCGCCGCACCGGGGAATGCCAGGGGAAGCCTGATGCCCGCTGCAAGGACATAACGGATTTCCACGCAAGCCGACTGGATAGCGGAATGCGGTCGCGCATGCGCGACCGGCAAACTCGTTCCACACCTCTGGAGGAGAATCCATTTCCTGCCTTTAGCAATAGCCAAAGCCGCGAAACAAGGCAATGGCATTGCCCCGACAATCCCCGCGATTTCTCGCGACCGCCCTGTCTGTAACAATACAGTCGTGCAAGCTGCGCGATATTTTGTAAAATATTTTTGTGTCCGCCGCAGCATGCCAATGTCATATCCGCAGGTAGTTTGCAGTACTATGCAGCGGTCAATTGCCGAAAAAGGGGAATATAAATGGCGACATACAAGCAACTCCTTGCAGAAAAAGAAGCGCTCGAAGCCAAGCTCAATGAAGTCAGGGCGACGGAAGTCGCCGGCGTAATCGACCAGATCCGCTCGCTGATGGCCGAATATGGCCTGACTGCAGACGACATCGCGCCGCGCCGCGGCCGTGGCCGGCCGGCCGGTTCGAGCATCAAGAAGGCGGAGCACGCTCCGCTGCCGCCGAAGTATATGGACCCGAAGACCGGCAAGACCTGGTCGGGTCGCGGCCGTGCCCCGGCATGGCTGGGCAAGCGCCCGGAACGTTTCCTGATCGAGTCGTAATCCCGCGCGGCCGCCCCGTCAGGGGCAGGCCCGGCCGGGCGCCGTCAGGACGCCTGGCACACGTATTCCTTCCTCAGCGCGCGGAAGCCCTGCTGCGTCGGTTCGGCCACCGGCCGTGCACCGCCTGACGGCAGCGGTTGCAGGCGCAGCACCTGGGCCGAGCACTGGCTCGCGGTTTCGTCACGCTTATAGCGGATTTCGTATTGCGCCCCCGGCGCGGGCACGAACGACACCCCCGCCGCGCAGCGCAGTTCTGGCAGGGGCGGCGCAGCGGTCGAACTCACGCCCACATAGATCCTCCGGCCCGCCTCCACCTGGCGCTCCCGCGTGCGCGCCGGCGGCTCGGGCGAGGTCCCGGCCATCTCGAGCCCACGGTCCCGCCCGATCGCCGAAAGCTGCTTGCCGGTCCCGGCCAGGACCAGCGGGCGGGCCGGGGCCGGGCATCTGGCGGGATCCACCACCGTGAAGGTGGTGTTGTCATCGGTATCCGTCATCAGGCGCACGCTGGCCACCGGAGCGCCGGACGGCACGCGGTACTGCGCCACGCAGCCGGCCGCCATGATGGCACCAGCCAGCATGGTCAGGATCGGTACTGCCGTCGGCCCGTGGTTTCGCATGGTGTCTGGAGGAAAGGGAATGCATGCCGGGTCGCCGAACGGCAAGCGGCAGGCCGGGGCGGAGCGCCCAGCATACGCCCAAGCCGGAGGGCCCGTCGTTGGTAGAAACCCACGTTGAAAATCCGACAAGGATATCCACAGAATCTGTGGATATCCTCGCGCGTCTCCCCCGGAACGCCCAGTCTGTGCGCCAACGCACCGGACCGCCCATTTTTTAAGCATCCGGTTTGCGCCACGCTGCGGCCTTCGACCAGCGCACAGCCCTGCTCCGCGATGATCGCGCATTCTGGCGTCGCGTGGTGCAATGCAGCAATCAAACCTCCAGACCGCGCCACCAGTCCCAGCTGGCCATCGCCACCGAAAAATCCAGGCTGCAATCCGCAAGCACCCTAGCCCTTCGCCATCCACAGCCAGTCTGCCCTTGCCGTCATCTTCGGCATCCCGGGCGTCGCGAGCGAAGGCATTCCTAGCCGGGTCCCGTCAGCCTGGCTTCCCGTCGATCCTGGGCCGCGCCAGCCGCGGCGCGTAGACCACCGCGTAGATCACGAACCCGACCGCCCAGCAGCCGGCCGCACCGTATATCCAGTGCAGGTACCAGGCCGGCCACAGCAGCGGCCCGATGACGCGCAGTACGGCGGCCGCTGCCACCAGCCAGTAGGCCGCGGTCTCCGCACGCCCCGCCGCCAGCATCCGCCCCGTATGTCCCAGCGCCGTGCGCGTGACCATGGCGATGATCGCGCCACCGAGCACGCCGACCGTGAGCGCATGCGTGGCGATAGCCGGCATCACCAGCCCCAATCTGGCGGCGGCGTGCAGCACGAAGGCCAGCGGCAGCCACGCATAGGCCAGGTGCAGGGACCACAGCAGCGGCCGGTTTCCGACCGCGTAGCCGCGCCAGCCGGCCACGCGGATGCCGAGCGCCACGGCGGCCGGCAAGGGCAGCACGGCCGACAGCCATCCCGGCAACGGCAACAGCCCGGCCAGCAGGCCCAGCACCGCGGCCGGCACCACCAGCCGGTCGACCTTCGGATACTGGCGCAGGCGGAAGCCGGGAACGGCGTTGGTCGTGAACATCGGGATCACGCGGCCGCCGATCACGATCACGAACAGCGTGATCAGCGCAACCCCGGCCTGGCAGGCGCGCAGTGCCGCGTCGGTGTGGCCTGCGGCCTGCAGCCCGAGGCTCGACGCATTGGCCAGCGCCAGCAGCCATAGCGCGAACGCCAGCGGATAGTTGCGGCGGTTGCCGCCCCTGACCAGCGTACGCGTGAATGCGAGCGCGGCGAGCGGCAGGAACGCGCAGTCGATCCACGCCGCCAGAGCGCCCGTACCGAACCACATGGCACCGCGCCCGGCCAGCCACAGCGCGAACAGGCAGGCCAGCGGCGCGCCGGTCGGCGTCGGTTGCCCGGTCCACGCGCGCCCGGCCGTGAACAGGAAGCCCACCACGATGGCCGCGGCAAAGCCGAACACCATCTCATGGGCGTGCCACAGCATCGGCGGCAAGGCGCCAGACGGCGCCATGCCCGCCATGCCGCCGAACATGGCCGCCCATACGGCCACGGCGATCGCCGCGAACACCGCGCCGCCCAGGTAGAACGGCCGGAAACCGAGCGCGAACAGAGCGAAACCGCGCGGTGGCGGACCGGCTTCCGGCGACTTGCGCGGGCCGCGAGCGGGCAGGATAGGGATGGTTTCCATGATGGGCGCGTGCGAGAAATTTGATCCTTGTCACGGGTTGATGCCGTGTCCAGGCGGGCTGCGACCACGATAGCACCCTGATGCCGCCGTCGTCCTCCGCCGATGGAACTAGCTCCACCAGCAGGTTCCGTGGCGTGGCGGCCTGTGCTCCCGGCGAATGGTCAGCCGTAACGCCCATGCCTACTCTGGCGTCATCCCGTCAAAGTTGACACAGGAGCATGGCCATGGCCACCCCCACACGCGCGGCGCGAATGCCGGAGCCCGTCCCTCCCGGAGCATGGACGACTCTGGCATCGAGCACCTTCGCCTTCACCATCTGCTTCGCCGTCTGGATGCTGTTCGCCGTCCTCGGCATCCCGCTCAAGAAAGAGCTCGGACTCAACGAGACCGAGTTCGGCCTGCTGGCCGCCACGCCCGTGCTGAGCGGCTCGCTGATCCGCGTGCCGCTCGGCATCTGGACCGACCGCTACGGCGGCCGCGTCGTCTTCTTCGTGCTGATGCTGGCCACGGTCATCCCGATCTGGCTGATCTCGTACGCGCACACCCTGTGGCAGCTGCTCGTGCTGGGCCTGTTCGTGGGCCTGGCCGGCGGTTCGTTCTCGGTGGGCACGCCCTACGTCGCGCGCTGGTTCCCGCGTTCGCGCCAGGGGCTGGCCATGGGCATCTTCGGCGCCGGCAACTCGGGCGCCGCGCTGACCAAGTTCGTCGCGCCCGCGCTGATCCTGGCCGCGGGCACGTGGGAAATCGTGCCGCGCGTGTACTCGGTGGCGATGCTGGTGACGGCCGTCGTGTTCTGGATCGGATCGCGCAGCAATCCCGCCCACCGCGTATCGTCCAGCACCGGCTGGCGCGAACAGTTCGCCATGCTGCGCGACCCGCGCGTGTGGCGCTACTCGCAGTACTACTCGGTCGTGTTCGGCGGCTATGTCGGCCTGTCGCTGTGGATGACCAAGTACTACATCGGCGAGTACGGCTTCGACATGAAGGTGGCCGCGTTCCTGGCGGCGTGCTTCTCGCTGCCGGGCGGCGTGCTGCGCGCGATCGGCGGCTGGATCTCCGACCGCTACGGCGCGCACCGCACCACCTGGTGGGTGATGTGGGTGAGCTGGGTCGGCTTTTTCCTGCTGAGCTACCCGCAGACCGACTTCGTGATCCACACCACCACGGGCCCGCAGAGCTTCCGCATCGCGCTCACGCCCACGGTGTTCACCTTCCTGCTGTTCGTGGTCGGCATCGCGTTCGCCATCGGCAAGGCCTCGGTCTTCAAGTTCATCTCGAACGATTTCACGCACAACATCGGCGCCGTCTCCGGCGTGGTGGGCCTGGCCGGCGGGCTGGGCGGCTTCGTGCTGCCGATCCTGTTCGGCGCGCTGGCCGATCTCACCGGCGTGCGCAGCAGCTGCTTCATGCTGATGTACGGCACCGTGTGCGTCAGCCTGGTCTGGATGCACTACAGCCACCGCGCCGGGCGCCGGCGCAAGGAACAAGCCGTCGGCCTCACGCAAGCGGCGTGACGCCTCCCCCTGACAACTCATTCCACTCAAGCACACTGTCATGTCCACCTCCGTACTAACGCGCTGGGAGCCCGAGAACACTTCGTTCTGGCAAGACACCGGCGAACGCATTGCTTACCGCAACCTGTGGATCTCGATCCCCGCACTGATGCTGGCCTTCGTGGTCTGGATGCTGTGGAGCGTGGTCGCGGTCAACCTCGACCGCGCCGGCTTCCAGTTCACCAAGAACCAGCTGTTCTGGCTGACCGCGCTGCCCGCGCTGTCCGGCGCCACGCTGCGCATCTTCTACTCGTTCCTGGTGCCGGTGTTCGGCGGCCGGCGCTTCACCGCGATCTCCACCGCGCTGCTGCTGATTCCCGCGCTCGGCATGGGCTTCGCGCTGCGCGACCCGTCCACGAGCTACCCGACGCTGCTCGCGCTCGCGCTGCTGTGCGGGCTGGGCGGCGCCAACTTCAGCTCGTCGATGGCCAATATCAGCTTCTTCTTCCCGAAGGCGAAGAAGGGGCTGGCCACGGGCCTGAACGCGGGCATCGGCAACCTGGGCGTGTCGGTGGTGCAGTTCGTCACCCCGCTCGTCGTATCGCTGGCAGTGTTTGGCACGCTCGGCGGAGATCCCCAGCAATACCAGGCAGGCGGCGCCACGCAGAGCCTCTGGCTGCAAAATGCAGGCTTCATCTGGGTGCCGTTCATCGTGGTGTCTTCGCTGGCCGCGTGGTTTGGCATGCATGACATCGCCGACGCAAAGGCTTCCTTCGCCGACCAGGCCATCATCTTCAAGCGCAAGCACAACTGGCTGATGTGCTGGCTGTACGTGGGCACGTTCGGCTCGTTCATCGGCTTCTCGGCCGGCCTGGCACTGCTGACCAAGTCGCAGTTCCCGGGTGTGAACCCGACCGCCTATGCCTTCCTGGGGCCCCTGGTCGGCGCGCTGACGCGCCCCGTGGGCGGCTGGATCTCCGACAAGCTCGGCGGCGCCCGCGTGACGCTATGGACCTTCGTCGGCATGATCGTCGCGGTGTTCGCCGTGCTGGCCGCGCTGCCGCATGATGGCGCAGCAGGCAGCTTCCCGGCCTTCCTGGCCGCCTTCGTCGCGCTGTTCGCGCTGACCGGCATCGGCAACGGTTCGACCTTCCGCATGATCCCGGTGATCTTCCTCACGGAGCGCCAGCGCGCCGCCGCCGGCAAGGGCGACCTCGCGCAGAAGCAGGCGCTGCAGGAAGCCGGCAAGGAATCGGCCGCCGTGCTCGGCTTCTCCGGCGCGATCGGCGCCTATGGCGGCTTCTTCATCCCCAAGAGCTTCGGCACCTCGCTGGAGCTCACCGGCTCGGCCGACGCCGCGCTGTACTGCTTCATCGCCTTCTACGTGAGCTGCGTGCTGGTGACGTGGTGGTGCTACGCGCGCCGCAATGCGGCCATGCCCTGCTGATCCTGCCGGCCGGCCTAGTTCGACAGAACTAGGCCGGCCCCCGCCGACTAGCCCGAACGCACCGCGCGGCCTGTTCCACCAGCGAATTGGCGCGCACATGCCTCCCCCATAAGCTACGAGTGTCCCTGCAACGGCCGTGTGCCGCCAGCAGCTAGCATTCGCGGAGAACAAGAGATGAGTCACTTTCTGGATCGACTGAAGTTCATGTCGCGCGTCAAGTCCACGTACTCGGACGGGCACGGCGCGGTGGTGAATGAAGACCGCAAGTGGGAAGACGGCTACCGCAGCCGCTGGCAGCACGACAAGATCGTGCGCTCCACGCACGGCGTGAACTGCACGGGCTCGTGCTCGTGGAAGGTGTACGTGAAGAACGGCCTGATCACCTGGGAAACCCAGCAGACCGACTACCCGCGCACCCGCCCCGACCTGCCCAACCATGAGCCGCGCGGCTGCCCGCGCGGCGCCTCGTACAGCTGGTACGTCTATGCAGCGCAGCGCGTGAAGTACCCGATGATCCGCGGCCGCCTGATGGAGATGTGGCGCGAGGCCCGCAAGACCATGGACCCGATCGCCGCCTGGGAATCGATCAGCCAGGACCCCGAGAAGGCCAGGCGCTACAAGAGCGTGCGCGGCCAGGGCGGCTTCGTGCGCGCCGACTGGAACACCGCGACCGAGATCATCGCGGCCGCCAACGCCTTCACCGTCAAGAAGTTCGGCCCGGACCGCGTGATCGGCTTCTCGCCGATCCCGGCGATGTCGATGGTGTCCTACGCCGCCGGCGCGCGCTACCTGAGCCTGCTCGGCGGTGCCTGCCTGTCGTTCTATGACTGGTACTGCGACCTGCCGCCGGCGAGCCCGCAGATCTGGGGCGAGCAGACCGACGTGCCCGAGTCGGCCGACTGGTACAACTCCACCTACCTGATGGTGTGGGGCTCGAACGTACCGCAGACACGCACGCCGGATGCCCACTTCTACACCGAGGTCCGCTACAAGGGCACCAAGACCGTGGCCGTGTCTTCCGACTTCGGCGAGATGGTCAAGTTCGGCGACATCTGGCTTGCCCCGAAACAGGGTACCGACGCCGCGCTCGCCATGGCCATGGGCCATGTCGTGCTCAAGGAGTTCCACGTCAGCCGCAAGTCCGCCTACTTCCGCGACTACATCAAGCAGTACACCGACATGCCGATGCTGGTGCTGCTGCGCGACAACCACGGCACGCTGGTGCCCGACCACTTCCTGCGTGCCTCGCACCTGGCCGATAACCTCGGCGAAGCCAACCATCCGGACTGGAAGACCCTGCTGGTCGACGACATGACCGGCGATATCGTCGCGCCCAATGGTTCCATCGGCTTCCGCTGGGGCGAGGGCGCGCACAACGGCGGCGAGAAGGTCGGCCGCTGGAACCTGGAAATGAAGGACGGCGGCAGCGGCCGCAACATCGACCCACGCCTGTCGCTGCTGGGCAGCCATGATGAAGTGGCCGAAGTCGGCTTCGCGTACTTCGGCGGCGAGCACGACGCGCTGCTGCGCCGCCGCGTGCCGGCCCGCCGCGTGACGCTGGCCGACGGCACCACCGCGCTGGTTGCCACGGTGTATGACCTGCAACTGGCCAACTACGGCGTCGACCAGGGCCTGGGCGGCCCGAACGTGGCCACGTCCTATGACGATGACGTGCCTTACACGCCCGCCTGGCAGGAGAAGCACACTTCGGTGCCGCCGAAGCTGGTCATCCAGGTGGCGCGCGAGTTCGCCGACAACGCGGACCGCACGCAGGGCAAGAGCATGGTCATCGTCGGCGCGGCGCTGAACCACTGGTACCACAACGACATGATCTACCGCGGCATCATCAACCTGCTGATGATGTGCGGCTGCATCGGCAAGAGCGGCGGCGGCTGGGCCCATTATGTCGGCCAGGAAAAGCTGCGTCCGCAGTTCGGCTGGGCACCGCTTGCGTTCGGGCTGGACTGGTCGCGCCCGCCGCGCCAGATGAACGGCACCTCGTTCTTCTACAACCACACCAGCCAGTGGCGCCACGAGAAGCTCGGCGTCGACGAAATCCTGTCGCCGACCGCCGACCGGAACAAGTACGGCAAGCTGTCGCTGCTGGACCTGAACGCCAAGGCCGAACGCATGGGCTGGCTGCCGTCGGCGCCGCAGCTCGGTTCCAACCCGCTCGACGTGGTCGATGCGGCCGAGCGCGCCGGCAAGGACCCGGTTGCGTACACCGTCGAGCAACTGAAGTCCGGCAACCTGCAGTTCGCCTGCGACGACCCGGACAACCCCGCCAACTTCCCGCGCAATATGTTCGTGTGGCGCTCGAACATCCTGGGCAGCTCGGGAAAGGGTCACGAGTATTTCCTCAAGTACCTGCTCGGCACGCAGAACGCCGTGTTCGGCGACGAGGACGACGCCATCAAGCCGAGCGAAGTCAAGGTCCGCCCGGCCGCCGAAGGCAAGCTCGACCTGCTGACCGTGCTCGACTTCCGCATGAGCACCACCTGCCTGTACGGCGATATCGTGTTGCCCACGGCCACCTGGTACGAGAAGGACGACCTCAACACATCCGACATGCACCCGTTCATCCACCCGCTGTCCGAAGCCGTGCAGCCGCTGTGGGAAAGCAAGACCGACTGGGAGATCTACAAGGCCATCGCGAAGACATTCAGCGAGATCGCCGGCCCTTACCTCGGCACGCGCAAGGACCTGGTCTGCACGCCGCTGCTGCATGACACCCCGGGCGAACTCGGCCAGCCGTTCGAACCGAAGGACTGGAAGCACGGCGAGTGCGACCTGATCCCCGGCAGGACCGCGCCGTCGATGACCGTGGTCGAGCGCAACTACGCGGACATCTACAAGAAATTCACCTCGATCGGCCCGCTGCTCGACAAGATGGGCAACGGCGGCAAGGGCATCAACTGGGATACGAAGCACGAGGTCAAGGACATCGGCGAACTCAGCAAGACGGTGACCGAGCACGGCGTGAGCCACGGCCGCCCGAAGCTGGAAACCGCGATCGACGCCGCCGAGATGATCCTGACCTTCGCGCCCGAGACCAACGGTCATGTCGCCGTGAAGGCGTGGGATGCGCTGTCGAAGATCACCGGCCGCGACCATGCGCACCTGGCCGAGGGCCGCGAGCACGACAAGATCCGCTTCCGCGACGTGCAGGCGCAGCCGCGCAAGATCATCTCCGCGCCGACATGGTCGGGGCTGGAGTCGGAAGAAGTCAGCTACAACGCCGGCTATACCAACGTGCATGAGCTGATCCCCTGGCGCACGCTCACCGGCCGCCAGCAGTTCTGGCAGGACCACCGCTGGATGCTCGACTTTGGCGAAGGCTCGGCCGTGTACAAGCCGGCCATCGACACCAAGACGGTCAGCCCGATGCTCGGCAAGAAGCCGAACGGCAACCCGGAGCTGGTGCTGAACTGGATCACGCCGCACCAGAAGTGGGGCATCCACTCCACCTACTCGGACAACCTGCGCATGCTGACGCTGTCGCGCGGCGGCCCGCACGTATGGATCTCGGAAGTCGAGGCCAAGGCCAACGGCATCCGCGACAACGACTGGGTCGAAGTGTTCAACGTCAACGGCACGCTGACCGGCCGCGTGGTGGTGTCGCAGCGTGTGCCGCAGGGCATGTGCCTGATGTACCACGCCCAGGAAAAGATCGTGAACGTACCGGGTGCCGAAACCAGCCGCATGCGCGGTGGCATCCATAACTCGGTCACGCGTGCGGTGACCAAGCCCACGCACATGATCGGCGGCTACGCGCAGCTCGCCTACGGCTTCAACTACTACGGCACCGTCGGCAGCAACCGCGACGAGTTCGTGATCCTGCGCAAGATGAACAAGGTCGACTGGCTGGAAGGGCCGCTCGTGGAAACTGTGAAGGAAGGAGCCTGAGAATGAAGATCCGTGCCCAGGTAGCCATGGTGCTGAACCTAGACAAGTGCATCGGCTGCCATACCTGCTCCGTAACCTGCAAGAACGTGTGGACCAGCCGTGACGGCATCGAGTACGCGTGGTTCAACAATGTCGAAACCAAGCCCGGCATCGGCTACCCGAAGGAATGGGAGAACCAGGACAAGTGGCAGGGCGGCTGGAAGCGCAATGCCGACGGTACCCTGGAACCGCGCCAGGGCGGCAAGCTGAAGATCCTGGCGAACCTGTTCGCCAACCCGAACCTGCCGCAGATCGACGACTACTACGAGCCGTTCACCTACGACTACGAGCACCTGCAGAAGGCACCGCTGGTGCAGACCCCGCCGACCGCGCGTCCGGTGTCGGTGCTGACCGGCCGCAAGATGGAAAAGATCGAATGGGGTCCGAACTGGGAAGACGACCTCGGCGGCGAATTCAGCTCGCGTGGCCGCGACAAGCTGTTCGACGACGTGCAGAAGGAGATGTACTCGACCTTCGAGAACACCTTCATGATGTACCTGCCGCGCCTGTGCGAGCACTGCCTGAATCCGGCCTGCGTGGCATCGTGCCCGTCGGGCTCGATCTATAAGCGCGAGGACGACGGCATCGTGCTGGTCGACCAGGACAAGTGCCGCGGCTGGCGCATGTGCATCTCGGGCTGCCCGTACAAGAAGATCTACTTCAACTGGCAGAGCGGCAAGGCCGAGAAGTGCCTGTTCTGCTATCCGCGCATCGAGGCCGGCCAGCCCACCGTGTGCTCGGAAACCTGCGTTGGCCGCATCCGTTATCTTGGCGTGATGCTCTATGACGCGGACCGTATCGAACAAGCGGCATCGGTGGCCGACGAACGCGACCTGTACCAGTCGCAGCTCGACGTGTTCCTCGACCCGCACGACCCGGCCGTGCAGGCCGAAGCGCACCGCCAGGGCATTCCGCAGAGCTGGCTCGATGCCGCGCGCAAGTCGCCGGTCTACAAGATGGCGTGCGAATGGAAGGTCGCCTTCCCGCTGCACCCCGAGTACCGCACGCTGCCGATGGTCTGGTACATCCCGCCGCTGTCGCCGATCCAGTCCGCCGCCGAGGCGGGCCACATGGGCATGAACGGCGTGATTCCGGACGTGAAGAGCCTGCGCATCCCCGTGAAGTACCTGGCCAACCTGCTCACCGCGGGCGACGTGATGCCGGTGCTGTCCGCGCTCGACCGCATGCTGGCGATGCGCGCCTACAAGCGCTCGCAGGTCGTGGATGGCGAACAGGACCTGGCCGTGCTGGAGCAGGTCGGCCTGACGCCGGCGCAGGTCGAAGACATGTACCAGACCATGGCCATCGCCAACTACGAAGACCGCTTCGTCATCCCGTCATCGCACAAGGAAATGGTCGAGGACAGCTTCAGCGACAAGGCAAGCTGCGGCTTCACCTTCGGCAACGGCTGCTCGGGCGGCACTTCGGAAGGCACGCTGTTCGGCAAGAAGCCGAAGCCAGCCATTGCCTACGCGGCCCTGCCGCGTTCGCGCAAGGCGTTCGCAGGCTGACCAGACAGGAGAACCGACATGCCCCTTTACCCTATCCTCAGCGCCCTGCTCTGCTACCCGGAGGAGGCCCTGCTCGACAGCCTGCCCGAGATCGGCGAGGCCCTTGCCGAATGGCCGCAGGCGCGCGACATGCTCGCGCCGCTGATGCACCTGCTTCGCGGCGAAACACTGATCTCGCTGCAGGAGAACTACGTCGCCACGTTCGACCGCAATCCCGCGCATTCTCTGCACCTGTTCGAGCACGTCCACGGCGAAAGCCGCGACCGCGGACAGGCCATGGTCGACCTGATCGAGGAATACCGGCGCGACGGCTTCGAGCCGACGGCGGCCGAGCTGCCCGACTACGTGCCGCTGTTCCTCGAGTACCTGGGCGCGCTCGTCGCGGACGGCAAGGACGCACGCGCCGAGCAGCTGCTTGGCGATGCCATCCATGTGCTGGCCGCCGTAGGTGGCCGGCTCGCGCGCAACGAAAGCCCGTATGCCGGCATCTTCACGGTGCTGTGCACGCTGACCGACGTGCAGCCCGAACCGCAGCAGGAGCCGCCCGTGCGCGACATGGATGAAGCGCTCGAAACCTTCGGCCCCGGTGCCGACGGCGTCGAGCCGCTGCTCGGGCCCGCTACCGGCGCGCACGCCGTGAAGTTCTACCCGCGTGGCACCGCGCAGCGCGCGCCGGTGGCATCCGTCTGCTGAGAACGCCAAGGTGACGACCATGAACCTGATCCATCAATTCCTCTTCGGCATCTACCCGTATATCGCGCTGGCCATCTTCCTGTTCGGCAGCCTGGCGCGCTTCGAGCGCGAACAGTACACCTGGAAGACCGACAGCTCCCAGGTGCTCTACCGCGGCAACCTGCGCACGGGCAACATCCTGTTCCACGTCGGCATCCTGGGCCTGTTCTTCGGCCACCTGGTCGGGCTGCTCACGCCGGTGGCCGTGTGGGACGCGCTCGGTGTTTCGCACAGCTTCAAGCAGGCCGTTGCGATGACCGCCGGCGGCGTGATGGGCACCATGTGCCTGGCCGGCCTGCTGATCCTGCTGCATCGCCGCCTGACCAACGCGCGCGTCTCGGCCGTAACCCGCGCCGGCGACAAGGTGCTGCTGCTGTGGCTGCTGGTCACGCTGCTGCTGGGCCTGTCCACCATCTTCGAATCCGCCAGCCATATGGACGGTCACATGATGGTGCTGCTGATGACCTGGGCGCAGCACATCGTGACGCTGCGCGGCGATGCGGCCAGCTTCGTGGCCGATGCCCCGCTGCTGTTCAAGGTGCACCTATTCATGGGGATGTCGCTGTTCGTGATCTTCCCGTTCACGCGGCTGGTCCACGTGTGGAGCGGCTTCGCCTCGGTGGGCTACCTAGGCCGCGCCTGGCAACTCGTGCGCAGCCGCTGAGCCGCGCGCATCGAAACCGGAGAACACCATGCCCGTCACCGTCAATGGCGTAGAACTGACCGACGCCGACATCGAACGTGAAATGGACCACCACCGCGACGCGCGCAACCCGGCACAGATGGCAACGGTATCCGCCATCTTGCGCCGCCTGATGCGCACGGAGGCGGAACGCCTGGGCATTGCGCGCGGCGATATGGACGACGACGCGCTGGCGCAGGCGCTGCTCGCGCAGGAGGCGCCCGTGCCGGACCCCGACGAGAGCAGCTGCCGCCGCCACTACGACAGCCGGCCCGACCGCTTCTGCGAAGGCGAATGGGTCGAGGTCGAGCACATCCTGTTCCAGGTCACGCCGCGCGTGCCGCTCGACGCGCTGCGCGAGGTCGCGCAGCAGACGCTCGCGCTGGTCAAGGGCGATCCGTCGACCTTCGCCAGCCACGCCAGCGCCTTGTCCAACTGCCCGAGCGGCGCAGGCGGTGGCCGCCTGGGCCGTGTGTTCCGCGGCGAGACTGCACCGGAATTCGAACGCGCGGTCTTCTCCGCGCAAGCACAGGGCTTATTGCCCCAGCTCGTGGAGACCCGCTTCGGGCTGCATATCGTCCGCGTGCTCGACCGCTGCGGCGGCAACCGCCTGCCCTTCGACGTAGTGCGCGCGGACATCGCGCGTGCGCTGTCGGACGCTGCGCGCGATCGCGCGTGGAAGCAGTACGCGAGCCTGCTGATCGGCCGGGCCAGCATTACCGGCATCGAGCTGGAAGGCGCCGACAGTCCGCTGGTGCAATAGCACCGTCAACTCCGGGAGCCCGCTGGCATGCACGAGATCGAACGTCTGCCGGCAAGGACTTCATCGGCCCGTGGGTGCGGATTGCCAGCCCCGCACGCCGGCACGTCGACGAGCCCCTGGCTGGTGCCAGCGCCGCACAACGCCAGCGTGCCTGCGAGCAGGCGGCCATCCTGGTGTCGCTGCGCAATCTTGAGACCTTTCCAGGACTGGCCAGCCCTGCGGTGATCATGATCGGCGCGGTATTGTCCGACGCGGGAGCACCTCAGTACGGCAGCCCGACGTAGTTCTCGGCCAGCGCCTTGCAGGCGGCCTCGGAGCTGACCAGGTAGTCGAGTTCGGCCTGCTGGATGCGCGACGAGAACGCATCGGCATCGGGGAAGCGGTGCAGCAGCGATGTCATCCACCAGGAGAAGCGTTCAGCCTTCCAGATGCGGCGCAGGCATTTCTCCGAATAGCCGTCGAGTTCGCGCGGGTCGTCCTGCCGATAGCGCGCGGCCAGCGCGTCGGCCAGGTACAGCACATCGCTCGCGGCCAGGTTCAGGCCCTTGGCGCCGGTCGGCGGCACGATATGCGCGGCGTCGCCGGCCAGGAACAGCCGGCCGAAGCGCATCGGCTCGCATACGAAGCTGCGCAGCGGCGCGATGCTTTTCTCGATCGAAGGGCCGGTCACCAGCGACTGCGCGGCCTGCGGGTCGAGCCGGCTGCGCAGCTCATCCCAGAAGCGCTCGTCCGACCAGTCTTCGACGCGCTCTGTCGACGGCACCTGCACGTAGTAGCGGCTGCGTGCTTTCGAACGCATGCTGCACAGCGCGAAGCCGCGCTCGTGGCCGGCGTAGATCAGTTCGTCGGCAACCGGCGGCGTGTCCGACAGAATGCCAAGCCAGCCAAACGGATAGACGCGTTCGAACAACTTCGTCGACGCGACCGGGACGCTCTGCCGGCTGACGCCGTGGAAGCCGTCGCAGCCCGCGATGTAATCGCATTCGATCTCATGCGTGACGCCGTCCTTGCGATAGCGTACGAGCGGCCGCGTGCCGTCGAAGCCGTGCAGGCTCACGTCGGACGCCTCATAGATCGTCGTGGTGCCCTCCGCCTGGCGCGCGGCCATCAGGTCGCGCGTGACTTCGGTCTGGCCGTACACCGTCACCCTGCGCCCGGTCAGCGCGTGCAGGTCGATGCGATGGCGCTGGCCGTTGAACGACAGCTCGATGCCATCGTGCGGCAGGCCTTCCTCATGCAGCCGCGCCGCAACCCCCGCGCGCTCGAGCGCGTCGACGGTCACGCTTTCCAGGATGCCGGCGCGGATGCGCCCAAGCACGTAGTCCGGGCTGCGTTGTTCCACGATGATGTTGTCGATGCCCGAGCGAGTAAGCAACTGGCCGAGCAGAAGACCGGCGGGGCCGGCGCCGATGATGGCGACCTGGGTGCGCATGGCTTGTCTCCGTATGCGTTGTTTTGATGGTAGGAAAGATAGCGGCCAGGGGTGCTTTCCGGAATGGACAGACCGAACCAAGAACAGGACAATCCGAACATCTCTGGTAAACACTGATGCGTCGTGAAGCTCGTTCCCACCTATTCGCTGTACGGCACCAGTTCATCGGAGCCACTGCTGGACCAGCTGCATTTCGAATCGATTGCGCAGCGCAGCAAGCTGCACGGCTGGGAGATCCAGCCGCACCGGCATGAGCGCTTCCTGCAAATTCTGTACATCCACGCGGGCGGTGGCGAAGCCTTGCTGGAAGAGCGGCGTGAAGCGCTGCGCAGCGGCTCGCTGGTCATGGTGCCGCCGCAGCACATTCACGGCTTCGTGTTCCGGCCCGATACGGACGGCATCGTCGTGACCATGACCGACAGCCACCTGCGCACGCTGCTGGCCGGCGTGCCGGACACGCTGCCCTTGTTCGAGCACCCGCGCCACGACCGTGTGCAGCGCAGCGACGCGCTGGCCGATGCGCTGGCGCTGTTCCGCGGGGAAATGGAGGGCGTGTCCGCATGGCGCGGCGCCGCGCTGTCAGCGCTGCTGACCGTGGTGCTGATCGGCATTGCGCGGCTGGCCGATGCCGCGGCGCCGGCCGCGGCGCGCAGCAGCAGCCGGCCCGCGCGGCACTTCCAGCAGTTCCAGCAATTGCTGGAATCGGGCTATCGCGAACAGAGGGAGATTGGCGACTATGCCGGCGACATCGGCATCACGGCCACGCAGCTCAACCGGATCTGCCGGCAGATGGCCGGACAGTCCGCGTTGCAGATGATCCACGCCAGGGTGCTGGCGCAGGCGCAGCGCGACCTGCTGTTCAGCGACCTGGAGGTGAAGCACATCGCGCTGTCGCTGGGCTTTGCCGACGCGGCCTACTTCTCGCGCTTCTTCGCGAAGCAGGTCGGGCAGACGCCGACCGCGTTCCGGCAGTCGGGGCGCGCCCGGCTGCCGGCGTTCGCGACGCGCTAGAGCGCGCCAGGACGGGTCAGGCCTGCGGCCTGCGGTTGGCCTCGTCGATGGCGGCAAAGACTTCCTCGGCCATGTGGAATGCCGAGTTGGCGGCCGGCACGCCGCAGTAGATGGCCGTTTGCAGCAGCACTTCCTTGATCTCGTCGCGCGTCACGCCATTGTTGGCGGCGGCGCGCAGGTGCAGCTTCAGTTCCTCGGCGCGGTTCAGCGCGACCATCATCGCGATGGTCAGCAGGCTGCGCGTGTGCCGCGGCAGGCCTTCGCGGGTCCAGATCTCGCCCCACGCATAGCGCGTGATCAGGTTCTGGAACTCCTCGTTCAGCGGCGTCAGGTGCGCGAGCGAGCGGTCCACGTGGGCGCTGCCGAGCACCTCGCGCCGCACCGACAGGCCTGCTTCGTAGCGGGCGTGATCATCGGTGACGGGCAGGCGGCCCAGGATGAAATCGAGCAGCGCGGCGGTGAAGCGGCCTGGTTGCTCGAAGTTGGAGATATGCGCGGCCGGCAGTGCAACGAAGTGCGCGCCGGGGATCTCCGCGGCCAGGTCACGGCCCTCCTGCACCGTGGTGGACGGGTCGTGGCTGCCCGCGATCACCAGCACCGGCACGCGCATCGTGCGCACGGCCTCGCGGAAATCGGCATCGCGCACGGCGGCGCAGCTGGCCGCATAGCCGCGCGGATCGAGCGCGGCCAGCACGGCGCGCAGCGGATCCAGCGCACGGCTAGCCGTGGCGGCAAACTCGGGCGTAAACCAGCGCTCGATCGACGGTTCCACCATGATGCCCATGCCGTCGCGCAGCACGCTGTCGATGCGCGCATTCCAGCCTTCGGCATTGCCGATCTTTGCGGCGGTGTTGGCAAGCACGATCTTCGGGAAGCGCTCGGGCGCATGCACGCCCAGCCACATGCCGGTCAGGCCGCCCATCGACACGCCGCAGAACGCGGCCCGTTCGATGCCCAGCGCGTCGAGGATGGCGAGTACGTCGCCGCCCAGCTGGTCCATGGTGAAGGCATCGCCGGGCGCACTGGAACGTCCGTGGCCACGCGTGTCATAGCGCACGATGCGGAAACGTCCCGCCAGCGCATCGACCTGCGGCTGCCACATCGTGTGGTCGGTGCCGAGCGAGTTGGAGAAGACGATGGCCGGTGCATTGTCGGGGCCATCCACGGTATAGAAGAGCCGGGCGCCGGCGTGGTCGAGATAGGGCAATGCGGTCTCCTTGGAATCCTGTATGAAGGGGTGACGCAATCAGCTGGCCAGGCGCTGCGCGAGCGCAGCCTGCCAGCCCTGCACGGCGGCATCCGCGAAGGCGGCGGACTGGCCGGCGTAGTTGGCCGGGTCGGCCAGGCGGTCGAGGGTGGCATCGTCGAGCAGGCCTGCGTGCGCGGGATTCTCGCTGAGCGTCTGCGCCAGCGCTTCACGCAGCGTGATGCCTTGCGCTACCGCGCGGCGCGACGCGTGCTCCACCAGATGGTGCGCTTCGAGCCGGCCGATGCGGCCGCCGAGTTCGAGCATGGCCGCCTCGCCAAGGATCAGGCCGTGCGTGAGGTCGAGATTGGCACGCATGCGCGTGCCATCCACCTGCAGGCCCGACACCACCTCACCCATCTGGCGCAAGGCGCCGGCGGCAAGCGTCACGATCTGCGGCAGCGTGTCCCACTCGGCCTGCCAGCCGCCGAGCGCGCGCTCGTGTTCCTGCACCATGCCCGACAGCATCGTCGCCACCAGCGGCGGCACGCGCACGGCCGCGGTCAGCACGGCGGCGCAGCCCACCGGGTTGCGCTTGTGCGGCATGGTGCTGGAGCCGCCGCGTCCCGGGCCGGACGGCTCGGCCACTTCAGCGACTTCGGTCTGCATCAGCAGCGAGAGATCGCGCGCCATCTTGCCGAGCGAGCCGGTCAGCATGCCAAGCGCGGTGGCGACCTCGACCAGCCGGTCGCGATGCGCATGCCACGGCAGCGCGGGCAAGGCCAGCTTCAGCTCGCTGGCCAGTTCGCGGGCCACCGCCGGCGCGGACGTGCCCAGGCTCGCCAGCGTGCCGGCCGCGCCGCCGAACTGCAGCGCGCTGGCCTGAACGCGTGCCGCGTCGAGCCGGCAAAGGTCACGGCGCAGCGCATCGAGCCAGCCGGCGGCCTTCAGGCCAAACGTGGTGGGCAAGGCATGCTGCAGCCAGGTGCGGCCGACCATCGGCGTGTCGCGGTGGGACGCAGCCAGGCCGGCGCAGGCATTGCCAAGCGCCAGCAGGCTCGCCTGCAGGCTCGGCATGGCCTCGCCGAGCTGCAGCACCAGCGCGGTGTCGATGATGTCCTGGCTGGTGGCGCCCCAGTGGACGAAGCGCGCGGCCTCGGGGTCGCGCGCCGCCACGGCGGCGGTGAGTTGTTTGACGAAAGGAATTGCCAGGTTGCCTGCAGCGACAGCGGCCTGCGCCAGCGCATCGAAGTCGATGACCGAGACGTTCGCGCAGACTTCGGAGATAGCCGTCGCGGCCGACACGGGAATGACACCGCAGCGCGACTCGGCGCGGGCCAGCGCGGCTTCGACGGCAAGCATGCAGCGCACGGTGCCGGCATCGGTGAAGATCTCCAGCACGGCAGGGCTGCCGAACATGGGATCGGTAAGGCGGGACGAGCTTGGCATGGGGGCGTAGTGGGTGTGCCGTCACGACATTGGCGACGGCACGATTATGCGCGCAGCGTCAGATGTCGAAGAACACCGTCTCGCCCGGACCCTGCAGCACCACGTCCCAGCGCAGCGCGCCGTTGCCTTGCGCCTTGGCAACGAGCGTGCCGCGCCGATCCGCCGGCACCAGCGCCAGCACGCCATCGGCGGCATTGGCAGCGGCTTCGTCCGGGAAGTAGATGCGCGTGGCCACATGCTTGACCAGGCCGCGCATGAACACCGACACCATGATATGCGGCGCCTGCGGCTTGCCGTCCGCGCCGGGCACCACGCCCGGCTTCACGGTGACGAAGCGGAACGAGCCATCCTCGGCGGTCGGCACGCGGCCGAAGCCGGTGAAGCCGGCGACCAGCGGCAGTTCGCGCGTGTCCTCGGCATGGCGGTAGCGGCCGGCCGGGTTGGCCTGCCAGATCTCGACCATCCCGTCGGGCACGGGCGCGCCGGTGCCGTCGATGACGCGGCCTTCGATGATGATGCGCTGGCCGGCCAGTTCCGGCGCGTCAGCGGTGAGGTCGGCGCAGTTCAGGCCGGTCAGGCCGATATGCAGGTAGGGGCCGACAGTCTGCGAAGCGGTGGCGTACAGCATGTTCTTACTCCATCGGCGTGGCATCGCGGCCACGCAGCACGATATCGAAACGGTAGCCCAGCGCGTATTCCGGCTGCGTGGTCTCCCAGTCAAAAGTGGAAATCAGGCGGTTGCGCGCCTTCTCGTCGGGCACGCAGTTGAAGATCGGGTCGTACGCCAGCAGCGGGTCGCCGGGGAAGTACATCTGCGTGACCAGGCGCGTGGCGTAGGCATTGCCGAACAGCGAGAAGTGGATATGCTGCGGCCGCCAGGCGTTGTGGTGGTTGCGCCAGGGGTAGGCACCGGGCTTGATGGTCTTGAACTGGTAGCGGCCGTTGGCATCGGTGACCGTGCGGCCTTCGCCGGAGAAGTGCGGGTCGAGCGGCGCATCGTGCTGGTCGCGCTTGTGCGTGTAGCGTCCGGCGGCGTTGGCCTGCCAGACCTCGATCAGCGCGTTAGGCACCGGGCGGCCATTCTCGTCCAGCACGCGGCCCGTGACCAGGATGCGCTCGCCGAGCGGCTCGCCGCCATTGCCGACGGTCAGGTCGTTGTCGCCGGCGCGCACGAACTCGGCACCGAAGGTGGGGCCGGTCACTTCGGACAGCGACTGCGGAATCTGCACCAGCGGCTGCGCTGGCGAGCGCAGCACGGTGGACGCATAGGGGTCGAAACGGTATTCGGGCTGGGTGTCCCAATAGGGGCGGCGGTACTGGGCAAGGCGGGTCATTGCTTCGTCTCCGGTGTTGTAGGGGTGGAATGACTTTAAGACACACACAAAGTCATGTAAATTGAGTTATTCGCTGATTACGATGAATTTTTGATATGGAACGGCAAGAGCAGGCCGCACAGGACATTTTCCGCAACCGCGTGCGCCTGCGGCATCTCTATTGCTTCGTGGCGGTGTCGCAAACCCAGCACCTCGGACGCGCGGCGGACCGCCTCGGCCTGACCCAGCCGGCCGTTTCCAAGACCCTGAGCGAACTGGAGGAGCTGGCCGGCACGCGGCTGCTGGTGCGCCAGCGTGCCGGCACCGAGCTGACCACGGCGGGCACGCGCTTCCTGCAGCATGCGCTGCGCATCCTGGCCGATATCGACGCTGCCGCCGGCAGCGTCACGGGGGAAACGGCGCAGACGCACGAACGTATCCGCCTGGGTGCGCTGCCAAGCGTGGTGCCGGCCGTGCTGACCGATGCCGTGCTGCGCTTTCGCGCCACCTATCCCGAGGTCGGCCTGGATGTGCGCACCGGCATGAACCGCAACCTGATCGACCAGCTCAAGGCCGACGTGCTGGATCTCGTGATCGGCCGCATGGACGATCCGGTCGCGATGGAAAGCCTGTGGTTCGAGTCGCTGGGACCCGATTCGCTGGTGCTGGCGGTGCGCCCCGGCCATGCGCTGGCGACGACCACGCGGCCCACGCTGCTCGATTGCCTGGCGTGGCCGCTGGTGATTGCCGCCGCGGGCTCGATCCCCCGGCACAACACCGAAAGCCTGCTGGCCCGCCACGGCCTGCGCCTGCCCGATGGCTGCGTGGAGACCTCGGACGCCTATCTCGGACGCCTGCTCGCCGAGCAGAGCGACTGTGTCTGGGCGGCGCCGATGTCGGCCACGCGCCGGGCCATGGACGAGGGCGGCCTGGTGGCACTGCCCATCGACACCCTGGGCACCGAGGAGCCCGTCGGCCTGCTGCGCCACAAGGACCGCACCCTGACGCCGATGGCGGAGGCGTTGGCCGACTGCATCCGGGCGGCGGCGCATCCGGGCGCTCCGCGTCGCGGCCAGCCGGCTCAGTGAGCGGCCACGGGCCGCCTGCCCGGCTCGCCAGCCGGAGCGGGGCTGCCGCCGAAGTGCTTCACCATCAGCGCAATGGCGGCCAGGAAGGCAGGTACGGCCAGCAGCGTGAAGATCATGTCGAAGCCAAGCTGCAGGCGCAGCAGTTCCGCGCCGAGCAGTGCGCCGGTGATGCCGCCGAAGCGGCCGATGCCGAGCATCCATGCCACGCCGGTGGCACGGCCCTGCGTCGGGTAGAAGGCCGCCGCCAGGGAAGGCATGGAGGACTGGGCGCCATTCATCGCCGTGCCCGCCAGGAAGATCAGCACGCCCAGCATGAGCTGGCTGCCGGTACCGTGCCCGACGGCGTAGATCAGCGCGCCGGTGACCGCATAGGTCAGCGCGATCACCTTGTTCGGGTTGAAGCGGTCCATGAACCAGCCCGCGGCGATGGTGCCGATGCCGCCGCCGAGCGGGAACAGCGCGGTCAGGAACGAGGCGCGCTGGATCGAGAAGCCCGCGTCCTTCATCAGCGTGGGCATCCAGCTCGTCAGCAGGTAGAAGATGACCAGGCCCATGAAGTACGTGGCCCACATCATGGCCGAGCCCAGGCGATAGCCCGGCGCCAGCACGGTGCCAATGGCCGACCGGGTGGCGGGAGCCTGCTCGCCAATGACATAGCTTGCGGCCGCCGCTCCGGCACCGGTCACGCGCTGCAATACCTTGCCGATCTGCTCGAGCGGGTAGTTGCGCAGCACCATGTAGCGCACCGATTCCGGCAGCAGCAACACCAGCAGCACGGCCAGCACGACCGGCAGCACACCACCGAGCAGCAGCACACTGTGCCAGCCGTAGTGCGGGATCATCGCCGCCGCAACGAAGCCGCCCACCGCCGAGCCGAGTGGAAAGCCGCAGAACATGGTGTTGACCAGCACGGCACGGCGGCGCTGCGGCGCGAATTCGGAAGTCAGCGTGACCGCATTCGGCATGGCCGCGCCCAGGCCCAGGCCGGTCAGGAAGCGCAGCGCCGTCAGCCAGCCCAGGCTAGGCGCGAAGGCCGTGGCCAGGCTGCACACACCGAAGAAGAAGACCGAAAGCACCAGCACGCGCTTGCGGCCGACGCGGTCAGCCAGCGGGCCGGCGAAGATCGCGCCAAAGGCCAGGCCAAACAGCGCGGCGCTCATCACCGGGCCAAGCTCGGATTTCTGGATACCCCAGTCTTGCACCAGGGCCGGCGCAATATAGCCAATGGCCGCCGTGTCAAAGCCGTCGACCGCGACGATCAGGAAGCACAGGATCAGGATCAGCCACTGGCAGCCGGTAAACGGCCGCTCGTCGATCAGGGCCTGGACGTCGATGACGCCGCCCTTGGCAGGGGTGGATTGGGGCACGGTTGTCTCCGTTTGCATGGAATTCGGCTGGGGTCAGCGACTGGGCAAACCCGCCCGTTGTTCTAATAGCGAACCATCGTTCTCTATAGGAACTGATCTTAGGAGTGGGAGGGGAAAGGCAAGAATTCGGGTTAACCCCTCGCGGCAGAGCAGCGCGAGTCGGGCCGGGCATGGTGGATTACGCCAGTCGGAAGGCGAATTCCGCGGGAAACTTGCGCGGTCTGCGGATAGCTTCCTTGCAGGCGTGACAGATCGGCCAAGTTGCGCAATCTTTCACCGCCGGCTTATGGGAGCACAGACGATACATGCCAAAATTTCATGGAAATAACGCCAGATGTTATTTTCCATGCCATGACGTATTGCTTAGGATGCGCTAAGCAGCCGTCAACGCGAGCCAGGCTAAAAAGATAAGTATAAGACTCAATCGGCTTGACCCACGCCTCATCACGGGGCCAACGACTCCAGCACGGCAAGGTTGCCCTCGCCGAAGCCGTGGTGCCCGTCCCGCTGGACGATCTCGAAGAAGAACTCGCCCGCCTCGCGTTTCGCGAAGGCCTGGAGGAAGCGGTCCTGCCCACCGTCGGCGCGCACGGTGCCGTCTACCAGGATGCCATAGCGCTGCAGCGTGGCCAGGTCCAGTCCATGCCCCGGCAGGCGCGCATCGAGCGTGCCGTAGTAGGCCGCCGGCGGCTGCACGAACTGCACACCGTGCGCAGCCAGTGCCGCGGCGCTCGCCGCCAGGTTGTCGGTGGCCAGCGCAATGTGCTGGATGCCCTCGCCATGGGGGTCCGACAGGTACTGGCGCATCCGGTCGTGGCGCGGCGTGCCCTTCTCGTACAACGGAATCCGGATCTGCCCGCAAGGGGAAAGCAGCACGCAGGCATCGCTGGCCACCTGCCAGTCGGGATGGACTTCGTGGATCTCCCGAAAACCCAGCACCTTGCGGTAGAAGTCGCTCCATTCTTCCAGGTGGCCCGGTTCCACGGCCTGCGTCAGGTGATCGACCCGAGTCAGACCCGCGCCTGGCGAACGGCCGTCCTGCGGCAAGGGCCGGAAGTCCACGTCGTAGATCGAGATATCTCCCACGTCGCCCGGACGGCCTTCCTTGCCGCGCCAGCGGTCAATGAAATAGATGACCGACTGGCCGATGCCCTGGATGGCGGGAATATTCAGTTCCATCGGCCCGACCGTGCCGCCTTCGAACGGCCACGCGCCCGCTTCGATGGCGCGCTCGAACGCCGCCGCGGCATCGTTCACGCGGATGCCGACGGCGCAGATCGACAGGCCATACTCGGCGGCGTAGCGTGTGGCAAAGGAATCCGGCTCCGCGTCCACGACGAAGTTCATCTCGCCCTGGCGATACAGCCTGACTGCCTTGTGGCGGTGCTCGGCAAGGGCGGCAAAGCCGAAACGCTCGAAGGTCCGGCCCAGTGCGGCCGCATCCGGCGAGGCGAACTCGATGAATTCGTAACCCTGGATGCCCAGCGGGTTGTCCCAGGCTTCAGCGGCGCTCATGTTGGGGGGCTCCTGTATGGGTGCGGGGCGGTACGGCAAGCCCCGTGGCAACGTGGTCCGATCATAGCAATGCTGCCGGCGCCTGCCGCATCGCCCATGGATCCCGGCCCCCTCCGTAGAAACCCGCACTGCGTTTCCTGATCGCCCAACTGCGTTCACTAATCGCGCGTTATGCGCTTTACATCTCTTGGCTCGCCGCCCATCGGCCACTAATCTCTGGTCATCGAGACACAGCGCCAGGCCCGGACCATGTATCCTCGCCGGCCCGACTTCCTACGCCCCCAGGAACATCATGATCAACGGCAAGACCACCCTCATCGCGCACCTTGGCTTTCCGACCGAGTCGTTCAAGGCGCCCATGATCTACAACCCCTGGTTCGAGCAGCAGGGCATCGATGCCGTGGTAATGCCGATGGGCGTGAAGCCCGACGACTACCCGGTGTTCTTCCGCTCGCTGTTCCGCCTGAGCAATATCCGCGGCGCGCTGGTCACCATGCCGCACAAGGTCACCACCGTCGAACTGGTGGACGAACTCACCCCCACTGCCCGCATCGCCGGCGCCTGCAACGCGGTGCTGCGGCGCGACGACGGCACGCTGGTCGGCGACCAGTTCGACGGCGCGGGCTTCGTGCGCGGCATCCAGCGCAAGGGCTGCCGGCTTGAAGGCGCTCGCGCCATCGTCACGGGCAGCGGCGGCGTGGGCAGCGCGATCGCCGCCTCGCTGGCCGCGGCCGGCGTGGCGGAGCTGGCACTGTTCGACACGCGCGACGCCTCGTCGCTCGCGCTGCGTGACCGGCTGCTGGCGCACTACCCGGCCCTGCGCGTGACCACCGGCTCGGCGGATCCCGCCGGCTACGACGTGGTGGTCAACGCAACGCCGCTCGGCATGAACGCGGGCGATGCGCTGCCCTTCGATGTCGCCCGCATCGATCCGGGCGCCATGGTTGGCGAGGTGGTGATGAAGTCCGAGTACACCCCGTTCCTCGAAGCCGCCATCGCGCGCGGCTGCAAGGTCCAGGTCGGCACCGACATGCTGTTCGAGATGATTCCCGCCTACCTGGAATTCTTCGGCTACGGCACCGCCACGCCGGACGCCCTGCGCGCCGTAGCCCGCCTTAAATACTGAAAGACAGCCGGGGAATGCGCCACGGGCCCCGCACCGTGCGCGCACGCCCGTCACAAAAATACCGGATGCCGCCCCCAGGTCTTCCAGGCATGCCGGAAAGCACATCGCACCCATTGGTGGAGACAGACAAATGACCACAATCAACAAGGAGATCACGGCCCCCGCCGTGGCCGGCCACTCGCTGGCCGACAAGATCCGCGCCGGGTTCACGCTCGGCAAGGTGCGCTGGGGCATGCTGGCGCTCGTGTTCTTCGCAACCACGCTCAACTACATCGACCGCGCCGCCCTGGGCGTGCTGCAGCCAGTGCTGGCCAAGGCCATGGCCTGGACCGCGCAGGACTACGCCAATATCAACTTCTGGTTCCAGGTCGGCTACGCCATCGGCTTCGCCCTGCAGGGACGATTCATCGACATGGTCGGGGTCAAGCGCGCCTTCGCGCTGGCCGTGCTGCTGTGGAGCCTCGCCTGCGGCGCGCATGCACTCGCGGCCTCGGCGGTCGGGTTCATGGTCTGCCGCTTCTTCCTTGGCCTGACCGAAGCCGCCAACTACCCGGCCTGCGTCAAGACCACGCGCATCTGGTTCCCGGCCAGCGAACGCGCCGTGGCCACGGGCATCTTTAACGCCGGCACCAATGTCGGCGCCATGCTCACGCCGATCATGCTGCCGCTGATCCTGCAGGTCTGGGGCTGGCAGGCAGCCTTCCTGATCGTGGGCGCGCTCGGTGCGATCTGGCTGGTGTTCTGGCTCATCAAGTACTACAACCCGGACGAGCATCCCACGGTCAGCCAGGCGGAACTGACGCACATCAGCCGCGATGTCGAGCCGGCGCCGCAGCGCATTCCTTACTCGCAGATCCTGCGCATGCGTGGTACCTGGGCTTTCGCGCTGGCCTATGCCATCACCGCGCCGGTGTTCTGGTTCTACCTGTACTGGCTGCCGCCGTTCCTGAACCAGCAGTACCAGCTCGGCATCAGCGTGACGCAGATGGGCATTCCGCTGATCGTCATCTACCTGTGCGCCGACATCGGCAGCGTGGGCGGCGGCGCGCTCTCGTCCTGGCTCATCAGCCACGGCATGCCTGCCGTGCGGGCGCGGCTGGTGTCGATGCTGGCCTTCGCGCTTTGCATCACCTCCATCACCCTTGCCGCCGGCGCGAGCAGCCTGTGGATGGCCGTGGCCGCGATCTCCGTCGCCATCGGCGCACACCAGGCCTGGACCGCGAACATCTGGAGCCTGGTGATGGACTACACGCCCAAGCACGTCGTGAGCTCGGTGTTCGGCTTCGGCGGGATGATCGGCGCGATCGGCGGCATGTTCATGACGCAGCTGGTCGGCTACGTGCTCACCGTCACGCACAACAACTATGCGGTGCTCTTCACGATGATTCCGTGCGCCTACTTCATCGCGCTGACCTGGCTGTTCTTCCTGGCACCGCGCAAGGTGCCGACCGCCACCACGGCCTGAGCACGCAGGCTGTCACCGTCACAACGAACCGACAACAACAATCCGGGAGACCTTCCAATGCATAAATCCATGGTTGCGCTGCTCGCGCTTGCCGCGGGCAGCCTGCCCGCGGCCGCCCAGACCAACAGCGGCGTCACGCTCTACGGCCTGATCGACACCACCATCCGCTTCAGCACCAACGAGGACGCGGCTGGCCATTCGCGCACGCAGATGACCGACGGCGTGCTCACCGGCAGCCGCTGGGGCCTGCGCGGCACCGAAGACCTCGGCGGCGGCAACAAGGCCTGGTACATCCTCGAATCGGGCTTCGCGCCCGACACCGGCACCAGCCAGCAGGGCGGGCGCCTGTTCGGCCGCACCGCGGTGATCGGGCTCGACGGCGACTATGGCAAGCTCGCGCTGGGCCGCCAGTACACCCTGGCCCACGAAGTGCTCTCCTCCTACGAGGCGATGGCCTTCGCCAACAACTCGATCGTTGGCTACCAGGGCGGCAACTACACCGGGCTGCGCTACGACAACACCCTCAAGTACATCAAGTCGTTCGGCCCGGTGCAGGCCTCGGCAGCCTATACGTTCGGCGAAGTGCCGGGCAGCATCAAGAACAGCTCGGCCGCTGCGGGTGCGCTCGTCTACAGCAACGGGCCGCTTGAAGTCGGCGCGGTCTATCAGCAAACCCAGAACGTCACCAGCGCATTCTTCGGCGCCGTACCCGCGGCGCAGGCCAGCAAGCAGACAGTCTGGGGGCTCGGCGGCACGTGGAAGGCCGCGCGCGCACAGTATTACCTGGGCTACACCAACAACCGGCTGGACGTGGCCGACTACCGCAACAACGTCGGCTATATCGGCACACGCTACACGCTGACGGATGCGCTCGCGTTCATCGGCACGTTCCAGTACGACTGGCTGCGTCATGCCGGGCAGAGCGGCAAGCGGCTCACCACGGCGGGCATGCTGGACTACAGCTTCAGCAAGCGCACGGATGTCTATCTGGAGGTGGATTACACCCACCTGCAGGGGGCGTGGATCGCGCTGAACAGTTCGCCCGCGTTCAACAACAGTGGCAATACGTACGGCAATGGCACGCGGTTGGGCGTGGTGGCCGGCGTGCGGCACAAGTTCTGATGTGGCGGGCGCCGTTGGGGGGCGCCGTGTTCTGCAGCGGCAGTCCGCCCCCTGAAGCCGCTTGTCGGCCGCACCTTGCGGGTGGAATAGGTTCCCCCGCCAGCATTCAGGGTCGAAGTGGAGCGTCGCGGGCGTTCGCCCACCCCGTGCTGTCGGACAATGTTTCAATCAAGGGGCAGGACGCCTCATCGCCATTGGCCTTGCATTGCCCGATCAGATGCGTCAGTTCGGCGCGCAATCGTTCGAGATCCCTCAAACGTTGCTCCACCAGACCGAGCTTTCGCTCGGCCAGTACGCGGGCCCTGCTGCACGAGTCACCATCACTCTGTTGCAGCAGCACCCGGATTTCATCAAGGGTAAACCCGAGCGACTGGGCCCGGCGGATGAAGAAGATCCGCTTCAGGCTCGGTTGCGTATACTGCCGAATGGTTCCATTGACACGCTCCGGCACCGGCAGCAAGCCGCACCGGTGGTAGTAGCGGACCGTCTCCACGCCTACACCAGCCGCCTTGGCCAGCTTACCGATCGTCAGGGTGTGCGCCATCGCTTGACTCCGTACCGTGGTACGGAACTAGTCCAATGCGTCATTGAAAAAGCACCCCGTTCGTGGTTAGATCGGGTGCATGGGAAAAATGAATTTGACCGAGCTCGAGCGTGAACAACTGCTGGCGGCGACTCGCAGCCGAACCATTCGGGCAGCCGACGCGCGCCGGGCCAAGCTGATCCTGATGCTTGAAGACGGCGAATCGCGCGACGCGATCATTGAGCGGCTGGGGTGCGATTCGCGTTTCATCTCGCGTTGGTCGAGTCGGTTTCTGGCCGAGCGGCTTGCAGGCTTGTACGCGCGCCATCCTGGACGAGCGCCCCTGAAGCCGCCTGAAAAGCTCGAGGCGCGTGTTCTGAGCTACACGCTCAAGCGCAAGCCCGCGGACGGGTCGACGCATTGGAGCAGCTACAAGCTTGCCGCGGAACTGGGGGATGTGTCGGTCTCGGCCGTGCAGCGCATCTGGCGCAAACATGGCGTGCGCCCGCACAGGTTGGAGCGGCACATGATCTCCAACGATCCCAACTTCGAGACCAAAGCCGCAGACGTGATTGGGTTGTATCTGAATCCGCCCGCGCATGCGGCGGTGTTCTGCGTGGACGAGAAGACCGCGATCCAGGCCCTGGATCGTAAGGACCGGCTGTTGCCACTGTCGCCAGGGCGTGCCGAGAGTCATGGCTTTGAATACAAGCGTAACGGCACGCTCAGCCTGTTTGCTGCCCTCAACACGGCAACCGGGGAGGTGATTGGCAAGACCGCACCACGCCATACCAGCGAGCAGTTCGTGGCCTTCCTCACCGATGTTGTGGCCAGTCAGCGGCCGGAGCAAGAAATCCATGTCATCTGCGACAACGTGAGCAGCCACAAAACCGAGCGCGTGCAGACCTTCCTCGAAGAACACCGTAACGTGCAGTTGCACTACACGCCGACTTACACGTCGTGGCTCAATCAGGTCGAGAACTGGTTCGCGCGCATTCAGCGCGATGTGATCGCGCGCGGCGTCTTCACCTCGGTGAAGGACCTGGACCGCAAGCTGATGCGCTATATCCGTCAACACAACAAGAATCCCAAGCCAATCAAGTGGAAGTACGACGATCCATCTCGGCGAATTCGCCCGGTGCCAATTCAATGACGCATTGGACTAGGCTACGTCCAAAACCCCTCAATGGGAAAGGGCAGACTGCATTTCGATATGGAACCGGGGGCCGGAACGCCAGGGATGGTGACGTCTGCCGCCTACCGGCCGCGATGGCGAAGGGACGTGATGAGTGCAGTCAAGCTGAAGTCGATCATCACCTGCCCCAAGTGCGCCTATGCAAAAGAAGATACGATGCCGACAGATGCCTGCCAGTGGTGCTATGAGTGCGAGCGCTGCCACATGTTACTGAGGCCGAAGGCCGGTGATTGCTGCGTCTTCTGCTCATATGGGACCGAACGGTGCCCGCCCATGCAGCAGCAAACTGGCTTGTGCTGTTCGCCGGCGGCCGTCACTCGCCGCTGACGCCAGAGCCGGGGCATCATGCAATCACAAATCATTCGCGTTTTTCCCCGGGAATATGGCTGGGCACTGGAGGTCGGCGACCTCAATGCAAAGGTCCAGATATTTCCGACCATGGAAGCCGCAATCGCTGCGGGTTGGGGCCTGGCGAGGCAGGAGAACGCGGAGTTGCACATACACCGCCACGATGGGAACCTGCGCTGGCGCACCAGCGGCTGCGACCAGCACTAGCCGCGGGCGCCGCTATCCGGCGACAGGCGGAAATACGTACCACGCGCCATCGCCATGGCGGAAGAAGGCAATCGACAGGCGCCGCGCGGATTGGGTCGATTCGACGCACACGAGGCAACCCTTGTGGTTGGCAAGGTGCCTGAAGCAGGCAACCCGCGCCGGGCTCTCATCGCTTGGCGACAACCACTTTTCTACCTGCGCGCGTAGTGAATTCTCTGTATTGCGCATCGTGGCACTCCTTCCGAGGCACACCTCACTGGTACCGCAAACAACTGGCACCTCCTTGATTTCAAGGTTAGATGGAGGGCCTCACCAGCGCCTTAGGCAAGGGACAACAATACGCATCGGGACGGACTGAATCGCACGTAGGAAATTCCTGACAGGAGGTGTCCAGGCACCCCGGGGCAATGTATAGGCCGTATCTGCCCTTCAACGCGGCTTGCCGATCGCCGCAAGAAGTTGCAGGCCCTCGCCAGTGATGCAGATGTGCCTGTGGTCAGGCGCAGTAGCCTCCAGCCGGACAAGCTGGCGTTCGACCAGCGCGCCGATGTCGGCAGGGTCCAGTTCCCGGTGGCCTTCCATATCACCGAGAACCATCAAGGCGGCGATCTCATGAGGACTCAGCATCTCCTGTCTCCGGCGGTGATCGAGGGTCGTGTCCGGTACGCCGCCTGAAGCCTCTTGCCGGCCCCGGGCCGGTCGCCGGCACGTCTTCGTCACTATAGGAGTCGACGCCCGAAGAGATGCGAGGGATTCCGCCGCATTTGCGTTCAATCAAATCGGGGCGCGCCATCCACCCCCGCCAGCATGGCCAGCGCCGAAACCGCCACCGCATATCCCTTGACGCCCAGGCCTGCCATCACCGCCTTCGCCACCGGTGAAATCCATGAGTGATGCCGGAACGCCTCGCGCGCATGCACATTCGAGATGTGGTACTCGATTACCGGCACCGCGGCCCCCTTGATGGCGTCATGCAGCGCAATCGACGTATGCGTCAGCGCTCCCGCATTAAGCACCACGCCGGCCATCTCGCCGCGCGCGCAGGCTTGCCCTGCCTCATGGATCCAGTCGATCAGCTGTCCTTCGTAGTTGGTCTGCCGGCATTCGGCCCGCAGGCCAAGCGCTTGCGCGGCCGCCTGGCAGATCCGCTCCACGTCGGCCAGCGTTTCGCTGCCGTACACCGCCGGCTCGCGCGTGCCCAGCAGGTTGAGGTTGGGGCCGTTGAGCACCAGTACTGTCTTCATTGCGTCTCCCGGAATGAACAAGGCCGCGCCTCTGGCGCGGCCGTCACCGATAGCCTATCGTTAAGCCTCCGCATAACAATCCGGCAATATGGAAACTCAGAATGCGCTGTCAGCGAACAATGATCCCTTCCTGCGGGATCTGCGCCTGTTCTGCACGGTGGCGCGCCGCTCCAGCTTTATTGCCGCGGCCCATGAGACAGGCATTTCACCCGCGCACGTGAGCAAGCGCATCGCGATGCTGGAGGCGATGCTCGGCACCCGCCTGTTCCATCGCACCACGCGGCGCGTCAGCGTGACGGCGGAAGGCGAAAACGCGTTCGCGTGGGCCCGCAAGATCCTGGAGGACGTCGACGGCATGCTTGAAGCGGTGGGCGGCGCGGGCAAGGCGGAAAGCGAGCCGCGCGGGCTGCTTCGCATTGCCACCAGCCTGCGGCTCGGGCGCCGCTTCGTGGCGCCGGTGCTGGCGCTGCTGCGGCAACAGCATCCGGGGCTCGAGGTCTGGCTGGAACTGCTGGACCGGCGCGTGGACCTGATCGGGGAGAACTTCGACCTGGACATCCGCATCGGCGAAGTCGAGGAACCGCACCTGATTGCCAGCCGCATTGCCAGCGGCAGCCGCGTGCTGTGCGCGGCGCCGGCCTACCTGGCGCGCCGCGGCGCGCCGCGCCAGCTGGCCGAACTGGCGCAGCATGACTGCCTGCTCCACCGCGAACGCGACCAGGCCTTCGGCGTGTGGCGGCTGCACGGCCCCGCCGGCATGGAAATGGTCAAGGTGACCGGCCCGATGGCGTCGAACCACAGCGACGTCACGCGCGAGTGGGCGCACGAGGGCTACGGCATCATCATGGCCTCGGTCTGGGACGTGGCCGACAGCATTCGCGCAGGCGAGCTGGTGCAGGTGCTGCCGGCGTGGCAGCAGCCGGCCGACGTCTGGGCCGTGACCAGCGCCCGGGCATCGTCGTCGGCGCGCATGCGCGTCTGCATCGACTTCCTCAAGGCCCGCCTGTCACAGGGCCCGTTCGCGCTGGCGAGTTCGCTGCACGGGTAGAAGCCGGCCCGCGCGGCGGCGCGAGGGTCTGTAACAGACCCTAAAGCGTGCGCATGATCGACAGCGCGGTGTCCTGCAGCACCTGCAGCACGCGCGCGCAGGCCGCGTCCGCGCTCTCCTCGCCGATCTGCATATTGACCGACAGCGCCGCAATCACCTTGCCGTGGCGGTCGCGCAGCGGCACCGCCACCCCGCGCACGCCGATCTGCAACTGCTGCTCCACCACGGCATAGCCCTGAGCGCCGGCCTTGCGAATCTCTTGCAGCAGCCGGTCGTGCTGGAGGATCGTGTAGGGCGTATAGGGCGTCAGCACGCACTGGTCCAGCCACTCCCTCACCGTGTCCTCGGGCTGCGACGCCAGCATCATCACGCCGGCCGAGGCCAGCGGGGCCGGCACGCGCGCACCCAGCACGAAGCCCGTGCTCATCACGCGGCTGGTGCTGGTGCGGGAGATGAATACCAGCTCCCAGCCATCGAGCACGCTCAGGTAGGCGGCCTCGCCGACCTGCGCGGTGATCTGCTGCAGGAACGGCTGCACCAGGCGCGGCAGCCGTGCCGAATCGAAGTAGGACCAGCCGACCTTGAGCACGCGCGGCGTCAGGCTGAACAGCGTGCCGTCGCTGGTCGTATAGCCCAGGTGCTCCAGCGTGAGCAGGTAGCGCCGCGCGGCCGTGCGCGTCAGGCCAGTCAGCTGCGCCGCCTGCGACGGCGTGAGGCGGGGATGGTCGTTGTCAAAGGCCTCCAGGATCGCCAGGCCCTTCTCCAGCCCGGCGATCCAGTCGCGCCGGTTCAACGGTTCTTTTTCCATGCTCGCTTATGGTTAACCCGGGTAATGCGCGACAGTCGCGCATGATCGCGCGATTATCGCTCTTTTAGGCGCGAATTGCGATTGTTTGGCGCGCTCGCGACTTCTACGCTTGCTGCATACCGGCCCCGACCTTCACCGCATCATGTCTGCAGCCTCTCGCCCCAAACCGCTTCCGAAGTCGATCGCCACCGTCTCGCTCTCCGGCACCCTTCCCGAAAAACTTGAGGCCGCCGCGGCTGCCGGATTCGACGGCGTGGAAATCTTCGAGAACGACCTGCTCAACTTCGACGGCTCGCCCGCCGAAGTGCGCCGCATGGCGGCCGACCTCGGCCTGCGCATCATGCTCTACCAGCCGCTGCGCGACTTCGAGGCCATGCCGGCGGAACTGTTCGCGCGCAACATGGCGCGCGCCGAACGCAAGTTCGACGTGATGAAACAGCTTGGCGCCGACACGGTGCTGGTCTGCAGCAATGTCCAGGACATCGCCATCGACGACCCCGCGCGCGCCGCCGCGGACCTGCGCCAGATGGCCGAGGCCGCCGCCCGGCGCGGCCTGCGCGTCGGCTATGAGGCCCTGGCGTGGGGCCGGCACACGCGCCGCTGGCGCGAGGCGTGGGACATCGTGCGGCGCGCGGACCACCCGGCACTGGGCCTGGTGCTGGACAGCTTCCATACGCTGGCGCTGGGCGACACCCTGCAGGGCCTGGACATCGTGCCGGCCGAGAAGATTTTCTTTGTGCAATTGGCCGATGCGCCGCGCATGTCGATGGACGTGCTGGGCTGGAGCCGGCACTACCGCAACTTCCCTGGACAGGGCGACCTGCCGGTGACCGACTTCGCGCGCGACGTGCTGCAGGCTGGCTATACCGGCCCGCTCTCGCTGGAAATCTTCAACGACGAATTTCGCGCCGCCCCGGCGCGCCAGACCGCGCTGGACGGGCTGCGTTCGCTGATCTGGCTCGAATCCGAGGCGGGCGGCTTCGCGCTGCCGGCGCCGCCGGTGTTCGAAGGCGTCGACTTCGTCGAGTTCGCGGTCGACTACGTGGCCGGGCGCGAACTCGCGCAGCGGCTGGCGTCGCTCGGGTTCGTGCATGCCGGGCGCCATCGCTCCAAGGCGGTCGACCTGTACCGGCAGGGCGACATCAACCTGATCCTCAATGCGGAGCAGGACAGCGCGGCCGCCGAACACTTCCAGCTGCACGGCCCGTCTGTTTGCGCGATCGGCCTCAAGGTCGACGATTCACGCCGCGCCATCGCGCGTGCCCGCGCGCTGCTGTGCAAGGAGTGGCGCGAACCGGTGGGCCCGCAGGAACGCGTGATTCCCGCGCTGCGCGCGCCCGACGGCATGCTGTTCCACCTGATCGACGACATCGACGCCGCGCGCAGTATTTACGAGAGCGACTTCGAGCTTCGCCCGCTGCCGCAAGAAGCCGCCGCGGGCGCGGGGCTGACGGCGATCGACCATATCGCCCAGGCCCTCCCTGCGCACCGGCTCGACACCTTCGTGCTGTTCTACCGCTCGGTGTTCGGCATGCAGGCCGAGGCCGTCCACGAGATTGCCGATCCGTATGGCCTGGTCAAGAGCCGCGCCATGGTCAGTGCCGGCCAGCGCGTGCGCATTCCGCTCAATGTCTCGGAGAGCGGGCGTACGGCCACGGGGCGTTTCGTCACCGCCTACGCGGGCTCGGGCGTGCATCACATTGCCTTCCGGTCCACGCAGCTCGCGCATACGGTCGAAGCCATCGACCGCAGCCGCTCGGCGATGCTGCATGTGCCCGACAACTACTTCGAAGACCTGGCCGCGCGGCTGGCGCTCGACGATGACCTGCTGGCCCGGCTTCAGCGCCTGGGCCTGCTCTACGACCGTGACGGCCATGGTGAATTCCTGCACACCTACACGGAGCCATTCCACGAGCGCTTCTTTTTCGAACTCGTGCAGCGCGATGGCTACGTCGGCTACGGCGTGGCCAACGCGTCGGTGCGCATGGCCGCTCAGGCGCAGCTGCGCCACGGCTGATGCCGGCCGTCCCGCTTTTTCAAGACAACCATACACTTCCCACAGGAGACTCTGAATGCTCGATCCTTGCATCATCTCGGTTGCGATTACCGGTTCCGTACCGCGCAAGAAAGACAATGCCGCCGTGCCGGTCACGGTAGCCGAACAGATCGAAAGTACTCACGCCAGCTATGAGGCGGGCGCCTCGCTGGTCCACCTGCACGTCCGTGACGCGCAGGAGAACTCCAGCTCCGACCCCGAGAGTTTCGCCGCGCTGCAGGAGGGCATCCGCAAGCATTGCCCGGGCATGATCGTGCAGTTCTCCACCGGCGGACGGGGCCGTGAAGCCAGCCAGCGCGGCGCCATGCTGTACCTGCGCCCGGACATGGCATCGCTGGCCACCGGCTCGGTCAATTTCCCCACCAGCGTCTATGAGAACCCGCCCGACTTCATCCGCTCCCTGGCGGCCAGCATGCGCGAGTTCCAGGTCAAGCCCGAAATCGAGATCTTCGACCTGTCGATGCTGTACAGCACGGCCGAACTGGTAAAGGAGGGGCTGCTCGCGCCACAGCCGCATGTACAGTTCGTATTCGGCATCCGCAACGCGATGCCGGCGCGCCGCGAAGTCCTGGCGTTCGAAGTCGAGCAACTGCAGAAGGTGCTCCCCGGCGCAACCTGGACTGCAGCCGGGATCGGACGGCACCAGCTCGAAGTCAATCACTGGACACTGGAGCTTGGCGGCCATTGCCGAACCGGGCTGGAAGACAATATCCGCTGGGACAAGGACACGCTGGCCCGCAGCAATGCGCAGCTGGTGCAACGCGTTGCGCAACTGTGCGAGCAGTATGGCCGCGCCGTGGCGACGCCCGCTCAGGCCAGGTCCCTGCTCGGCTTGCAACCCCTGGCGGCTTAGCCTCGATATGTCAGACCGGCGGCCCGCCCGGCGGCCGCCCGGGCGTCACGCGGGGACGTTCGCCGCGGGCGTGCCCCGTTCGCGCGCCGCCGCGGCGGTTCCGCCCACGCCGCTGGCGGCGATGAATGCTACGCCGAGCACCGACCACGCATCCGGCACGGAACCGAACACCATCCAGCCGCCGAGCATGGCAAAAGCGATCTGCAGATACAGATACGGCGTCAGGACGCCCACCGGTGCGCGCGCATAGGCCAGCACCAGGCAAAGGTGACCGGCGCAACCGGCCAGCGCCATGCCGGCCAGCATGGCCCAGTGCATTGCGCTGACGTGCCAGACCCACGAGAACGGCAACGCCGCCGTGAGCAGCACCGTCGCCACAGAGCCCGTGTAGAAGTGCGTCGTCCCGACGCCGTCGGCACGCGTCAGCGCGCCGGTCAGCAACTGGTAGCCGGCGTTGGACAGCACCACGCCCAGCGGCAGCAGCATGGCCGGGTGGAAGTCGGGGCCGGGGCGTATCACCATCACCGCGCCGGCAAACCCCAGCAGCAGGAACAGCCACCGCACCGGCGAGACCCGCTCGCCCATCAGCGCTGCCGCGGCGAGCGTGATGGCCAGCGGCGTGAGCATTGCCACCGCGGTGAAGTCGCCCACGGGCAGGACCTTGAGGCTGAAGAACGCGCACAGGCTCGACACCAGCATCAGCGCCGCGCGCATGCATTGCAGGACCGGCCGGCGTGTGTGTAGCAGGTACCGGCCGCGCGCCGGCAACAGGACTGCGCCGGTCAGCGCCGTCTGCGCCAGATAACGCACCCACAGCGCCATGACCACCGGGACGGCGCCGCCGACGCCCTTGGTCAGCGTATCGAGCGTGGCAAAGCAGGCTACCGCCGCGATCATTAGCGCAATGCCTTGCGGCGTGTGGTGGTCCTTCATGGCGGGGTTGGCTGCTTGTTGCGCCGCTGGCAGTGGGTTGCGCGGCGTGGATTGGGGGATGGGAGCAGGTTACTGTTGCCAGCGGGAAAAACAATTGGGCTGGGAGGAAAGTCAGAATGCGCGTTGAGCGAATAATCGGTGGGCTGCCGGACGGCGCTTTTTGTCGTTCTTGGCCGGCGCCGCCGTTTCGCCGGCGTAGCCGGCGGGGTTATCTGGTCCGGATTGGCGTGTCGTGCTTGGCATGCGCTGCTGTTTCGCCGGCGTAGCCGGCGAGGGCTTTGTGGCTATGACTGGCTCGTCGTGCTTGGCAGGCGCCGCTGTTTCGCCGGCGTAGCCGGCGACCTACTTCTTGTCCGAGCGACAAGAAGTAGGCAAGAAGCGCGTCGCCTGGCGGCTGGCCATCAACGATGCGCTTCTTGTGTTCAAGCGGCTTTGGTCTCGCGATGCGTGGATGCCCATTCGACCCTGCTCCGATAACCGGCTCTTGTACGGTCCCCATGTAGGGCTCGGGTACAGCGTTCCAAAAGCGTCAGTGGTGGGACGCCTGCGGCTGCGCTGCGCGCGCGTCCTAGTCGGTTTGCGACGGGCATAATCGTCGCCAGTGCCAATGGTTCGGTTTCTCTGCTTCGCTGCGGCGCGGTTTGCCTGCGGCCTGGGTGCTCAGACTAGGGCTCTGCGCGTAGCGCAGCCGAAGGCGATTACACGATGGCGGTAGCAGCAGGGGCCACGGACAGTTTCGGGGCTCGTTCAATCAGCGCTCTAATCCTGCCCACGGACGTGCACCACGCGGCAGGCAGCCGGGCACACTCTGAAGCCCATACCCGTACAACACCCTTAGCCCACTACGATCAATATTCGCCCGCTAGGGCAAGTAAACGCGCTTTTTGGTTACTTTTTGTCGCTCGGACAAAAAGTGACTCGCCGGCTACGCCGGCGAAACAGCAGCGCCTGCCAAGCACGACAAGCCAGCCTCCCCTAGGCCTACAGTTGCCCCCCTGCCGCCTCCCCCTTCTGTCCTATAGTGAAATGCCTGCGGTACGTGGGAACAAGACACAGGAAGACGCGCCATGACGACCTGGAAGCCGGATCCGAGCTTTTACCCATCCCCCCGCCTGGCAGCCAAGGCCCCGCCGGAGACCATTGCCTACGTGGCGATGTTCGATCCCGAGCGCAAGCAACCCGACGCCATCGCCGTGGTCGACGTGGACCCCGCGTCACCGCGCTACGCCAGCATCGTCGGCAAGGTCGCCATGCCGCATGCGGGCGATGAATTGCATCACTTCGGTTGGAATGCGTGCTCGTCGTGCCTGTGCCCGAACGCGCCGCATCCGCATATGGAACGGCGCTACCTGGTGGTACCGGGGCTGCGCTCGTCGCGCATCTACATCCTCGACACCAAACCCGATCCGCTCAAGCCGTTCCTGACCAAGGTCATCGAGCCCGAGATGCTGGCCGAGCGCACCGGCTACAGCCGCCCGCATACCGTGCACTGCGGACCGGGCGGCATCTATGTGACGGCGCTCGGCAACGCCGAGGGCAAGGGCCCCGGCGGCATCGCCATGCTCGACGCGCAGAGCTTCGACCCGCTCGGCCGCTGGGAGGTCGAGCGCGGTCCGCAGTACTTCGCCTATGACGGCTGGTGGCACCTTGGCTACGACACGCTCGTCACCAGCGAATGGGGCACGCCGGACATGGTCGAGGACGGCCTCGTGCCCGACATCCTGCTCGGCGCGCGCTACGGGCGCCGCCTGCATTTCTGGGACTTCACGCGGCGCAGGCACCTGCAGGAGATCGACTTCGGCGACGAGTACCAGCTCGTGTTCGAGCTGCGCCCGGCCCATGACCCGACCCGGGCCTATGGCTTCGTCAACTGCGTGATCAGCCTGAAGGACCTGTCGTCGTCGATCTGGACCTGGTATCGCGACAAGGACAAATGGGCCGTGCGCAAGGTCATCGAGATCCCGGCCGAAGCCGCCGATCCCGACCAGCTGCCGCCCATGCTCAAGGGCTTCAAGGCGGTGCCGCCGCTGGTGACGGACATCGACCTGTCGATGGATGACCGCTTCCTCTACGTGTCCTGCTGGGGCACGGGAGACCTGCTGCAATACGATGTGTCCGACCCGTTCGCGCCGAAGCTCACAGGCAAGGTGCGCCTTGGCGGCATCGTCTCGCGCGCCACGCATCCGGGCGCGAAGAACGGCGCGCTCAATGGCGGGCCGCAGATGGTCGAGATCAGCCGCGACGGACGCCGCATCTACTTCACCAACTCGCTGTACGGCGCGGTGGACCCGCAGTTCTATCCCGAAGGCATCGACGGCTGGATGGTGAAGCTCGATGCCGCCCCCGAAGGCGGCCTGTCCATCGATCCGAAGTTCTTCATCGACTGGCCGAAGGGCCATCGCCCGCACCAGGTGCGGCTGCAGGGCGGGGATTGCTCGTCGGATTCGTACTGCTATCCGTGATGGGTCCATCGGCCACCTTGGCAACCGCATCGGCCCAGTGGGCGGCATGGTGGCCCTGGGTCGTCATTGCCGCGCTGGGCCTGTTCCACGGCATCAACCCCGCCATGGGGTGGCTGTTCGCCGTGGCGCTGGGCCTGCACCGCCACAAGCGCAGCGTGGTGCTGCTGTCGCTGCTGCCGATCGCGCTGGGCCATGCGCTGGCGGTGGCGGTATTCGTAGCGGCGGCGCTCACGCTTGGCAGTGTGGTGGATGCAAGCCTGTTCGCGCGCGTCGGCGGGCTCGTGCTGATCGGCTGGGCCGGCTGGCACATCCTGCGTGGCCACCGCGGCCGGCCGCGCGTGGGCATGCAGGCCGGCATGGCCGGGCTCGCCTGCTGGTCGTTCCTCATGGCGGGCGTGCATGGGGCCGGGCTGATGCTGGTGCCGGCACTGATGCCGCTGTGCGCGTCGCCGCTATCGGGCCGCATCGTCGGGGGCAGCGCCGTGGCACCCGCCGTGCTTGCGCTGGGCCTGCATACCGGAGCCATGCTGCTGGCCATCTGCGCGGTGGCGTTGCTGGTCTATGACCGCGTAGGGGTGGCCTTCCTGCGCACGGGATGGATCAACCTGGACCTGGTCTGGAGCGTCGCGCTGGCGTTGTGCGGAGTGGCGCTGTTGGTGTGGTGATTGCCGGCCGCCGAACGCTCCCGCCGGGTCTCACCGCAGCAGGAACGGCAACACCGTCTCCAGCAACAACTCCGGCGCCTCCTCGGCAATGTAGTGGCCGCACGGCAGGCCGTGCCCGCTGACGCGACGCGCCACCTTGCGCCACTCGTCGAGCGGGCGGAAACATTGGCCCACGGCGCCCTGCTCGCCCCACAAGGCCAGCATCTCGCACTCGACCATGCGCCCGCCCGCCAGGTCGGCGCGATCGTGTTCCAGGTCGATGCCCGCGCTCGCGCGATAGTCCTCGCACAGGCCGTGGGCGGCGCCAGGGCTTTGCAGGCAGCGCAGGTACTCGGCCATCGCGGCCTCGGTGAACGGCGCCAGCCCGGCGCTGCGTGCGCCCATGGTGCTGCGCAGGTAAAGCGCCGGGTCGGCCTCGATCAGCGTCTCGGGAAACGGCGCGGGCCGGATCAGGAAGAACCAGTGCCAGTACGCCGTGGCGAAGGCCAGGCTGGTCTGCTCGTACATCGCCAGCGTCGGCGCGATGTCTAGCGTGACCAGGCGTTCGATGCGTTCGCCGTGGTCCAGTGCCATGCGGTGCGCCACGCGGGCGCCGCGGTCGTGCGCCATGACGCGGAAGCGCTCGAAGCCGAGCGCTGCCATCAGCCCGACCTGGTCGCCCGCCATGGTGCGCTTGCTGTAGTTGGCGTGGCCGGGCAGCCCGGCGGGCTTTTCGCTGTCGCCGTAGCCGCGCAGGTCAGCGGCCACCACCGTGAAGTGGCGCGCGAGGGTCGCCGCGACCTTATGCCAGATCACATAGGTCTGCGGATGGCCGTGCAACAGCAGCAGCGCCGGCCCCTGACCGCCCACGACGGCGTGGATGCCGACGTCCGCGCATTGCACAAGGCGATGTTCGAATCCCTTGAATCCCTCCAGCACGCATGTCTCCTTTCGTATTCAATGACCCGCAAGAGGCATTGAAGGTGAAGGCAGTGTAATCAGGAAATCGATTGCCATCGTTTCCGACGACGACGTTCATTCATTCCTGCTGCTCACGAATGCGCGCCTGCACCGCGCCCGCGCGAGCGTTGGCACAGCGTCAGGCGACGTTGAAGAAATGCGTGCCGTCGCGCTCAAGCTGGGCGATCAGCCCGAACTCCCAGTCCAGGTAGGCCTGCATCGCGGCGGCCGCATTGTCGGTGCCTTCGTACGGGCGGCGATAGCGGTCCGTGCGCGGCACCGACAGATGGGTCTCGCCGCTTTCCACCGGCAGTCCGGCGGCCAGCCATGCGAGCGTGCCGCCTTCGAGCACGTAGATCCCGGCCTGTGTCAGCGCGCGCAAGTCCTCGGCCGCGAAGCGTGCAAGCTGGCTCGTGCCGCATGTCAGCACATAGCGGCGCGCGGGCGGAATGCGCTTTAGCGCCTGGGCAAGCTGCGCGCGGATGACAAACCACGCACCGGGGATGTGGCGCTTCACGTAATTGGCACTGGCCGTGAAGTCCAGCACGACCGTCTGTCCATCCTGCGCTTCCAGCCACGCGTTCAGCGTGGCCGGCGACACCGCCTCCACGGCCGCCGCATCGGGTGCGGGCACGCGCGGCACGCCGGTTTCGCTGCGCAGCGCCACATCGACTGGTGCCACCACCCACGCGTCCCAGCCCATCTGCGCCAGCCATGACGCGCTCATGTCGGCGCGCACGCCGTCATCGTCGGCCAGCACGATGCGCGCGCCGCGCACGGGTGCGCTGTGATCGGTCTCCTGCACGAGCTGCCCGCCCGGTGCGTTGATGAAGCCGGGCAGGTGGCCGTCGGCGAATTCCTCGGGCGTCCTCACGTCGAAACGGTAGAGCGTGCGTCCCGGCGCTTCCAGCGACTTCAATGCGGCGTGTTCAATGCGCTGCACCCCTGCACGTGCAGCGATCGCGCGTGCGCCGCGGCGTGCCTGTTCGCGATTGGCTGCGCCGATTTCCAGCGGCGCACGGCGGCTCGCGCCGTGGTCCAGCGTTTGCCCCGCCAGCGTCCAGCCGATGGTGCCGTTGCGCAGCGCCGCCACCGGGTTCGGAATGCCGGCATTGATCAGCGACTGCGTGCCGATGATGCTGCGCGTGCGGCCCGCGCAGTTGACGACGACCTGGGTCGAAGGGTTCGGCGCCAGCTCGCGCACGCGCAGCACCAGTTCGGCGCCCGGCACGCTCGTGGCCGTGGGAATGCTCATGGTCTGGTACTCGTCGAAGCGGCGCGCGTCCACCACGACCACGTCGGCGCCGCTGTCGATCAGCGCCTTGACCTCCGGCGCGGTCAGCGACGGCGTGTGCCGTTTCGCCTCCACCACTTCGCCGAAGGACTTGCTGGGCACGTTGACGTCGCGGAACACTTCGCCGCCGGCAGCGATCCACGCACCGAGCCCGCCGTCGAGCAGGTTCACATCCGAATAGCCCAGCTTGCGCAGCACGCTTGCCGCGCGCGGCGCCAGGTCGGCGTCGTCATGCTCGCCATAGATGACGATCCGCGTGTCGCGTCGGGGAATGCGCGGCCATGCTTCCAGCTCCAGTTTCGATAGCGGGAAATTGGCGGCCCAGAGCGGATGCGACTGGGCAAACGGATCTTCTTCGCGCACGTCGATCAGCGCGATCTCCTTGCGCGCGAGCAGCGCCTGGCGCACGGCCTGGCTGGTGATCAGCGGAAACTGTTCAGCGGAAGCGGTCATGATGCGGCGGAATCCTTCGAGCGGTCCCACGGATTGGGCAGGTAGGGGTTGGAGTAGCCCGAGATGAATGGCTTGCGTTCACCGGCCTCGGTATAGACACTGCGGCGCACGCCGCCGATGTTGCCGCCGTACACGTGGATGCTGATCGAGACGCGATCGTCGTACGCGTTGTGCACGCGGTGGATATCGCCCACCGTCGGCGAAACCGCCTCCACCTGTCCCGGCTCCAGCCTGGTCGGCTCGCCGTGCGCCAGCGGGCGTCCTGCGGCATCGATCACGAACGGCTGCGAATACTCGGCGCCGCGCAGCATGCCGATCAGGCCCCAGACCGTATGGTCATGGATCGGCGTGCGCTGGCCCGGGCCCCAGACAAAACTCACGACGGAAAAGCGCTCGGCCGAATCGCAGTGCAGCAGCATCTGCTGGTAGTACTCGGGATGCGGCTGCGCGAACGCATCGGGCAGCCAGTCATCGCGCGCAACCAGCCTGGCCAGCAGCGCCCCGCCTTCGCGCAGGATGCGCGGCTCGCCGGGCTGCTCGTCGAGCAGCGTCGACAGGCCGGTGATGAACTCGCGCAGCGGCGCAAGCGTTGCGCGGCTGGCGGTGGGGGATTCGCTCACACATGTCTCCTGATTGGTCATTGTCCGAGCGCCGCGCGGCCCGCCGCGAGCAGGATCGAATCGTTCTGCGGCGTATGGATGCGGCTGCACAGCACGTCGCGGTAGTGGCGCTCCAGCGGGTTGTTGCGGCTCAGGCCGTGGTTGCCCGAAAGCTGCAGCGCCAGCTCCACCGCGCGGATTGCATTGCCCGTGACCGTGAACTTTAGCAGTCCGCTGTCGACCGGTGTCGGCGGCGTGCCGGCATCGGTGCGCGCGGCGGCATCGTCGAGCAGCGCCTGGTTGGCATGCAGCAGCGCCGCGATCTCGCCGATCGCCTCCTGCACGCGCGGCAGCGTCGCCAGCGGCGCGCCAAGGCTGGCGGGTGTCCGTTCACGCACAAAGCCGCGGATCCAGTCGAAGCCCGCGCGCGCCACGGCGTCGTAGAGACTGCCGAGCAGCACGACCATCCATGCCTGCTGGTCCGCGTTGGCGTCCACATCGGCCTGGCTCGCGCCGGCGGGTGCCCATGCCGAGGGCGCGCGGATATCGACGGCGTTCTCCGGCGGGATCCAGACATTGTCGAGCACGGTCTCATGGCTGCCCGATGCGCGCAGGCCCATGTGGTTCCAGTTCTCCACCACGCGGATGCCGGCCGCATCGGCCGCCGGACGCGGCACCAGAAAGACGCCCACGCGCGGCTGCGGCTCATCGGTGCGCGCCCACACCGACAGCCAGCGCAACGCGGGGATGCCGGTGCTGTAGAGCTTGCGTCCGCTCAGGCGCCAGCCGTCGGCCACGCGCGTCGCGACCGTCGCGGGCAGGCCGCCGCGCGCGGGAGAGCCCAGGTCCGGCTCCACGCGCAGGGAATTGATCAGGCCGCCCTCTTCCACCGCGCTCGCGAACACCTGTTGGCGTACCGGCTCGGACCAGCGTGTATCCGCGCGGCCAATGGCACGGTGTTGCAGGTAGGTCATGGCGAGCACCAGCGCCGTCGCGGCGTCACCGCCGGCCACCGCGCCGATGATGCGGCGCGCCTCGGCCAGGCCGGCACCGCCGCCACCGTAGGCGCGCGGCACGGCCTGAGAGATCAGGCCGTACTGGTGCAGCAGTGCGAAGTTCTCGTGCGGAAAGCTGGCCGCGGCGTCGTGCTGCGCGGCGGTGGCCGCAAAGCGCGGCCTCAGCCCGGCGAGCACATCGCCGAGCCGCGCCTCGCTGCTGGGCAGCCGGCGCAGGGAAGACAGGGACATGGTGGATTCCTGGCAAGGCGCGGTGCGCGAACGCACACCGCTGGTGAACGCCACATAGCGTAACGCCGCCGCGCCGCTTCTGAAACGACGCATCCCGCATATGGTCTGTCGTTTTTATTCGTTCGGTCTTGCCAGGAACGGGCGTAACTTGCGGCTCAGTTCCTTTGTCATTTCCTCGTTTCCTCGTTTCCTCGTTTGACTCTTTCGCACCTCGCCTTGCGCCTTGCGCGCAAGCGCATCGTTGCCCCTTCCCGTCAGGAGAACCACGCATGAGCGTCGATATCATCGGCATGATCCAGAGCCAGAAGCAGTCCGAGATCCACCGCCCCACGGGCCCGGTGATCGACCGCGATTATGTCCGTGCCTTCGCCCAGGCCCACGAGCAGGCGGGCTTCGACCGCATCCTGGTGCCGCACCATTCGACCGGCCCCTCGGCGACGCTGACGATCTCCTACGCGGCCACGGTGACCGAGCGCATCCACTTCATGCTGGCCCACCGACCCGGCTTCACCGCGCCGACGCTGGCCGCGCGCCAGATCGCCACGCTCGACCAGTTCAGCGGCGGCCGCCTCGGCGTGCACTTCATCTCGGGCGGCTCCGACGACGAGCAGAAACGCGACGGCGACTACCTGAACCATGACGAGCGCTATGCGCGCACCGACGAATACCTGGAGATCCTGCGGCGCATCTGGACCGAGGACAAGCCGTTCGACCACGAAGGCAAGTACTACCGCTTCAGCAATGGCTTCTCCGAGGTCAAGCCTGCACAGAAGCCGCATGTGCCAATCTACTTCGGCGGTGCGTCCGAAGCCGCGCTCAAGGTCGCGGGCAAGCACGCCGACGTGTACGCGCTGTGGGGCGAGTCGCTCGACCAGGTGCGCGAGCTGACCACGCGCGTGCGCGCCGAAGCGGCACAGCACGGCCGCGAGGTGCGCTTCTCGGTCTCGTTCCGCCCGGTACTCGCGCAGACCGAGGAAAAGGCATGGGCGCGCGCCGACAGCATCCTCGAGCGTACCCGCGCGCTGCGCGTGCAGCAGGGCTACAGCCGCGGCGGTCCGCAGCAGAGCGAAGGCGCGCGCCGCCTGCTTGCCGCGGCGGAGCACGGTGACCGCGTCGACCAGCGCCTGTGGACCGCGATCGCCCGCGAGACCGGCGGCCGCTCCAATTCCACCGGCCTGGTGGGGACGCCGGAGCAGGTGGCCGATGCACTGCTGCAGTACTACGACCTGGGCGTCACCACCTTCCTGATCCGCGGCTTCGATCCGCTGGAAGACGTGATCGACTACGGCCGCGAGCTGATTCCGCGCGTGCGCGAACTGGTCGCGCAGCGCGATGCAGGGCACCAGTCCGCGCGCAAGGCAGCCTGAATCCGGCAAACAACAGGAACGCGGGAAAATCCATGAGCCAAATCGAACCGGCCGCCACGCTTGCCAGCGCGGCCAGCCACAACGCGCGCCGCCGCTGCGTGCTGCGCGCCGCTGGCGCGGCCGCTATCGCCGCGCCGGCACTGATCCTTGGCCGCCAGGCCTGGTCCGCACCGCGCAAGCTGACCTTTGCCTGGAACCAGAATTCGTTCTGCCTGACACCGGTCGTGGTGGCGCAAGAGCGCGGCTTCTTCGAGAAGAACGGGCTGCAGGTCGAGCTGATCAACTACAGCGGCTCCACCGACCAGCTGCTCGAATCGATCGCCACGGGCAAGGCCGATGCCGCGATCGGCATGATCCACCGCTGGCTCAAGCCGCTGGAAGCCGGCTTCGACGTCAAGATCATCGGCAGCTCGCACGGCGGCTGCGTGCGGCTGGTGGGCGCGAGGGCAGCGGGCGTGACCAGCCTGCAGCAGCTCAAGGGCAAGACCGTCGGCGTGAGCGACCTGGCCGCGCCGGGCAAGCACTTCTTCACCATCCTGCTGGCCAAGCACGGCATCGATCCCGACAAGGACATCACCTGGCGCCAGTATCCCGCCGACCTGCTCGGCGTGGCGGTGGACAAGGGCGAGATCCAGGCCATTGCCGACGGCGACCCCAATCTCTATCTGCTCGAAAAGCGCACCAACGGCGCCTATGTCGAACTGGCCACCAACCTGACCGGCGAGTACGCGCGCAAGGTCTGCTGCGTGGTCGGCGCGCGCGGCGAACTGGTGCGCAATGACCGCCCGGCCGCGGCATCGCTGGCGCGCGCGATCGTGCAGGCCACCGAGTTCGTCAACGAGAACCCGAACGAGGCCGCCAGGGTCTTCGCCAGGTACTCGCCCAAGATCAGTCCCGATGACCTGCGCAAGCTCTACGCCACGCTGACCTACACGCACCACCCGACCGGCCTGGACCTGCAGGAAGAGATCGGCTTCTACGCCGAGGATTTCCGCCGCATCGGCGTGCTCAAGAAGACCACCGATGCCAAACGCCTGGCGCAGCACGTCTACGCCAACGTCCTGGGGTAACGCCATGACCACAAGCCACTCCGCACTCGACCCGGTGCTCGCGCGCAGCGCCGGCGCCGCCTCGGCACCGGCACGCGACGCCTGGCGGCCCTGGCGCGCAGGCATCGCCGCGGCCGGCGCCTGGGCGGCCTTCGGCGCCATCACATGGCGCTGGCCCAACCAGGTGGCGGGCTTCTCCGACTGGGCCTACACCGAGGAACTCGGCATCGCCGCAGTGTCGGTGGCCGTCGTGCTGGCGCTGCTGGCGCTCGCCGGCCGGCGGGCACCGCTGCCGCGCGGCGCGCTGGCCCGCCTGCATGCCGCCGGGCCGTGGCTCGTCGCGATGGCCGTGGTGCTGTCCGCGTGGGAGATCCTGACCGCCAAGACCGCGATCCTGCCCACGCCGTTCTTCGCGCCGCCGCAGGCGCTGATCGAAGTCTATGTCGATGACTGGCCCCGGCTTGGCGACAGCGCCCTCAACACGCTCAAGCTGCTTGGGCTCGGCGTGGCGTATGGCGGCATCGCCGGCTTCCTGATCGGCGTGTCGATCGGCTGGTCGCGCCGCATCGGCTACTGGGTGCATCCGGTCCTGCGCGTGCTGGGCCCGTTGCCTTCCACCGCGCTGCTGCCGCTGACCTTCTACTTCTTCCCGTCGAGCTACTCGGCCGCAGTGTTCCTGATCGCGCTGGCCACGGCCTTCCCCGTCGCGGTGCTGACCTGGTCCGGCGTGGCCAGCGTCAGCAAAAGCTACTACGATGTCGCGCGAACGATGGGGGCATCGGGCTGGTTCCTGGTGTTGCGCGTCGCTATCCCCGCAGCGTTGCCCCAGGTATTCGTCGGCCTGTTCATGGGCCTGGGCGCCTCGTTTTCCGTGCTGGTCACGGCCGAGATGATGGGCGTGAAGTCCGGCCTCGGCTGGTACCTGACCTGGGCACAGGGCTGGGCCTCCTACGTCAATATGTATGCCGCGCTGATCGTGATGGCGCTGCTCTTCTCCGGCGTCATCACGCTGCTGTTCACCGTGCGCGACCGCGCGCTGTCGTGGCAGAAGGGAACCGTCAAATGGTAGCCATCGCTGAACGCCCTGCCGCCGCAAGGGGGCCCACCCCGACGCCGGCAACTGGCGCACACATCGATATCCGCAACGTCAGCCATTGGTTCGGCAGCGGCGACAATCGCTTGCAGGTGCTGGACGGCGTGGACCTGACGGTCGAACGCGGCGAGTTCGTCGCCCTGCTCGGCCCCAGCGGCTGCGGAAAATCCACGCTGCTGCGTCTGGTCGCGGGCCTGGACAAGCCGGTCGCTGGCGAAATGCTACAGGACGGCGCGCCCATCACCGAGCCCGACCCGTCGCGCATCGTCGTGTTCCAGGACCCGACGCTGTACCCGTGGCGCCGCGTGTGGGACAACGTCGCACTCGGGCTGCAGGCACGCGGTATCGTCAGGCAGGAACGCCATCGTGTCGATGGGGCGCTCAGGCGCGTCGGCCTGGAATCGTTCGGGCGCGCCTTCCCGCACCAGCTTTCGGGCGGCATGGCGCAGCGCGTGGCGCTGGCGCGCGCGCTCGTCAACGACCCGCGCCTGCTCGTGCTCGACGAACCGCTCGGCAAGCTCGACTCGCTCACACGCCTGGCCATGCAGGGCGATCTCGTCGAGCTATGGCAGCGCGCGGGCTTCTCGGCGCTGCTGGTCACGCACGATGTGGAAGAAGCCTTGTTCCTGGCGCAGCGCGTGATCATCTTCAGCGACCGGCCGGCGAAGATCCGCGCGGAAATCGCCGTGGACCTGCCCTACCCGCGCCACCGCGGCGATCCGCGCCTGACCGCACTGCGCCACGAAGCGCTGCGCCACCTCGGACTGGATGCAAGCTGGTGACGATGTCCTGGCTTGACGGGGCGGTGCGCCCAGTGCGCCCATGAACGGCCTGCCCGCGCAGGCCTGGCTCAATACCCTGCTGGTCCTGCTCCAGAACGCCCAGCTTGCACTGCTGCGGCTCTGCCATGCACTGGGGCTCAGCGGGGACGCCCACGGCCAGCCCGCCTGGCCGTGGGCGCGGCGTATTGCGGGCGAAACGCTGCTGATCGACCTCGGCCTCGCGCGCCAGCTTGCCTGGTCGCTCGGCGCGACGGTGTTTGCGCTGGCGTTGATGACGCTTGCGATTGCATGGTGCCGCCACCGCGGTGGCCTGCTTGCCGTAGCCGCCCTGGCCCTCGTTGTGGCACCGTGGCCGTCGCCCTCGTTGCTGCTCGGCTCTGCGGCGCCGACCAGCTTCCACACCAGCCCCACACAGTTCTCGGTCGATGCCATCGCGCTCGGCGCCACCGTCTATGCGCAGCGCTGCGCGTCCTGTCACGGCAACGACGGCCGCGGGGAGGGACCACTGGCGGCTTCCCTCAAGCGCTGGCCGCCCACGCTGGTCGGTCCGCTGCTTGCGCGGCGCGCGGATGGCGAGTTGTTCTGGCATGTCGTGAACGGCATGCGGGACGCGAATGGCGAGCCCACCATGCCCGCGTTTGGCGCGACGCTGAGCGACGCGGACACGTGGGCGGTGCTCGATTACATGAAGGCGCTGGCCGCGGGCAGCGGCGCTGCCGCCAACGGCAGCTGGCCGGTGCCGTTGCCATTGCCCGATACCCTGGTGCAATGCGGCGCGGATGCGTTGCCCCTTCCGCTGGCGCAGTGGCGTGGCGGGCAGCGGGTGCGCGTGGTGGCGTTCAATGGAGACCCGGCTTCGCTGCCGATGCTGGATCCGCGGTTCCAGACCTTGCTGCTGACGCGCGATGGCACCTTGCCTGCCGGCTTGCCGCGCTTTCGTACCAACTGCGTGGCGGTGTCCGCGCAGGCGTGGGCCGTCTATGCGCAGATCGCCGGCGTGCCCGCCAACCGGCTGGGCGGGACGGAGTTGCTGGCGGACCGCGGCGGCTGGCTGCGGGCGCGCGGTACGCCGGGCACGAGGGGGTGGTCGGATACGGACATGGTTTGCCGGTCAGGCGCCGCGGCCGGGACACCGCGCGAAGCGCCGCGCGCCGATGGGCTCACGGCGCTGCTCCTGCGCATGGATGCGGAACCGGTCAGGTTTGTGAAGGGAGGCTTTGTTCACTGAGGCTGAGGCTGAGGCCGTGTACCGGCGCGCTCGGCCGGGAAATGACCGGCTTAGCCGCCGGCGCACTGCCTGCGCCAGTCGGTCGCGCTGCAGCCAAACGCGGCGCGGAACCAGTGGCTGAAACTGCTCGGCGTGGAGAAGCCCAGCAAGCCGGCCACTTCGCCGACCGGCTGGTCGCTTTCCTTCAGGTGGCGCATCACCAGTTCCATGCGGACCTGGTCGAGCAGCGATGAAAACGTCAGTCCTTCGGCGCTGAGGTAGCGGTGCAGCGTGCGGCGGTCGACGCGCAACCGGTGCGCCAGTTGCTCTGCCGTGCAACGGCCGGATGGAAGCAAGGAGAGGATCAGCTCGCGGCACGATTCACGCACGCCTTCATCGCGGTGCCGCAGTGCGGCCTCGAGGTAGTCCCGCGCAAAGCGCGCGGCGCCCGGGTCGCCCGGCGTGCGCGGCATCTGCAGGTCGGCCGCCATGCAGACCATGCCGTTGAACGACTGGTTGAACTTCGGCAGCGTGCCAAAGAACGCACGGTGCGCCGCCGCGTCGGCCGGTGCGCGATGCGTAAAACAAACCTCGACCGGCTGCCACCGGGGCCCGATCAGCTCGCGCATGATGCGGAACTTCACGCCCACGGCGAGTTCCATCGCCTGCCGCGTGGACAACCCCGGGCTCGGCAGCAGATCCTCGCGAATGACGACGGTATGCCCGTTGTCGTCGATGTGCGTGACCAGCGTGGCGCTGAGCAGCTTCAGGTAGCGGCACAAGGTATCGAGCGCCTGCCGCGGCGTCGGCTCTTCCCTCAGCACCAGGCTGATGGGCCCCAGGTTCGAGAACGACCGCTGCGCAACCAGCCGCAGCGCGAAGTCTTCCAGGCCGGTGGCGCGCGCGGTGAGTTCCAGCAGCTCGCGCACGGCATGGCTGGGAATCAGTTGCTCCGGATTCTCCAGCAGCCCGGCCGACAGCCCTACCGCGCGCAGGTAGGCGTGGGGATCGTGCCCGAGCGACGCCACCAGCTCGATGTAGCCGTTCAGGCTGGCGCTGCGAATCAGCTTGCCGACGGATTGCATGGCTCCCCCGATTGGCTCCGCCCGGGGGCGGAGCGTGACGTCACGTTCGCTGTGCCGGTAGCCCTCAGTCCGGAGTGAAGTTGATCGAGCGCAGCAGCTTGCCCTGGCGTTCGGACGACTCACGCGCGTCCCTGGCAAGCTCTTCGCTGGAGGCCGCCGAGCCGATCTCCATGCCGAGCTCTTCGATCTTCTTCTGGACAGCGGGCGACTGCATGACCTTGAGCGTCGCTTCGCGAAGCCTGGCGAGCACGGCAGGCGGTACGCCCGGCGCGGACCAGAGTCCCATCCAGCTCACTTCCTTGAGATCCGGAAAGCCGAGCTCGGCAAACGTGGGCACGTCAGGCAGTGCCGGAATCCGCTTCGGGTAGGCAATCGCGAACGCCTTGAGCTGACCCGACTTGATGAACGGCAGCGAGGTGGCCGGGCCGTCGAACATGAGCGGGACGTGGCCCCCCATCACGTCCTGCAGCGCGGGCGGCGACCCCTTGTAGCTCACGGCACCTGCGGTCAGGCCTGCCAGCCGGTTGAACTGCACGCCGATGGTATGGCCGCGCATGCCGGCACCGAAGTTCGCGTAGTCGACCTTGCCCGGGTTCGCCTTGATGTAGGTGATCAACTCGCCGAGGTTCCTGGCGGGCAGGCCGGGCTTGCCGACCAGGATGAGCCCCTGCCGGGTCAGCTGCGCCACGGGCACGAGGTCCTTGAACGGGTCATAGGTGACCTTCATGACCTGGGGCACTTCCGAGACGATGCCCTTCTGGACCAGCAGGAAGGTGTACCCGTCCCGCGGAGCGGACAGCAGGCCATGCACGCCGATGGTTCCCGCCGCGCCGGCCTTGTTGTCGACGATCAGGGTCTGTCCGAGCGGGCGCTGCAGCTCATGTGCGAAGAGCCGCGCCAGGATGTCGGCGGTGCCGCCCGGCGGCGCTGCCACGATGATCCGTACGGGCTTGGTCGGCCATTCTGCGGCATTCGCAGCCGGCAGCAAGGGAACAGAGGCAATCATCAGTGCCAGCGCCTGGCGGGCAAACTTCGGGAAAGGCTTCATCGCGGTTCCTTAGGGGGGTCTCTTGGTCCGTGGCATCGCTGGACGCCTTGGCCTGGCTCTGATATGGCCGTCAGGAACATTCTGTGGGCGCGCGCAGCCGCCCGCTTTGCATCGCGCGACAGAAATGTGCAGATCGTGACAGCGGGCGCTCCGCCCGGCCCCTGTTTCCCGGCGCGGCGCCGGTCCGCGTGCGCATGTGGCGCCCGCGACGCCCGCGCCAGGCCTGTCCCAACTAGACAAATGCATGTCCCGGATCGACAAGCGGTCGCGGCGGGCGCGCCAGATACTCAGTGGACCGGATCACAGCCGGAAACATGGAGACCAGCGCATCGGGCCGACACGGCCGTCTCCTGAACCGACCACAGCACTCCCCTGGAGACACAACATGAACTTTCTCGACGGCCACCTGTTCCCCGAGAACCAGCAGCCCCTGATCATCACCGCGGCGCCCTACGCCCCGGGCTGGCTGCCTTCGGACTTCCCCGAAGACATTCCGGTCACCATGGAAGCACAAATCCAGAAGGCCGTGGATTGCTACAACGCCGGCGCCACCGTGCTGCACCTGCATGTGCGCGAACTGGACGGCAAGGGCAGCAAGCGGCTGTCCATGTTCAACGAGCTGATCGCCGGCGTGCGCAAGGCCGTGCCGGAGATGATCATCCAGGTCGGCGGCTCGATCTCGTTTGCGCCCGAAAACGAGGGCCAGGCCGCCAAGTGGCTGTCGGACGACACCCGCCACATGCTGGCCGAACTCGAACCCACGCCCGACCAGGTCACGGTGACGGTCAACACCTCGCAGATGAACGTGACCGACCATGCGGAAGACGCCGACTTCCGCGGCACCTCGCGCGAGAACCCGGCCATCTTCGAGGCCTACAAGGAAATGACCGTGCCCGCGCAGCCCGGGTGGGTGGAGGAGCACGTCCGCCGCCTGACCGCCAAGGGCATCCAGAGCGCCTTCCAGTGCTACAACACCAACAGCTTCGAGTCGGTGGAACGCCTGATGCGCCGCGGCTTCTACAAGGGCCCGCTGGTGATGAACTGGGTGGCAATCGGCGGCGGCATGGACACGCCCAATATCTACAGCCTGGGCAACTTCATGCGCGGCGTGCCCGATGGCGCGGTGGTGACGGTGGAAAGCAATGTGCGCAATGTGCTGCCGGTCAACATGATGGGCATTGCCATGGGCTTGCATGTGCGCTGCGGCATCGAAGACGGCATCTGGAACCAGAAGCGCACTGCCAAGCAGAGCACGGTGAAGCAGATCGAACAGCTGGTGCGCATCTCGCACGAGTTCGGCCGCGAGATCGCCACGGCCAAGGAGGCGCGCGAGATCAGCAAGATCGGCGTGTTCTACGACACCGTGGAAGAGTCGCTGCAGGCAAATGGCTTCGCGCCCAACCGCAACGGCGGCAACCAGGGCTTCCTGCGCAAGACACAGTGATTCCGCAGCGGCTCCGGGCGCCGGCCTCTCCTGCTAGGTGTTTACGATGAATCCTATATAGGAGGATTGACACGGCACGGGTGCGTGCATACCTTCAGAGCCGGTGACACAGCGCCAGAGCGCGGCACCGGAATTGCCAAGCATCCGCCCCCAAGCCGTCATGAGCACCCTGATTCGCAGCGCCCTCCTGGTCAAGTATTCCGAGATTGCCCGAACCATTGGCGTCGACCCGGAGCGCATGATCCACCACGTCGGCGCCGACCGGTCATGCATCGTCTCGCCCGACCTGCATGTCCCGGAGCCATGGCTCGCGAAGGTGCTGGATTCCACCGCGCAGTCGTCCGGCTGCGCCGCGGTCGGCCTGCTGATGGCCGAGTCGTGGCGGCTGTCCGACTTCGGCCCCATCAGCCTGCTGTTGCAGCACCAGCCGACGCTGCGGCATGCGCTGGGCCAGCTCGAGACCTATCGCCACCTGCTGAGCGAATCCGTATTCGTCCATGTGGAGGAAATCGGCGATACGGCCATAGTCCGGCAGCAGCTGATCACGGAGCGGCCGGTTCCGGGGCGCCAGCCGGTCGAGCTTTCCGTTGGCGCACTGCTGTGCCTGATGAAGTCGATGCTGGGCGGGGCGTGGAAGCCGCGCAGCGTGCATTTTTCGCATGCCGCGCCGGCCAGTCTCCACATCCACCACCGGCTGTTCGGAGCCAGGGTCGAGTTCGGCAGCGACTTCGACGGCATCGTCATCGACCGGCGGGACCTCGACCGGCCCAATCCGCTCGGCGACGTGAATCTCGCGCGCTACGCCCGGGAATTCCTCGAACAGAACCCGCTCGGGCGTCAGCTTTCCACGGCCTCCAATGTCCGCCGCGCGGTCCACATGCTCCTGCCGCGCGGACAGGGCAGCATCGATCATGTCGGCCAGCAGCTCGGCATGAGTCCGCGCACGCTGCAGCGTCGGCTCGAGCAGGAAGGCCTGGAGTTCTCGTCGCTGGTGAATGAAGTCCGGCGTGGGCTGGCCTGCCGCTATCTGGGCGACAGCCGTTATCCGGTGTCGCAGGTGGCCATGCTGGTGGGGTTCGCCGAGGTCAGTACCTTCTCGCGCTGGTTCAGCGCGCAGTTCGGCACGCCGCCGACGCGCTGGCGCGCCGAGCAGAGCCGCTGAAATCCCGGTATCGGTATCGCTCCGGCGCTGGCAACGCAGCCAGCTGGCGCGATCCGCCAAGTTGTGGCGCCACCCGTCAAGCACTGCGGCCTGGAACTGCCGAGAATCGCTGTCAACCGAGTGAAGCAAAAGGAGACAGCATGAAAGCGGCACAAGTGATTCCGGGCGCCGACGGCGGCCGCATCGAGGTGCGGGATATCCCCGTTCCGCAGCCGGGCCCCGAAGATGTGCTGGTCCGGGTTCGTGCCTCCGGCCTCAACTACGGCGAGCTCAAGTACATGGGGGAACACCGGGCCGGCAACCCGATGACCGCTGGCGTCGAGTTCGCCGGCGAAGTCGTCAGCGTCGGCGAGAAGGTCAGGGACTGGCGCGAGGGTGACCGCGTCATGGGCCATGGCCGCGGCTGCCACGCGCAGTTCGTGATCGCGGCGCCGCTGGCGCTGATGCCGGTGCCCGACGATGTGTCATGGGTCGATGCGGCGGCATTCCCTAATGTGTTCATCACCGCCCACGACGCGCTCGTGAGCAATGGCGAGCTGAAGGCGGGCGAATCGGTGTTCATCAACGGCGCCTCGGGCGGCGTCGGCATGGCGGCGATCATGATCGCGTCGGCGCTCGGCGCGCGGCCGGTGATCGCGTCCTCGCGGTCGGCGGAAAAGCTCGAACGCCTCGCCAGGTTCGGCGTGGACGTCGGCGTCAATGCGTCGCGCGATGCGCAGGTCGAGGCCATCATGGCAGCCACCGACAAGCGCGGCGTGGACATCATCATCGACACCATCGGCGGGACCGTCTTCGAAGACCATATCAAGAGCCTCGCGGTGAAAGGACGCCTCGTCAATATCGCCCGGCTTGGCGGCGGCGCCACCGCCCAGGTCGATATCAACAGGCTCTGGCTGAATCGCCTGAAGCTGATCGGCGTCACGTTCCGCACGCGTACCGAGCAGGAGCGTATCGCGTGCATCCAGGCGTGCGCGCGCGACCTGCTGCCCTCGTTCCGCGGCGGCAAGCTGCGCCTGCCGATCGACAAGACCTTCCCCATGGATGCGATTGGCGACGCCTACGCCTATATCGCGAGCAGCCAGCACATGGGCAAGATCGTGCTCACCGCTGACTGACAGCGGACGTCTCAACCGGTCACCAGCCTCGGTTCCCCCCCGACAGTCGAATCCAGCGCAGCAGGCTGCATCGCCCGACCGCGATGCCTGTCGCTTCCAACGTTCAAGGAGTGGTCATTATGCAAATCAATCAACTTACCTGCTCGATCGGCGCCGAACTGACTGGCGTGAGCCTGGCCGACGTCGCGCGCGACGATTCGCTCTTTGCGGAAATCAAGGCGCTGCTGTTGAAGCACCGAGTGCTGTTCTTCCGCGACCAGGACATCACGCGCGACGAGCATGTCGCGTTCGCGCGGCGTTTCGGTGACCTGGAAGACCACCCCGTCAACAATACGGTGCCGGGCTATCCGGGACTGATCGAGATCTACAAGAGCGAAAAGCGCGACCACTTCGAGAACACCTACCACAGCGATGCCTCGTGGCGCGCGAGCCCGCCCAAGGGTGCGGTGCTGCGATGCATCTCGTGCCCCGACGTCGGTGGCGACACCATCTGGGTGAATATGGTTGAGGCGTACAAGCACCTTCCCGAAGAGATCAAGCAGAAGATTGCGCACCTGCGTGCCAAGCACGGCATCGAGCATTCGTTTGGCGCGATCATGACCGCGGAGGAGAGAGAGGAGCTGGTACGCAAGAACCCGCTCGTCGATCATCCTGTCGTCAGGACCCATCCGGAAACCGGCGAGAAAATCCTGTACGTGACGCCGTTCTCGACCCACTTCATCAACTACCACACGCCGGAGAATGTGCGCTTCGGACAGGACAAGACGCCGGGTGCAAGCCTGCTTCTGAATTACCTGCTCAGCCAGGCCGCGATACCGGAGTACCAGGTGCGCTTCCGCTGGCGGCCCAACAGCGTGGCGATCTGGGACAACGTCGCCACGCAGCACTATGCGGTCAGTGATTACTGGCCGGCGCCGCGCCGGATGGAACGCGCGACGATCATGGGGGACCGGCCGTTCTGATTGCGGCAGATGGCCGGCTCGGCCGGCCAACACCGTTGTCTCGTCGATTGCCATACATTGGTTTCGCAGACTGCATTACCATCCATACCTTTCCCAGAAATCCTGGTACATCCCGCCCAGGCTCAGTCCTTCCGCGATCACGCCCAGTGCAATCAGCACCACGGTAATCAAGGGATAGGCCCACCATGCCATGAACATGTCATCGGTGTTCCCCTTGACCTGGAACAGGTCCAGCATAAACGCACCCGCAGCGAGCGCGATCAGCGTGACGGCCCACATCATGCCGAAAATTTGCGGCGCGGATGCGTAGGCGGGACCTGCCACCTGCGGAGCCACCACATGCAGGGTGGCGCCGGGGTTGCCGGGTGTGGCGATCAACTGCGCACCTTGTCCGTGGTGGTGCATCTGCGCGGCCAGTGCGGCTGGCAGCCACTGACTGACGTGCCCCGCTTTGCCGAGACATCGGTCGATATCTTGTATCCCCAAGTTCAACTCAGTATCACTGACCGCCGTCGTCACCGCGTGCCGCATCCGCTTGTCTAACCCACTGAACCAGAAGTGTTTGAGACGCTTCGGTGGCGTCTGCCCGGCGCGCAACAGCGTTGTCAGCGCGGTGTCAAGCTCATCGGCATCGGCCGAGATGGGACGATACCAGTAGCCATGCGGCTTCGTTCGCCCCAGCACATCCGGGTGGCACACCAGCAATGCCAGCGCCAGTTCCGAACAATCCGGCTCCATTTTCCCTTCGTGCAATTGACAGGCCAGGACAAGCAGGCTTCCCGATAGCGCCTTGTCATCCCTCCACAGGTGACGCACAGACGCCGGATCCTTGCCTGAGTCCCACAACAGATTCGACGGCGACAACTCCAGCTTGCGCATGACGCGCTGCAACTCCTCCAAGTCGGCTTCCCGTTCGGTTTGCAGGACGACGCGGAGATTCCCTGCCCGTTGCAACGGCTTCACTGTTTGCACCAGCGGTTGGAGCAGCAGGCCCAGCACGTGGGCCAGTTGGCTCGTGCCCGCGGGCACCGCCAGCTTCAGCGGCAATATCTTGTCGGGATTGGTCGGGGCACTGCCCTCCAGTCCGAGCATGCGCTCCGCGATGTCTTCCTCCGCAGCAAGCACCACGCTTCCCACCACCGCCACGCACTTTTGCGCCCACCTGTGCCAATAGCATTCGCGCTCTTCGCAAAGGTTGTTCCACGCGTAGGTTCTCCAGGCGGGCCTTTCAAACGAGAAGTAATAAAACAAACTGAGAACGACAAAAGACGCGTATGCGGCCGGAAACAACAAGGTCATGTAAAAGTCGAACGTGCCAGCCGGCTTTCCCTTGGGCCATGCGTCGATCACGATCAGAGCGGTGATCGCCTGAATCACCACATAGATGATGAGATAGGGCCAAATGCCGGGCCAGGCAACTTCCGGTCGCTTGCTCGGCACGGGACAGAACCACGGCGATGTCATCTGATCTTGACTCCCGAGTATCGCGGCAGCACGACGCTGCCGCATTGCGAACGGCAGCCCGTGACGACCAGCGGGCGGCCCTCGTCGCTCATGCCTTCACCGCCCTCGGTGAGCGGGTTGTCACCGTGGATGGGGCAGGACACGATGTCGCCAACGCGGGCCGCGCGGCGTCCGTCGAGGATGTAGGTGGATGAGGCGGTCTTGACGCGGCCGCCGTGGGTGGTGGGGTCATTTAGCAGGGCAGGTTCTTTCATTTCTTGGGTGGCAGATTCTTGGGACGGATGGAATCGTCACAGGACAGGTATTCCTGACCTGAGGGTGTACGCAGGCCCTTGAGGTAGTCCGGACGATCAGAGGCGCGAAAACGGTCGCCCTTGATTCCTGGCGGCAGTTCCTTTCTCAGGTCGATGCCGGGAATGAGCGGATACTGCTCAACAGAGTAGTCGCGTGATCCCCATTTCTTTGCGATGTAAATGCGGTCTGCTGTAGCTGTCACGATGTAGTCAGCAGAGTCCAAATAGGGAGTTTGGGTGTTGCTAATGTAATATCCGCCGCTCTGAAATGTGCGTCCGGCGTCCGTCGAGTAGATGAACGCAATATTGCAGCCTTTGTCGGGGCAAGCCCCATTAGGATGGAAGGATGAAGGAACCACGATGTACCGGCCGGATGGATCAGCATTGATCAGGCGGCCACGATAGTTCTCGATACCTCCCCCCCGCCCGAATCTAGTCCGAATGCCCAATTTGATGTCGTTGTAGTACGTCGTGCCATAGTGACAATCCTTGTAGTTCTCCAGCGAGATGAAACGGTGATCGTCGATCCGGTAGATCACCTGCGGCGGCACATCGTAGTGCTGCTCGACGGTGGAAGGATTCGACCCCTGCACAGCGCATCCTGCGGTCAATAGTATGGCGGCAGTGCTGAGGATATTTGCGCGCATCAGCTTCTCTCCCGCTTGGCCCGTTCAGCCTGTGTCCGTGCGATGGCGTCCGAGACCGTCTCTTTGTCGATATAGGCCGTTGGCATGTCCGGCCTGAGCAATACGTCGTTCTCGAAATAGGCATCCGTGCATTGCGTCCAGTCCGCGTCCATCATCAAACCGCGCCAGAATGCTCGGTCGTCGAAGGACTCGCAAAAGCCTATGGGCAAGTCGTAAGATGCCACCCGTTGCATGAACTTTCTATTCATTGGAAGCGTGCTGTGGTCGGCGGGCTCGGCCTTGTAATGCTTCAATCTATCCCGGGCCTCCTCCACTGTTTCCTTCGTTATCACCCGGCGACCGTCGTTGTAGATGTCGGCGCCTCGGTCTAGATATCGCTCCGGCTCGAGGATCGACTCAAAGTAGGGATAATCTCGTTCAAGGTATTCGCCAGTATCTGGGGCAGTCGCGCCCATCTCATCGACCTGCGGGTCCGTGACGGACACATCAAAATCCTTCGTATCCTCGGCCGTCAGCGGGTTCGGCACTGGCTCCGCGTTGATATGTACGGTCTGATTTGCCGACGGCACCGCCCACAATTTGACGGCATTGAAGAACGGCCCCCGGTTACCGTCCCAAAACTCCTTGGGATGGTCCGGGTCGTAGAGCCTGCCGACCTTCATATCGGGCAGAGTGCCGTACGGCTTCTGGCCGGGTGCGTCCCCGCACGGCGTCAAGCGCGCAAGCATGCGCTGCTTGACCGTATCCCCGAGCAGGTCAATCAGCGCGTCGTTGACACCCTGCCAGCCAATGCTTTTCAGCGAAGTCAATCCCATCACGTGATCATGCGGGCTGAAATAGGCATAGAGGCGGCCATGGTTGTCACGCTCCTTGATGTCTGGTGTGATCTGGATATCCGGGTGCCAGCGCTTGCCGTCCGGGCCTTTCCCGACCGCCAGCAATCCCTTGAGCCGATCGTCCAGCATCCGCCGGTCAGCCTTGATCCGGTTGGCGATATTGCAGAACGTCCGGACACGCGCCTCGGCCGTGGGACGGTTATTCCCGCACGCGGCAAAGTCCGTCGGCTTGTCATCCAGCGCGAACGGCGAGTTCATGACGAACAGCGCATCCGGGGCACGCGTCTCGCACAAGGCCGTCGCTGCCATGGCGATCATCGTGCCCTGGCTGTGCGACATGATCGTCACGGTGTCATGCGGATAACTGCTGCGAATCTTGTCGATCAGGTTCGCCAGCCGTTTGGCAGCATGCGGGTAGTAGTCTCGCAGCGGGGCGTTCTGCAACTGGCGCTCAGGCTCGGTGTTCAGCAACTGAAGATCGACCATGCTCAGGATGGTCCGGTCGAACCCCTTGTGGCTCCACATCTGCTGAAGATTGTTTGTGCCGTTCTGGAATGCGCCACCGCCCCAGAACCAGGGGCCGATGTCGTTTTCCGCCCGCTTCCAGAAGTCCGCCCCCTTGAGATTGCGCAGCGGCACCTTGTATCGGCCCTGATGCTCATCGGGCTCGCGGTAGCCCCAGTAGAAGCGGATAACCGGGGATTTTATGGGCTTACTGGAGCTGTATCGACGCTCGTGCATCTGCTTCGTATCCGAGTCGCGGTCTGCATACTCATTGGGCTCCAGCTTGAAATCGGTTTCCTGAAGTCCAAGGCGTTCGTTCAGCCCGTCACATATGGCCTTTTCAGCCGGGTCATACCACTCCCCTTCAGAGTTGACCCCATGCACAAAGATGATCACCCCCGGCATGTGCGGCGGAATCCGCGCTTCGGCCCGCACGCAGAAGCTCGCGGGCGTCATGTACGACTCCCAGAACGGATTGCCATTGACGTCCCGCTGCATCGGCACCACTCGCGTCGCCTCTCTCCGCCAGTCTCGCGGCGGGGCCGTCGCCTCGTTGTCGGCATCCACCTCTGTACGTTCGCTATTGCTGTTCTCACTCATGTTCACAGCCCCAGTTTCACGCGCAGCAGTTCCATACCCTGCGCAATATCCTTGGCCAGCAGCGAGGTCTCGCCATTGACATTGGTCACACCCTCGACAATTTGTCCATCAGCGAAGGAGGAACAGAGGAACAGCACATCCGACAAGCAACGCGACGCCGACAAGAGGCGCAATTCGATTTGCGCACCCCGAGTTGACAATGCCCGATATTCTCGTGCGCATCAGTGTCTCTCCCGCTTTTCCCGTTCAGACTGTTCTCGCGTGATGGCGGGGCGAATCGAATCGTCACAGGAAAAGTATTCCTGACCCGATGGCGTGCGCAGTCCCTTAAGGTAGTCCGGACGGTCAGAGGCGCGAAAACGGTCGCCCTTGATTCCTGGCGGCAGCTCCTTTCTCAGGTCGATGCCGGGAATGAGCGGATACTGCTCAACAGAGTAGTCGCGTGATCCCCACTTCTTCGCGATGTAGATGCGATCCTCCGTGGCCGCGACAATGTAGTTGGCCGAATCCCGATATGGCCTCCATGTATTGCGCATGTAATAGGTGCCCAGGAACGAGCGCCCGCCATCTGTCGAGTAAATGAACGAGATATTGCATCCCTTGTCGGGACAGGATTCTTCGGGAGGGAATGAAGAAGGAATCACAATGTAGCGACCGGAAGGATCAGCATTGATCAGTCGCCCTTGATAATTCTCGATGCTGTCTTCTCCCAGTTCGGTACGAATGCCTTGTCGCGTGTCGTTGTAGTACGTGGTGCCATGATGGCAGTCCGCATAGTTCTCCAGCGAGACAAAGTGGTGGTCATCGATCCGATAGATCACCTGCGGCGGCACGTCGTAGCGCCGCTCAATCTCCGGCGGATTCGCATTCTTTACGGCACACCCGGCGATCATTAGCATGGCGACGGCGCCTAGGATGTTTGTGCGCATCAGTGTCTCTCCCGCTTTTCCCGTTCGGCCTGTGCCCGCGCGATGGCGTCCGAGACCGTCTCTTTGTCGAAATTTGGCTGGCGGCGTCATTTAGCAGAGCAGGTTCTTTCATCTTTTGGGTGGTAGATTCATTGGGCGGACGGAGTCGTCACAGAATAGGTATTCCTGTCCTGATGGCGTGTGCACTCCCTTGAGGTAGTCTGGGCGCTTGGATGCGCTAAATCGATCCCCCTTGATACCCGGTGGCAATTCCTTGCTCAGGTCGATACCCGGAATCAGTGGATATTGCTCCACGTAGTAATCATCCGATCCCCACTTTTCCGCTATGTAGATGCGGTCTGCCGTAGCAGCAATGATGTAGTTGGCAGAGTCCTGATAGGGACTCTGTGTATTGCGCATGTACCATTCCCCCTGGAACGTACGCCCACCGTCTGTGGAGTAAGCAAACGAGACCCGGCATCCCTTATCGGGGCACGCAAATTTTGGAGGGGTGGAATTCGGAATGACGATGTTCTGTCCGGTAGGATCAGCGTTGATCAGACGTCCGCGATAGTTCTCTTTGCTTGCCCACCCCAGTTTGGTACGAATGCCCTGGCGGGTGTCGTTGTAGTACGTCGTGCCATGATGACAATCGGAATAACTCTCCAGCGAGAAAAAGCGGTGATCGTCAATCTGGTAGATCACCTGCGGCGGCACGTCGTAGTTCCGCTCAATTTCCGGGGGATTCGCATTCTTTACAGCACACCCGGCGATCATTAGCATGGCGACAGCGCCCAGGATGTTTGCGCGCATCAGTGTCTCTCCCGCTTTTCCCGTTCGGCCTGTGCCCGCTCGATAGCGTCCGAGACTATCTCTTTGTCGACATAGGCTGTTGGCATGTCCGGCTTGAGCAATACGCCGTTCTCGAAATAGGCATCCGTGCATTGCGTCCAGTCCGCGTCCATCATCAAACCGCGCCAGAACGCACGGTCATCGAAGGACTCGCAGAAGCCTATGGGCAAGTCATAAGCTGCCACCCGTTGCATGAACTTTCTATTCATTGGGAGCGTGCTGTGGTCGGTGGGTTCAGCCTTGTGGTGTTTCAGCCGATTCCGGGCCTCTTCTACAGTTTCCTTCGTTCTCACCCGGCGACCGTCGTTGTAGATGTCCGCGCCGCGGTCCAGGTATTGCTCGGGTTCTTGGATCGACTCAAAGTAGGGATAATCCCGTTCAAGGTATTGGCCGGTGTCTGGGTCAGTAGCGCCCATCTCATTTACTAGTGGGTCCGTGACGGATACATCAAAACGCCGTGTTTCTTCAGCCGTCAACGGTTTCGGCACCTGTTCGGCGTTGATGGTCACCTTCTGGTTCGCGTGCGGCACGGCCCACAGCTTGACAGCGTTGAAGAACGGCCCCCGGTTACCGTCCCAAAACTCCTTGGGATGGTCCGGGTCGTAGAGCCTGCCGCCCTTCATGTCGGGGAGGGTGCCGTACGGCTTCTGGCCGGGCACGTCCCCGCACGGCGTCAAGCGCGCCAGCATGCGCTGCTTGACCGTATCCCCGAGCAGATCAATCAGCGTGTCATTGACACCCTGCCAGCCGATGCTTTGCAGCGAAGTCAATCCCATCACGCGGTCATGCGGGCTGAAATAGACATAGAGGCGGCCATGGTTGTCGCGCTCCTTGATCTCTAGCGTGATCTGGATATCCGGGTGCCACCGCTCGCCGTCCGGTCCTTTTCCGACCGCAAGCAATCCCTTGAGCCGGTCGTCCAGCATCCGCCGCTCACCCTTGATCCGGTTGGCGATATTGCAGAACGTTCGGACACGCGCCTCAGCGGTGGGCCGATTATTCCCGCACGCGGCAAAGTCCGTCGGCTTGTCATCCAGCGCGAACGGCGAGTTCATGACGAACAGCGCATCCGGGGCGCGCGTCTCGCACAAGGCCGTCGCGGCCATGGCGATCATCGTGCCCTGGCTGTGCGACATGATCGTCACCGTGTCATGCGGATAGCTGCTGCGAATCTTGTCAATCAGGTTCGCCAGCCGCTTGGCAGCATGCGGGTAGTAGTCCCGCAGCGGGGCGTTCTGCAACTGGCGCTCAGGCTCGGTGTTCAGCAACTGAAGATCCACAATACTCAGGATGGTCCGATCGAACCCCTTGTGGCTCCACATTTGCTGTAGGTTGTTGGTGCCGTTTTGGAACGCGCCGCCGCCCCAAAACCACGGCCCGGAATCATTCTCGGTGCGCTTCTGGAAGTCCACCCCCTTGAGATTGCGCAGCGGCACCTTGTATCGGCCCTGATGCTCATCGGGCTCGCGGTAGCCCCAGTAGAAGCGGATGACGGGTGAATTGCCAGGTTCCTCAGAGTTATACCTTCGCTCGTGCATCTTCTTCTTATCGGGATCACGGTCGACATATTTGTTGGGCTTCAATTTGAAGTCCGTATCTTCGAGACCAAGGCGCTCGTTTAAACCGGCACACAACGCATCCTCAGCCGTGTCATACCACTCCCCTTCAGAGTTGACCCCATGCACGAAGATGACCACCCCCGGCATGTGCGGCGGAATTTGCGCTTCGGCCCGCACGCAGAAGCTCGTGGGGGTCAGGTACGACTCCCAGAACGGATTGCCATTCACGTCCCGCTGCATCGGCACCACTCGCGTCGCCTCTCTCCGCCAGTCTCGCGGCGGGGCCGTCACCTCGTTGTCGGCATCCACCTCTGTACGTTCGCTATTGCTGTTCTCACTCATGTTCACAGCCCCAGTTTCACGCGCAGCAGTTCCATACCCTGCGCAATATCCTTGGCCAGCAGCGAGGTCTCGCCATTGACATTGGTCACACCCTCGACAATTTGTCCATCAGCAAGCTTGATCCGGTAGGCGCGGTTCGCTGCCGGCTCGCCACTGACGGCATCGGTCAGCACGAAGCGCTCATTGTGTGAAAGGTTTGTCTGCCCGAACCTGGGCATGGGCAATGACAGCGAGCCCGGCCCCGACTTCTGCAACTCGATCATCTTCAGGATGAGATGGCCGGCGCCGCCGATCTCCACGTTGTCGCCTTGCACCTTCACATAGGCGCTGCCGCCACCGCTCAAGATGACGCCGTTCCGGGCATTGGCGGTCAGCGTGCCGCTGGCACTGGTCAACTGCATGTTCTTGTCCGACACAAGCTCCATCGCATCGGACTGGGCCTGAATCAGTACCTTGCCCTTGGCCGCCAACAGCTTGATGCCGAGTTTGTGCGCGAACAGCGACAACACCTCGCCCGCCGTGATGGCGACATTGCGCAAGGCGCTGACATGAAGCCATGCCGCGGTCTTGATGCCGATATCCTTGCCCGCCGACAGGGCAATGCGCTCGGGCGTGGCGGCAGCAATACCCGCCGGCGCCGACAGCACCATGGCCGCCTGTTTCAGTTCCCCGACGCTCTCTTTGAGCCACCGGTTCTCCGCCCGCAGGTCAGCCACTTCCGCCATGGCAACCCGCGCGGCCTCTGCCAGTCCTTGTGCATGGGCCATCGCCAGTTCGAACTGGTTCATGGCGGCGGCCATGTCCACCTGGTGGCCATTGGCGCGCTCCTGCTTGTCAGCCGATAACAGCAGACCCGCGCCGCCGCGCACGCTGCCCTTGAGATCGGTGCGCAGCTCGAAGCCTTCGCCCCGTTTCTTCTTCCTGTGATCCACCAGGTAGCCGAGATTGAGCTGCGTCTTGCCGCCGTATTCCGTTGACAGCTTGATGCTTTCCTGTCCCTGCCAGTCCTCCATGCGCAGCTTGTTGTTGCTCTGCGTGCGGATCAGGTTCCGAGACAGCCACCGGTCCTGGTTCGTGATCGGGTCCGGATGCTGGCTGTTGTGCTGCACGCTGGCGATGTACGGCTTGTTCGGGTTGCCATCGCGGAAGGCCACGTCCACGTAGGTGCCGTCTACGAGCGGAAAGTGGAAGCCCGTCTGCAACGCCCCGGCGAACGGCTTGGCCAGGCGCAGGGGGACGCTTTCCCCGCCGTTGGGCCACGCGTCAAAGTCGAAATCGAAGCGGACGACGTAGTGTCCGTTCTGCGTCAGGTAACGTACTTGTACTGGCCCGGCGAGGTGACGCGGGCGCTCAGCGTGCCGGCGATCCGCGGCCACTTGTCTTCGGCCAGCGGCAGGCGGAAGCGCCGCTCCGAGGGGATGGCCCGGTAGCGGTTACGGTACGCGGCATCGCGCGCGCCGGTGTGGATGACTTCGGTGACAACCTGCCCGTTGGGCGCGTCGGGCAGCGCGAGGTCCATGCGAAGGATGCGCGCCGGACACAGCGCCAGCACATTGCTCTCGCCCGCATAGACCAGTTGCCCGGCCAGCTCCGCCTCGTGTCGCAGTTGCGCCTCCCACCTGGCATCGACAAAGTCCAGGTGGTGCGTGCCGTAGACATAGGACTGGCCGTAGGTCTTTTCCTTGCGCGCGACGTTGGCCTCGCCGGTGAGGCGCTCCCAAGCCTTGTCTGGATTGAAGTCAGCCACACGGAACGATTCGGGGATCGTCCTGGCATGGGTCTTGATCGAGAACACCGTCTCCTGGCCCGACTCCAGTCCCGCCGTCTCGCGGTACGGCACGCGCAGTTCCGGCTGGTAGAGGTAGTGGTCGATATCGTCGCCGAACACGATCATCTCGCCGAACTTGCCCAGGGTGAAATAGCAGTACAGGCCCTCCTGCTCCATCAGCAGCCGGATATAGTCCCAGTCCGAGACGCCGTACTGCATGCGCAACTTGTGTTGCGGATACTGGCGTCGCGTCCTGAAGATGAACTGATGGCCCTTGAGATCATGGCGGCGCAGGATTGCCTCGATAATCTGCGGCGCGGTCTGCTGCTGGTAGATGCGGCTGGCGCGCGTGAGCCTGAGCCGCGCGACCAGCGGCTCGACCACAATCTCGTAGCCGTAAAAGTCACGCGTCTGGCGGGTTTCGCTGAAGTGCGTGATGCAGCCGGCGAACTTGCGCGGCTCGCTGCCGTCTGCGGGATCGATCAGGAATGTGGCGTCGCGGTTGAGGTAGTCGGCCCGGTCGAGCGCCAGCGGGTGCGTGAGCTGGATGGTGACGGTGTAGGGCTCGCCCAGCCGCTCCACCGCCTCGAAGGACACCACCGACAACGCCGCGGCGCTGGCCGTGCCGGGCACTTCAAGATGGTATGCCTGTTGCCCGGTGATCAGCCCATCGGGTGCGCGGGCGCCGGTTGACCTGGGATCGTCAAAACCTTCCGCCATTTTGTTCCCTCCGCTTTTGCTGTGCCGTTACGCCTGGCGCTTCGTGCCAGGCTGAACAGTCACCGTCGTAACCGGACGATGACGGCCTATCCTGCGCAGCAATCACTACGCCCGATTTGATCGGGCGCATCAATCCGTGTAGAAGCATGTGAGGGACATTGCCAGCGCTGAACTGCGTGATTCGCAAGCATGGCGAGCGCTTTCTGCAATCGGACTTGGAGAAATCCGAGTTCACTGGTGGGGAAATTTGCGTTATCCAGTGCAAGCGCTCAGAAGGACCTGAGGTACGTTGTTTAGGCGTACAGGTACATGCGGCATCCCCTGCTCCGTTCGCCTGCCACAGGGCCGCGACGCGGAACAGGGGAGCCATCGATTTCACCGCCGTGCCGGCTCCAGCCCCACCGGCTGCGCATCCGCTGCGACCGTGCGATTAGCCAGCCCAAGCACCACCTGCAGCGCGAACGACACGGCACCGACGATAAACACCACGTCGCCAAACGTGCGCACCCAGCGCAGGGTCTGCAGGATCGGTTGCTGCATGAACGCTTCGCTGCGCGAGTACCAGGTACCGTATTCCACGCTGGCCAGGAACTGGATGATGCCGATCGGCAGCAGGCTGGTGCTGATCATCAGCACGAGGCCGGCGTTCAGGCCCCAGAACGCAGTCTTCATCAGGGCAGGGCTCAGGCGGTAGGCCGGACGCACGTAGCGCAGCACCAGCAGCGTGAAGCCAAGCGCGAGGAAGCCATACACCCCGAACAGCGCGGCGTGCGCGTGCACCGGCGTGGTGTTCTGGCCCTGGATGTAGTACAGCGAGATCGGCGGGTTGATCATGAAGCCGAAGACGCCGGCACCAAGCATGTTCCAGAACGCCACCGCGACGAAGCACATCAGCGGCCACTTCAGGTCGGCCATCCACGGCGCGCGGTCCTTCAGGCGCCAGTTGTCCCATGCTTCATGGCCCAGCACGATCAGCGGCACCACTTCCAGCGCGCTGAACGCAGCACCGACCGCCATCACCGGCGTGGTGGTGCCAGCAAAGTACAGGTGGTGGAACGTGCCCGGAATGCCGCCGAGCATGAACAGCGATGCCGATGCCAGGCTCGCGGCCGTCGCCATCGGGCGCGACACGAGACCAAGCGTGCAGAACACAAAGGCCAGGGCCGTGGTGGCGAACACTTCGAAGAAGCCCTCCACCCACAGGTGGACGACCCACCAGCGCCAGTATTCCATCACCGTCAGGCTGGTGCGCTCGCCGTAGGCCAGGCCCGCGCCGTAGAACAGGCCGATGGCAACCACGGACGACGTGAGCAGCGCCAGCAGGTTCTTGTCGCCGCCGCGCGAACGCAGCGCCGGCCAGATACCACGCATCATCAGCACGAGCCAGATCACGATGCCCGCGAACTTGCCGATCTGCCACAGGCGGCCCAGGTCCACGTACTCATAGCCCTGGTGGCCCAGCCAGAAGTTCAGGTTCGGCGGCAGGATCTGCGCGATGGCCAGGTAGTTGCCCGTGAACGAGCCGACCACCACGATGACCAGCGCCCAGAACAGGACGTCCACGCCCAGGCGCTGGAACTTCGGGTCCTTGCCGCCGTTGATCAGCGGTGCCAGGAACAGGCCCGCTGCCAGGAAGCCCGTGGCGATCCAGAACAGCGCGCTCTGAATGTGCCAGGTGCGCACCAGCGAATACGGGAACCATTGCGAGACATCGATACCGTAGAACTTCTGCCCTTCCACCGTGTAGTGCGCGGTGAAGCCGCCCAGAAATACCTGGAACACAAACAGCGCAACCACCAGGAACAGGTACTTGCCGAGCGCGCGTTGCGACGGCGTAAGCGCCACGGCCAGCAGCGGTTCACGCGTCGGGGCATGCGGCAGGTTCTCTTCCTGCCCGCGCAGGAACGCCCAGGCCCACACCAGCAGGCCGACGCCGGCGAGCAGCACCACCACGCTGACGACCGACCACACCACGTTTTCGCTGGTCGGCTGGTTGCCGATCAGCGGCTCATGCGGCCAGTTGTTGGTATAGGTGGCTTCGTGCCCTGGACGCGCAGTGGACGCGGCCCATGCCGTCCAGAAGAAGAAATGTGTGAGCTGCGCGCGGCGTTCGGCGCTGGGCAGCGTGTTCTCCTTCATCGCGAAGTGCTCGCGGCTCGTGTGCAGGTCGGGCGAGTCGGAGAACAGGCGATCGTAGTAGTCCGCGGTCTGTGCCATGGCCTGCGCACGGCGCGGCGACACGGTCAGCACGCCGGTCTGCGGATCGGCATGGTTGCCGCGGTACTCGGCGCGCAGTTGCTCGCGCAGCCCGGCTTGTGCCGCGCCGTCGAGCTTCGCATACGGCCGGCCGTACTGCTGCCGCGCAGCCAGGTCCAGCCACGCGGTCAGCTCGCGGTGCAGCCAGTCGGCGGTCCAGTCCGGCGCCTGGTAGGCGCCGTGGCCCCAGATGGAGCCAAGCTGCATGCCGCCGACCGATTGCCACGCGGTCTGGCCGTCGAGGATGTCCTCGCCGGTGAAGAGCGTGCGGCCGTCGCTGACCACCACCTTGGCAGGCGTCGGCGGCGCTTGCCGGTAAACCTCGACACCGTAGTAGCCGAGCAGGGAGAACGTGACCGCCAGCACGGCGATCAGCAGAAACCAGAGTCTGCGATAGGGACCCATGATAAGGCTCGCTTTAATGGGAATGTGTTGGCGTTGGCTCAGTCGTTCGCGGCCTGCGCGGTGGCCGGCTCGAACAAGATGTTGTTTTCCAGGTGGATGTGTTCCATCAGGTCTTCGCGCAGCGTGCGCAGGCCGAGGTACAGCGCCCGCCAGGTGTTGCACGCCGCGCGCGGCAGCGTGATGTCGTTGGTCAGCGTGGCCAGGCGCTGGAGGGCTTCGCCGTGGTCGTCATGCTCCATGCGCATCACCGTAATCGGCGCCGTCGCGGCGGCCTGCAGCCCGCGTGCCAGCATCGGGAACAGCACCTGCTCTTCCTTCTGCATATGCGCTTCCAGTTCGTCGCGCATGACCACGAGATGATCGGCCAGGCCAACAGGGCAATCCGGCCGGTCTCCATGCACATGCTCGACACGGCGGGCCAGGCGGATCAGTTCGGGTAGTTGCTCGCGATGGCGCTCGTGGAAGCGCGTCAGGATATGGGCGATCAGCGAGGCCGGCGGCACGGCGTCCCAGTCGGTCTGCACCGGTTCGCTGTCGCGCTGCAAAGTCTGCAGGCGGGTTTCGATGGCTTCGGCATCCAGGCCCTTGGCGGCCGCGGCATCGCGCAGCGTCTGCTTGCCTCCGCAGCAGAAGTCGAGGTCATAGTCGTGGAAGATGCCCGTGGCACCCGGAATACGGCGGGCCAGCTGGCCCAGAGGCTGGTCTTGCAAGCGCATGATGTGCTCCTTCTCGAATGGTTTGCACATCACTATCGCGAGTATCGTGCCAGTTTTTATTTCTTGAAAATCAATTAGTTAAAAAATCACGGTAAAATTCACCCATCCCATGTGTGGGTGTTTTCTACCCTTAAAGGTATTTATGACCCTAACCCAACGGGACATCTATACGGAACTGCTGGCGGATGTGGTCGCCGACCTGCCGCACGCGGTGCGCCTGCAGCGGCTGGTCAGCGCACTGCGCGCGCACTTCGGCTGTGGCGCCGTGGCCTTGCTGCGGCTCGAAGAAGAACACCTGCGGCCCTTGGCCGTGGACGGGCTGGTGCGCGATGCACTCGGCCGCCGCTTTGCGGTCGGTCTGCACCCGCGGCTTGGCGCGATCCTGGCGCGGCGCGGCGTCACGTGCTTCCACCATGACAGCGCGCTGCCCGACCCCTATGACGGCCTGATCGACGAGCACGTGGGCGAGCCGCTGCCCGTGCATGACTGCATGGGCATCAGCCTGGAACAGGACGGCCGCGTCTGGGGCGTGCTGACGCTCGATGCATTGCAGGTAGGCACCTTCGACGATACCGCGCAGGCCGCGCTCGAGGGGCTCACGCTGCTGGTCGAAAGCGCCATCCGCACCACGCGGCTGGAGGCTGAAATCCGCGCGCTGCAACTTTCGCGCGGCAAGACCCCCGACAACGAGCTGCCAGCCGACGAGAGCGAGATCGTCGGCCAGAGCGAGGCCATCACCGGACTGCTGCATGAACTGGACGTGGTGGCCGATTCGGAGCTGCCGGTGCTGCTGCTCGGCGAGACCGGCGTCGGCAAGGAGCTGTTCGCGCACCGGCTGCATCGCCTGTCGCGCCGGCGCGAGCGCCCGCTGGTCCACGTGAACTGCGCCGCGCTGCCGGAATCGCTCGCGGAAAGCGAGCTGTTCGGGCACGTCAAGGGCGCGTTCTCGGGCGCCACGGGCGAGCGGCCCGGCCGCTTCGAGGCCGCCGACGGCGGCACGCTGTTCCTCGATGAAGTGGGCGAGCTGCCGCTGGCGATCCAGGCCAAGCTGCTGCGCACGCTGCAAAACGGCGAGATCCAGCGCCTGGGCTCGGACAAGCCGCGCCGCGTCGACGTGCGCGTGATCGCCGCCACCAACCGCAACCTGCGCGAGCATGTGCGCGACGGCTCGTTCCGCGCGGACCTGTACCACCGGCTGTCGGTCTACCCAATCCCGATTCCCCCGCTGCGCGAGCGTGGCAACGATGTACTGCTGCTGGCGGGGCGCTTCCTGGAACTGAACCGCGCGCGGCTCGGCATGCGCAGCCTGCGCCTGTCGCCGGCCGCGCAGGACGCGCTGCGCCGCTACCGCTGGCCCGGCAATGTGCGCGAGCTCGAGCATGTGGTCAGCCGCGCGGCGCTGCGCTCCGTGAGCCGCGGGGCCAACCGCAATGACATCGTGACGCTGGAGCCCGACCTGCTCGACCTGGACAGCCTGGCGGCGCCGTCCGATGCATCGGCGCCCGTTGCGCATGTCGCGGAGACCGAGCGCCACCCGGTGGCACTGCCTGCCGGTGCCACGCTGCGCGACGCTGTCGAGCAAACCCAGCGCGACTGCATCGACCAGGCGCTGCGCGCGCACCACGGCAACTGGGCCCAGGCCGCGCGCCAGCTCGGCATCGACGCCAGCAACCTGCACAAGCTGGCTAAGCGGCTTGGGTGCAAGTAGGCGGCTCCGGTAAGACGGTGCGCAAGCCGCCTGCCCGCCTCAACGATGCCCCGTCCCCGGCGCCGCCACGCCCAGCCCGGCAGCGAGCCGCGACACCAGCGGTTCCAGCCATGGCGGCCTCGGCGCGGCGTCCAGCCAGTACTTCACTTCAAGCCCCAGTGCGGTATCACCGCTGATCACCAGCTTGCGCTGGAAGAAGAGCGTGTCGGTGTCGCACTGCCCCGCCAGCAGGCGTAGATAGTCGGGCACGCGGGCCCGCAACGTCAGTTCGGGCTCACCGGCGCCGCGGCCGGTCGTACGGAAACGCCCCTGCTCGCAACGAAATGGCACATCCAGGCCGAGATCCTCCACGGTCAGCAGGAAGGTGTGCCCGTCCAGCGCGGCGGGCGGCTCCAGCCACCCGGCGCGCCGCGCCAGCTCCAGTGCCGAGACCAGCGGCATGGCGCGCGCACGGGCAGGCATGCGCCGATGCACGCGGGCCAGCAGTCCTTGCAGCGCGCTCATGGCCGGTCCTCCCACGCAATGCCGGGACGTCCATGCCAGTACCCGTTGCATGGTTGCGCGCCGGCCGGGACCACGCCGCTCGGCGCGGGTGCGCGCTCGCCGGCGCGGATCGCCGCCAGCGCGGCCACCGCTTCGAGCGTCCCCGTCGAATGCGGGCTCACACGCAACATGTCGACACCCATGTGCGCCATCGCCTGCGCCTGGTCGCACAGATCCAGGCACGTCGCCGACTGGGTCTGGATGCCGTTGAGCGTAAAAAAGGCCTGCCCCTCGCCCGTGGCGGCAACCAGGCCGTCCGGATAGTCGAGGCAACGGAATTCGCACGCATCCTTGCGCAGCCGATGGTGGCGCGCAGTGAAGCAGCGCGCCGAGAACGCCAGCGGCATGCGGCCCCAGGCCAGCACTTCCAGTGCCACGCCGGCGCAGCGCCCCGCCGACAGCGCGGCCAGCGTGGCGCCGTCCATCTCGACCGGCACCACGCAGCCCCGGGCGCCAAGGCTGGCCAGCCACGCGAGCGTGTCCGCGTGATAGACGTTCAGATGCGGGCCGCCGATGAACGGGCGCCCGCCCATGCAACGCACCGCGCCGACATCGTTGGCCTCGACCAGGTAGTCGTCCTGTTCGCAGACGCGGCGCATGCAGGCGATATCGGTGTCGGACTCGATCAGCACCGGCGTGGACAGCACCACTTCCTTCCCGGCTTCGCGCAGCATCTGCGCGATCTCGAGCCAGTGCGCATGGCGCAGTTCGTGGCGGCGCGTGCATACGGTCTCGCCAAGGTAGACGCGATCGACGGCCGATCCGGCGACGTCGGCATAGAACTGCGTCACCGCCGCGCGCGGCCAGTAGTACAGCAACGGTCCCAGCGCGATGCCGAACCTGGCCGCGCCGCGTGTGGAGGTTTTCCGCATGAATGGCTCCGTGGTTGGAATTGCCGCGCTCATCGCCACGGCCGGTCGTAGGCGCCCTGTGTCACCTGGTCGCCCTCGGCATGGCGGCCGAGCGTGCCCTGCCATTCCTGGCGCGGCGTAAAACGCGCGGGCTCGGCGCAGGCGGCGTCGATCGCGGCGCGCAGCACGCCCACCACGTCCGCCACATAGCGCGGGCTGCGCTGGCGGCCTTCGATCTTGATCGCGGCGATGCCGATATCGAGCAGCGCCGGCAGCAGTGACAGCGCGTTGAGGCTGGTGGGCTCTTCCAGCACGTAGCCGCGCTCGCCCTCGACCTCGAAGCGCCCCTTGCACAGCGTGGGATATCCGGCAGGCTCGCCGGGCGCGTAGCTGTCGATGAGGATGCCCGACAGGCGAGCGTGCATGGTGCCGTCCTGCTCGGTCCAGCGCACCGCGTGCGCGGGCGAGCAGACGCCCTTGTTATTGGGGGAATCCCCCGTGGCATAGGAGGACAGCAGGCAGCGGCCCTCCGCCATGACGCACAGGCTGCCGAAGCCGAACACTTCCAGCTCCACGCTGGTCTGCCGCGCCAGCTTGCCGATCTGCGCGAGCGAGAGCACGCGCGGCAGCACCACGCGCCTGATATTGAAGCGCTCGCGCATCAGCTCGATGGCATCGGCATGCGTGGCGGAACCCTGCACCGACAAGTGCAGCCGCAGTTGCGGGTGCCGCTGGCTCGCGTAGGCCATCAACCCCGCGTCGGCCATGATGACCGCGTCGGCGCCGAGGTCCGCGGCCGCATCGACGGCACGGTGCCACCTGGCCACCTCCCCCATCTGCGGGAAGGTGTTGATGGCGAACAGCACCTCCGCGTGGCGCGCATGCGCTTCGGCCACGCCGGTGCGGATATCGGCCTCGGTGAAATTGAGCCCGCCGAAGTTGCGGGCATTGGTGGCGTCGCGCAGGCCGAGGTAAACGGCATCGGCGCCATGCTCCAGCGCCGCGCGCAGCGCTGTCAGCGAACCGGCGGGCGCGACCAGTTGCGGTGGGCGCGCCCGTACGGAAGATGAGGTTGTCATGTCGGAGGCGCCGCTTGGGCGGCGCGGGAATTCGGCCAGCGCAGATGCTAGCGAGCCGCTTCACGTGTGGACTTGACCATGCGCAAACCGCGCCGCAACGCCTTGCTGCATAGACCGGTCGGCCTACGCCATTGGTGCAGGCGGTGGCGCCCCATTGACCTGCGGCAAACGCCAGCGCCGGACGCTGTGCCACGCTTGGCCGTTCGTGCGCGGCCCGATATCGCGGGCCGCACGCAGTTCCCAACAAGCGAGACCATCATGACAGAACACTGGCTGAAACTGGCCGGGCGCCGGCTGCTGCCGATCGTCCAGGGCGGCATGGGCATCGGCATTTCCGCGCACCGCCTGGCGGGTACCGTGGCCGCGCACAACGGCGTGGGCACCATTGCCAGCATCGACCTGCGCCACCATCATCCCGACCTGCTCGCGCAGACGCGCGGCACGCGCGACAAGGCACGCATCGAGGCCATCAACCTCGTGGCGCTGGACCGCGAGATCCAGGGCGCGCGCGCGTTGTCCGGCGGGCGCGGCCTGGTCGCCGTCAACGTGATGAAGGCCGTCGGCTCGCACGCGCAGCTGGTGCGCCAGGCCTGCGAAAGCGGCGCCGATGCCATCGTCATGGGCGCGGGCCTCCCGCTGGACCTGCCGGAACTGACCGCGAACCACCCGAAAGTCGCGCTGATCCCGATCCTGTCGGAAGCACGCGGCATCGGCCTGGTGCTGCGCAAGTGGATGAAGAAGGGGCGGCTGCCCGACGCCATCGTGGTCGAACACCCGGCCCATGCGGGCGGGCATCTGGGCGCGCCCGCCATCCAGGACCTTGGCGAGGAGCGCTTTTCGTTTGCGCGCGTGCTGACCGAATGCCGCGAGCTGTTCCAGACGCTCGGGCTCGCGTGGGACAGCATTCCGCTGATCCTGGCGGGCGGCATCAACAGCCATGCCAAGGTGCGCCACTGGCTCGGCGAAGGCGCTGCCGCGGTGCAGCTCGGCACCGCCTTTGCCGTCACGGAGGAATGCGACGCGCATCCGGCCTTCAAGCAGGTACTGGCCACCGCCCGCCCGGAGGACCTGCGCGAGTTCACCAGCGTGGCGGGCCTGCCGGCGCGCGCCGTGCTCACGCCGTGGCTGTCGCGCTACCTGTCGAGCGAAAGCCGCCTGCAGCGCCGTGCCAAGCCCCGCGACTGCCTGGAAGGCTTTGACTGCCTGCACGCCTGCGGCCTGCGCGACGGCGTGTCACGCATCGGCCAGTTCTGCATCGACCTGAAGCTGGCGCAGGCCGTGCGCGGCGACGTGGAGCGCGGGCTGTTCTTCCGCGGCAAGGGCACGCTGCCATTCGGCGAAGCGATCCGCCCGGTGGCGGACCTGCTCCACTACCTGCTCACCGGCGAAAAGCCTGCCGCGATGGCCGCACCGGCCATCGTCGCCACCGCGGCCACCGTCGCCGCATGAGCGGCGGCCGGGGCGTCCGCGCGTGACGCATCGTCAGCCAGGCGCCCCAGCCCATCGGTATCGAGCAGGAAGATCTTGCCGCGCTCGAGCCGCACCAGTTTCTCGGCGCAGAAGCGGCTGACCACGCGCGACAAGGTTTCAGGCGTGATGCCGAGCTTGGAGGCCATCACGCGCTGCGTGCAGGCCAGCCATGTGCGCCGTCCCGCGCGCGCCTCATCGCACAGGAATCCGGCCACGCGCTGCGAGGCGTTGTGCAGGCTCGTGGCCTCGATATCGCGCATCAGCGCATGCAGGCGGCTGGACAGGTTGCGCAGCAGGCGCGCCGACAGCAACGGGTCGCGCGACACCGCGTCCCAAAGCACGGCGCTCCCGATGCAGAGCACGGTAGTGCGCGTCATCGCCTGGCAGTCGGCGGGCTGCGGCGCGTCCATGAACAGCACATCCTCGCCAAAGGCCGCACCGGGGCCAAAGACTTCGATGGCCCGCTCCGCGCCTTTGGCGCCGCCGGCCGCAGCGGGCAGCGAAAGCTTTACCAGCCCGTCCATCACGATGAACAGTCCGCGGCACGGTTCGCCGCGGCGAAACAGGAACTCGCCTTTGTGCAGGCGCCGCTGCGTGGCCACGCCGGCGATCGCGTCCAGCACGCGGGCATCGACGCCGCGGAACAGCGGCAAGCTGTCGAGCATCTCGATCTCAGCCATGGTGAACTCCTTGCGCAAGCGGCTTGCGCGGCGGCAGCCCGCCGCGCGCACGCATGGCGCGCATGCATCGCATTGCCTTCAGCAACTGCAGCCCGAGCCAGCCATTGGCGAGCGCAAACGCCACGCCGCCGGCGCGCGCCAGCCATGCCGGCGCAAGCGGCAATGCCAGCAGCATCGCGAAGGCGGCCAGCAGCAGCCAGGCCTGTCGCCGCTGGGCAGACGGCGTGATGATGGCCTGCATGGCCGGCACGCGCGCGCGCGGCGGCAGCAGCCGGCGCAGGTGCAGCCATACCAGGAACGGAACGATCTTGCCGAGCATGGCGGTCACGGGCACCACGCCGCCGCCGACCAGCGCCAGCGTGCCGGTCCACCATGACAGCACCGCGTGCCACGGCTCCGGTGCCAGCGGCAGGACCGCCGCGAACAGCGCCGCGGCCAGCATGCTCGCCGCGGCAACCGGCCACAGCATCCAGACCGGATCATGGCGGCGCCGCGCGCGCAGCGTGGCCCGCAGTCCGATTCCGGCCACCAGCGCCGCAAACAGCAGCCACGGCAAGAGGCCCCAGCGTGCGAGCGCGCCATCTGGCCGCGCCACCACCAGCACGCTGAATGCCAGCAGGGGCAACCAGTGCCCGAGCGGCAGCCAGCGCTCCAGCCAGCGCGGCTGGCGCGGCGCCTGCCAGAACATCGGCAGCACCGTGGTGGCCACCCCGGTCACCAGTGCGGCCAGCCACCCGCCCAGGCCCCAGGCCACATGCAGCGCCAGCCACTGCGACGGCGGCACCACCCACAGCCCGCCGAACCAGCCCGCCAGGGCTGCGCCGAGCAGTCCGGTCACCGCCAGCGGCATGCCGATACCGGCCAGCGTGCGCGTGGTGGCATCCACCGCGGCGACCCGCCGCCCGGCCAGCAGCAGCAAGCCCCCCGCGAGCGGCAAGAGCAGGCCGCCGGTCGCCGCGGCAACGCGGAACGGTGCGGGGCCGCCACCGAGAAAGCCCGCGGCCAGCGCACCGGCCGTCGTGCCGCCTGCCAGCGCCACCAGCGGTGCGAGGCCGCCCGAGCCCGGCACCGCCACGCCAGCCACCACCGGCATCATCTGGAACAAGGCGCCGAGCATGACCGGCAGCAGCGTGCCGAGCGCCAGCACATGCACGGCCGCAAGCGCCAGCGGCGCGAACCTGTCGGGCAGCCCGGCCACGGGGCCAAGCGCGAGCAGCAAGCCCGCGGCGGCCCCCAGCCAGGGCGCCGGCATCACGCAACCGAACACCACGCCGGGACGCGGCGCGCGTTCGTAGTCGAGGCTGGCGGCTTTCAAGGTGGCGTTCCCTTTTTGAAGACTGTCAGCCGACGTTCGCCAGCAAGGCGTCAAGGCCGGGCACGTGCGCGCGGCACATCGGGAACAGCACGTTCTCTTCCTTGAGGTTGTGCTGCTGCAGCAGCACGGAGAGTGTGTCGAGTTCCGCGGCCAGCGCGTTGGCGTCGCGCAGCTGCAGCCATTCGCGCGCGTTATCGAGCAGCGCGCGCACGTCGCCATGCTCGTGGCGCATCACCGCGGTAGGACCACCGGCGGAGCCGGCCACCTGCTCGAAGGCGGGGAACAGGCGCTCCTCCTCGGCCGTGAAATTTCCCTGCAGCGCGTCTTCGAGGCGCGCGAACGCTCCCGTCGCCGCATCCCAGTCCGGCTGGCGAAGACTCGCTTCGAGGCCTTCAAGGGCTTGATCGCAATCGCGGTGCTGGCGCACCAGGGTCTCAATGGCGCTGGACATGGCGGTTCTCCGGGGTCAGTCGAAGGGATGCTAGGACCCCCATTGCCGTATGGACTTGATCGCGAATAAGTCCGCGCAAGATTCGCGGACATGACCCGGAGCCTTCAGGGTCTATATGGCGCAGGAGAGGGACGCGTGTTTTTATTACATCACGTCGTGATATTTACTCAAGCCGAAACCGGGTGGAGTCGCACAAGCACCGTGTCTCCGTCGGAAGCGCACCATGCAGCACAAAATCATGTCAAGGAATGACGTTTTCTTGATCTGGCGCATGCTGACTCGCCCCGCGCGCGCGGACAATTTTCCATTAAGGTTGACCGCCCCCAGTCCCCAGACCTTGTTCCCATGTCTTTCCCATGTCCAATTCCGACACCGACACTGCGCCCGTCGCGGACAGCAGCCCGTTTCCCGATGCCGCCGGCCTGACACCGCCGCGCTACCGCCTGTCCACGCGCATCATCCTTCTGTCACTGGCTTCGCTGCTGGTGGTGCTCACCATGATCGCCGGCACGCTCTGGCTGTCGTGGAAGCTCGAAGGCGCGGGCGCCGCCATCAATGACGCCGGCAGCCTGCGCATGCGCGCCAACCGCGTGGCGATCGAGCTCGGTCTCGCCGACGTCGGCCAGCCAAGTGAGCGGGCCGCGCAGATCCAGGCGCTCGACGCCACGCTGGCCCAGCTGCGCAAGGGCAACCCGGTGCGGCCCTTGTTCCTGCCGGACGAGCCAGCCATCCATGCGCAACTCGACCGCGTCGTGCATGACTGGCAGCAGGGCCTGCGGCCGCTGGCGCGCGCGGGTGACGGGCCCGCCTACGTGAAGGCGCTGCCGGGGTTCGTCGCCCAGGCCGACCGCCTGGTCATGCTGATCGAGCACGACAGCGCGCGCAAGACCGACCTGCTGCGGCTGTCGCAGGCCGGGCTGGCGGCCATTGCATGCGTGGGCACGGTAGCGGTCATCTACCTGCTCTACCTGTGGATCATCCTGCCGGTGCTGCGCCTGCAGGACGGCCTGCGCCGCATGGCCGCGCGCGAGTTCACGCTGCGCCTGCCCGTCGAAACGCGCGACGAGTTCGGCACCCTGAACGCGGGCTTCAACCGCATGGCCGACGAGCTGCAGGACCTGTACCAGGACCTGGCTTCGCGCGTGGCCAGCAAGACCGCCGAACTGGAGCGCCAGAACCGCGATCTTGAAACGCTCTACGACATGGCGGCCTTCCTCAACCAGGCGCGCGACGCCGAAGCCATGGCGCGCGGCTTCCTGCAGCGCGTGATGCGCCAGTTCGATGCCGATGGCGGCTCCGTGCGGGTCATGGACGCGCAGCACGGCAAGCTCCACCTGCTTGCCTCCGCGGGCCTGCCCGCGGCGCTGGCCGAGGCCGGCAACTGCATGGCGGTCGATGCCTGCCACTGCGGCGATGCCACGCACGAAGGCGTGGTCGCCATTGCCGACCTGCGCAAGACCACGCGCCGCCCGCTGCTGCCGCAGCCCTCGCCCTGCACGCGCGAAGGCTTCACCGCCATGGCGGCCTTCCGCATCGAGAGCCAGCGCGGCGCCATCGGCACCTTTGCGCTGCACTTCCGCGCGCCGCGCGAGCTGCCCGCTTCGGACCGTCAGCTGCTCGAAACCCTCGCCCAGCATCTGGGCACGGCGCTGGAACACCTGCGCCTGTCCGCGAGCGCGCGCCAGCTTGCCGTGGTGGAAGAGCGCAACCTGGTCGCGCAGGGCCTGCACGACAGCATTGCGCAGGGCCTCAATTTCCTGAACCTGCAGGTGCAGCTGCTCGGCGATGCGGTGGCACGCGACGATCTGGCGGAGACGCGCGAGCTCGTGCCGATGCTTCGCCACGGCGTCGAAGAGAGCTACCAGGACGTGCGCGAACTGCTGAACAACTTCCGCTCGCGGCTCACGCCCGGCGAGCTGCGCCCCGCCGTCGAGGAAACGGTGGAGCGCTTCCGCCGCCAGTGCCGCACCGAAGCCACGCTGGTCATCGACGACCATGGCAACCACCTGCCGCTGCAACCCGAGCAGCAACTGCAGGTGCTGTTCATCCTGCAGGAGGCGCTGTCCAACGTGCGCAAGCACGCCATGGCCGCGCACGTCACCGTGTCGCTGAGCTACGGGCACGATTTCCACCTCGTGGTCGAGGACGATGGCGAAGGCTTTGATCCGGCCGAACTCGGGCACGACAGCGACGTGCATGTTGGCCTGAACATCATGCGCGAACGCGCGGCGCGCCTCGGCGCGCGGCTTGCCATCGAGGCCCGCCCCGCGCAGGGCACGCGCATCGAGCTGGTGCTGCCGCGCGGCGGCCAGGCCGCCCGCGCGGAACGCCATTCCACTGCGGGGCAAGCGTTGCCGCGCCCAACCCAGGAGTCCTTGCCATGACCATCCGCATCTTGCTGATCGACGACCACACGCTGTTCCGCTCTGGCATCCGCGCGCTGCTGCAGCGGCAGGCCGACTTCGAGATCGTCGATGAAGCGGCCGACGGCGTGGAAGGCATCAAGCGCGCCAAGCAGCATCGCCCCGACGTCATCCTGCTCGACCTGAACATGCCCGGCCTGTCCGGGCTGGAAGCGCTGCAGCTCCTGGTCGAAGACCTGCCCGACTCCGCCGTCATCGTGCTCACCGTCTCCGAAGAGGCCGAGGAACTGGCCACCGCGCTGCGCAGCGGCGCGCGCGGCTACCTGCTGAAGAACATCGAGACCGAGGCCCTGACCAGCGCGATCCGCCGTGCCGCCGCCGGCGAGCCGGTGATCTCGGAAGCCATGACCGCCAAGCTCGTGCAGCAATTCCGCGCACCGGCTCCGGCGCCCGTGCGGCAGGACGACACGGCGCGGCTGACTGCGCGCGAGCGCGAGATCGTGCAGGGACTGGCACGCGGCGAGAGCAACAAGGAGATCGCCCGCGACCTGGGCGTGGCCGAGAGCACCGTGAAGATCCACGTGCAGAACATCCTCAAGAAGCTCAATCTCGCCAGCCGCGTGCAGGTGGCGGTCTACGCGGTGGAACACGGCCTGAACGAGGCGGGCTAGCCACCCCGGCGCCGGGGCGTCATCCGATTCCTACACCGTTTTCAGCCGCGTTCTGGAAGGATGCGGCTGGCCCCTCGCCTACGCTGAAATTACGTGGCGAAGCCTGTCCACGGCTCCGATTCAGCAAAGGGTGCCCGACAGCGACAAGCCCAGATGACAAGCGTGGCCTATCGGCCAAAACCTGGAGCGCGATATGGGAATCGGCACCATTCTTCTAATCCTCCTCGTCCTGTTGCTGGTCGGCGCCTTGCCGGCGTGGCCGTATAGCGCCGAATGGGGCTACTGGCCAAGCGGTGGACTGGGACTGATCGTCCTCATCGTGCTGCTGTTGGTGGTCCTGGGCCGCATATAGACAGGCAGCCCCGTTCCCCAGTCCATGAACGCGTTGCCGTCCGGCCACCGTTCGGTGGCCGGGCGCAGTGCCTCAGTGAAGCAGGAGATAAACATGCCAGCGAAATCCAAAGCACAGCAGCAGGCCGCAGGTGCGGCGCTCGCCGCCAAGCGCGGCGAGAAGAAAGCCGGCGCGCTTAAGGGAGCGTCCAGGTCAATGGCCAAGTCCATGAGTACCAAGGAACTCGAGAAGATGGCGTCGACCGGGACCAAGGGCAAACCCAAGCACGTATCCGGTCGCTGAGCGCCTGCCAGGCCACCCGGATTCGCCGTGAAGCGCCCGCCCCGCCCTGCGGGGCGGGCGTTCTGGCGCTAGGGGGCCGTGCCGGATCCCTCCTGGGCGAGCGGTTCGCCGTCAGCGGATGGCGCATTCGCGGCTGCAGGCCGCTGCCGCGCCGCAACCGGCCCCGCGCGCGCCCCGGTGACCATCTCGCGCAGCCAGTTCACCAGCAGGCTGGAATAGGCGCGCTGGTGCTCTTCGTCGGCCAGGCCGTGATCGGCGCCCTTGATCACGCGGTAGGTCATGGAATTGGCGTGCACGCAGGCGTCCACGTAGCTTGTGACGGCGGCATGCGGAACGATCTGGTCGCTTTCCGATTCGATGATGAGCACGTCGCCCTCGAATCCGGTGCAGGCCCGCAGCGCGCGATTGGCGTCGGGCGGCACCACCGAGCGCCGGTAGGTCGCCAGGTCCTGGTCGCGGTGAAGCTGGCGCTTGGGCAGCTCCCAACCCTCGTCCATATACAGCGCCGGGGCGCGCAGCGCCATCCAGCGCACCGGGCGCAGCGTCGTCAGCACTGCCGCCAGGTAGCCGCCGTAGCTGCTGCCGACCACGGCAATGGCGTTGCGGTCGACTTCCGGATGACGCACGAGCACATCGTAGGCGGCCACGAGGTCGGCCAGGTTACGCATGCGGCTGACGGTCTCGTATTGCGCACGGGTGCCGGCATGGCCGGTCAGGTCGAAGGTCAGGCACACGCAGCCAAGGCCCGCCACTTTGCGCGCACGAGCCAGGTACTGCTCCTGGCTGCCGCCCCAGCCATGCACGAACAGCACGCCGGGCAGCTTGGTGGCCGGCGCGATCAGCGTGCCCGCAATGCTGCCGCCTTCGCTCTGGATCTCGATCACGTCTTCATAGGTTGCCATGGTCATCCGACTCCAGGAATGCATACTTGGTCAGCGGGCCCATGTCGCGGTCCTCGCCCTGGAAATACACTTCGGCGCCGTCGGGGACCGACACGCCTTCGCCATAGACTTCACGCGTCGCGGCCACCACGCGGTGGCGGCGCGGATCGGCATGCAAGGCCTGCAGCGCAGCCAGTTCGGCGCCGGTCGCACCGCCGACGCGCCAGGACTGTTCGAGTACGCCGCCAAGCTCCCTGGCACCGGCGTCGCCTGACGGCACGCCGAAGGCCACGTCGTAGTTGCAGCGCGACAGCACCATGTCCGGATAACCGTCGAGCGCGGCGTCGTGATAGGCCGTTGCCGCACGCACCGCGGACAGCGCGCATGGCGCGAACGGCTGCGCGAGCAGCGCGTCGAAGCCGCCGCGCACCACCGTCAGTGTCGACCCGCCATAGACCTGCTCGCCGCTGTTGTTTGCGGTGAGATCCTGGATGCCGCAATAGCTGGCCAGCAAGCCGTCCAGCAGCACCTGCCCGACGCTATAGGTTCGCGGCGAAGCCAGGTCGCGTTCGAGCACGAGGCCATTGGCCTCGATGCTGGCCGCCGACATGGCTGCCAGCGCCGCGTCGAGGGCCGCTTCGCTGTCGACCGTCTGTTGGCCGAGTCCACCGATGCCGCACGGATCCTTCAGGCGGACAACGCCCCCGGCCAGCAAGCGCATGCCCGCCTGACGGGCATCTTCGAGCGAGAACGCGGTAAAGCCTGGCAGCACCGCCGCACGGGCCCGCCGCTCGAAGCCCGGATGCCAGCCTTGCGGGGCCGCCGCATCGGGCGCGACCAGCCCGTGCGTGATCGCCTTGGTCGCAACGAAGGCAAACGGCACCACACCGCCATACAGGTCTTCGACCCCGTGGACGCCCAGCGCACGTGCCTGCGCGACACCGACCAGCGTGTCCAGGGGCACAAGGTACAAAGCTGCCTCGGGCGTGCTGGCGCAGGCCTCGTAGGCACCGCCGAAGCCGTAGCCGGCGAGCTGCGCCACCTTCCTGCCGATGCGCTCCAGCGTCACGGCCTGGTGGCTGTCGGGCTGCCCGTAGTCGGCGCAGCCATACACCATCACCTGCCTGGCCTTGCCGCGATCCGCCGGCATATCACGCTTCCTGGCGAGACGTGCCGGGTTCCGGGGAGCCTGCCGGCTGCGCCCCGGCAGCCATCGCAGCCGAGCGACGGCTTACCCGTGCCTCTCGCTTCGCCGCCTGGTTGAGGCGCGCCTCGTCCAGGGAGTGGCTAGTTTTCAGTCCGCCTTCCTTGTCGGCGAGCGCCGCCAGGTGGCGATAGAAGGCGACGAGCTGGCGCAGCTCCTCCTCGTCGAGATCTTCGATCGATACCAGCATATTGCTCGCTTCGCGATGCGAGGCCAGCAGCTCGTTGAGCTTCAGGTGTACCGCAATGGCGTCCTTGTTCTGGCTTTGCTGGATCAGGAAGACCATGAGGAAGGTGACGATCGTGGTGCCGGTATTGATCACCAGCTGCCATGTTTCCGAGTAGTCGAACATGGGACCCGTGAGCGCCCACGCAAGCACCACGACCACCGAGATGACAAAGGCCGCTGCCGAGCCGGCGTAGCGCGTGGCCGCACCGGCAAAGCGGTCGAACCGGTGCATCAGCCAGGATCCTGGCCGTGCGCCTGTCGCGCCGAGACCGTTTCTGCTCATCGCTGCTCTCCTCGTTCGCGGCAAGCAGGGCCTGCCGCCGACACGCTGCTTTCATTGTATGGAGCGCACCGCCCGTGGTTCAGCGGTCGCCGTCCTACAACGGGCAAGCCACTTCGCCACGAAGCCGCCAGATGCGGTGCGGGAACGCATCTTGCGCCGTCCCGTGTTCCTGTTCCCACAGCCGGAGATCGCCATGACGTCATCCAGCGAACTTGAAGCGCAGGTCCGGGCCCGCATCGCCGAGGCGTTTGCTGGCAGCTTGCCGCAGGGGCTTGCCATTGAAGTCGCCGACCGCCGCGTCACACTGACTGGCTGCGTCGACAGCCCCGCCGTTGCGCAGGAAATCGAAAAAGCCGCTGCCATCAGTCCCGGCGTGCTGGGCGTGCACAACGCCCTGCGCACGCGGCACGACGATCCGCCGCTGCCCGCACAACCGGACGCGAACCACACCAACGCGATCCCGGTGGCGCCGCCTGCCGGCCAGATCCACCACAAGGTCTGACCCGGCAATGCCCATGCCTGGCAGGCAAAGCGAGGGCCGGCGCAAATGCCGCCGGCCCTCGCCCCATTCTCCCACCCTGAATCCTGGTCATGGCCGCGCCGCACTTTCCGGCGCGGCCAGTGAGGCCGGTGCGCCGGATCAGTGCCACGGATCGTAGCGGTCCGACTCCCAGTACGGCGATATGCCGTAGTACTCGTGAATACTCGTGGCCCACTGCGAGTCGGCCATGCCCGGCCAGTGGTCCTTGTCGAATCCCGGCGCGGCCTTCAGGCGGTCTTTCTCCACGCCCAGCACGAAGCACTTGCGGCGCGTGTCGAGCGTCAGGGCCGACCACGGCAATGCAAACAGTTTCTCGCCGATGCCAAGGAAGCCGCCAACGGCAAGCACGGCGTAGGCAACGCGTCCGCCCGGCACGTCGATCATGATGTGGTCGATGGTGCCGAGATCATCGCCTGCGGGATCGACCACCTTGTTGCCTTCCAGCGTATCGGCCGCCATCACGAACGGGCCTGGGCCCGGTGAATCGCGGTCGATGCTGCCGACAATCGCCGCGCCGCGCGGCTGCGGTTCCCGGGGCGGGGGTTGGTCTTGTCTCATGGACACCTCCTGAAGTGATGCAAGCAGATGGACGAAAGCAGTCGCCCGTCATTTCCTTGGCCAGTCACGCGTGGCGCTCGCCTTCGCGCCCGGCCGGCACCGGCGGTGCCAGTGGATCAAAATCGGCCCAGCGGCCTTCGCGCCAATGGCCCTGCGCGCGCTCGATGTCGCGGGCGCCGCCCTTGCGCAACAGATCGCATACCAGGCCAGCGTTGCCCGGTTCGACATGCGCGGCCAGCAACACCCCGGCATTGCGCACCGGAGCACGGCCGCGGCGGCCTTCGGCGCGCCCCCCGCGCGTCAGCGACAGCGCGCCCCCCACCAGAGATCCGACATAAGCGCAAAGCCCCGTGGCAAAAACCAGCACGAACAAAGACACTGGCGGCGACACTCCCATGATGGTGATGATCGCCGCGCCAAGCGCGGCGCCCGCAGTGGCGCCTAGCAACACACCCGCGACGGCACCGAAGCCTGAACGGCGCGAGCCGGGATCGACAGCGGTATCGCCGCCGATCGGGTAGGCAGCGTGCTGGCCCGGCGGATTCACGTAGAAGACGCTCAAGTCCTCTTGCGCGACACCTTGCGCGCGCAGGCGGCCCGCGGTGGTTTCCGCCTTGGCGAAACTGTCGAAACGACCGGCGATGATGGCATCAGTCATCGTGGCTCCTCCTGTCTCATGCGCTGTCATCGGACACTTGCGATCGGCGGCCAGGCCATGGCACGCCGCTCAGCTGCGGCCGGTGGCGCCCTTGCGGCGTCCGGCGGGCTTCGCGCCGGCGGGCTGGTGTTCACTGCCGCGCTTGAGCTTCCAGTCGACGTCGTCGCGGTGAGTCCGGGTCTTCCTTTCGGCGTGCATCGCCGCACTTGGCGAGATCGGGTCGCTGGCGGGGAATGTCATTTCCAGCGAGTCATCGACAGCGCCCTGATAGGTCTTGCGCTTGTCTTCGGCGGGCGCGGATGACCTGGCATCTGGCCTGGCCTGCTTCGCGGCAGCAGGCTTGCGCGCGCTTGCCGTTTTCCCGGTATGGGCGGCGGGCTTGCGAGCCGGACTGGCCTTGGCGGGAGCGTGGGCTTTGTGCATGGCTGGGCCTCCGAAAAGGAACGTCCCTCCCTATGCAATCGGTGGGCCAGGCGGGGCGGCGCACGCATTGTGCCGCCCGCTGCGCACATGGCCGTGGGTACGCGGCAATCGACCGCTGACGCGCACGCTTGGCGCGCGCACTTTGTGCCGGGGCGATGTAAAAGCTACAGCCAGCTATAGCCCTGGCGCGCGAAACGCGTGTCGGGGGAACTTCACCGCGATGCAGACCGTCACCTTGTCCGTATTGCAGGTCTCCCCCTCGGAACTCAGGGCGGCGCCGTGCAGTTCGACCATGCGGCGGGTCAGCAGCAGGGCGCTGGACTGCCGCGAAGACTGGCCAGCCTGGGGGGGGCGCCTGCCGAAGAAATCGGACAGCGCGGACAGGCGGTTGGCGCTGCGCGTCTGATCCAGCAGCGGGCTTTCCGTGATGCGCAGCTTGACGTGGTCGGCCTGTGCGGACAAATGGACCGACACGGAGCCGCCAGCCTGTGCGCGCCAGATGCAATGCACCAGCAGATGGCGCAGCAGCGCCGCCAACCGGGCCGGATCCGCGTCGATGAACCACCCGGCCGCGTCGCCGTCAGCCTGCTCCAGCTTCAACTCTACGCCGCGTGCCGTCGCTGCCGGGCGGCGGTCGGCCACTGCCTGCATCGTTGCGGCAAGCAGGTCGGTGCGGCGCCATTGCGGGCTGCCTTCGTCGGCGAGCAGCCGCACCGCCTCTTCCATTTCGTCGACCAGCGCAAGCTGCTGCTGGACGCCCGCGCGCACGCCCTCCAGCGCGCGCCGGGCGGGCCCCGCCTGGTCGACAGCGCGTTCGAGAACATAGGCCCAGCTCTGGATGGCATTGAGGGAGGAACGCAGGTCGTGCGCGGTCTGGTCGATCAGGGCCCCTACCTCGGTGACAGTGCGCACGTCCTGATCCACCAGAGGCCATGGCCCCCCTTCGGGGTTCGGATGCTCGCTGGCTGGCGAATGCTGCGTCATAGTTGTTGGCCCCGCCGTTTTCCACACCGTTGCCATGCAAAAAGCATGCAACGCCAGACAAGGCCGGCCCATGACTGCGCCAGCGCGCCCGCGGGAATCAGCCCCCGGCCGAGGCGCCGGCCTGGCTGCTGCGCGACGCACGCAGCCATTCCGGCAGCTCGCCGCGAGCCGCGTAGTCTTCTAGGCGGTTGTAGAGGGTCTTCAGGCTGATGCCAAGGATTTCCGCCGCGTGCTTCTTCACGCCCGCGCACTGCTCCAGGGTCGCGAAAATGAGCTGGCGGTCGGCATCGGCCAGCGACATCCCCACCGGCACCGACACCATCGCGGACGCTGGTGCCTGCGTGGCCGCGACCTGCAGCGGCACCTGAACCTCGGTGATGAGGTCGTCGTCAGCCATGATGTAGGCCCGTTGCACGAAGTTGCGCAACTCGCGCACATTGCCCGGCCAGCTATGCAGGCGCAGGCTGTCGAGCACGCCCGGGGCAAAGCGCCGCGCCGTGCCCTGTTCGGCATTGAGCTGCTCCAGCATGGTATTGGCAATCTGGATGACGTCGTCGCCGCGCGCGCGCAGCGGCGGCAGTTCGACCGGAAACACATTGAGCCGGTGGAAGAGGTCCGCGCGCAGCTTGCCTTCGGCCACGGCATCTTCGGGATTCCGGTTGGTGGCGGCCAGCACGCGTACATCGGCATGCTGCTCGCGGTTCGTTCCCACGCGCATGAAGGTGCCGGTCTCGAGCACGCGCAGCAGCTTGACCTGCAACTCCGCCGGCATCTCGGTGATCTCGTCGAGGAACAGCGTGCCGCCATGGGCGCGCTCGAAATAGCCCTTGTGCTGGCGGTCGGCGCCGGTGAAGCTGCCGCGCTCGTGGCCGAACATCTCGGTCTCGATCAGGGTCGGCGAGATCGCGCCGCAGTTCACCGCCAGGAAGGGCTGGCGCCGCCGCGCAGACAGTTCATGCACGGTCAGCATGGCCAGTTCCTTGCCGGTGCCGCTTTCGCCGATCAGCAGTACGGTGGCCTCGGTCGGGGCCACGCGCGCGAGCTGGTCATAGACCGCCTGCATGACATCGGAGCTGCCCAGCAAGCGCCCGAAGCGGCCGTAGCGCCGCAATTCGCCGCGCAGCGAATGGATTTCCGCGCGCAGCGCGCCGGTATTGGCCAGGCGCTTGAGCACGATCTGCAAGCGTGCCACGTTGATGGGCTTGACCAGGTAATCGGTCGCACCCGAGCGCAAGGCTTCCACCGCGCTGTCCACGCTGGCATACCCCGTGGTGAGGATGACTTCGACGCCGGCCGACGCCACCTCGGCAAACAATTCCATGCCGCTGCCATCGGGCAGGCGCAGGTCCGCCAGGATCACGTCGGGCATGCGCCAGCCGATCTGCAGCCGCGCTTCGCGCAGGCTGCCCGCGGTAGCGGCTGTGAACCCTTCCAGTGCCACGATTTCGGCCAGCGCGGCGCAGGCGTTTTCGTCGTCGTCGACAATCAGGATATGAGGCATGGATGGCGCGGCCCGACGGCCGGGAAGTTTGCCGGGGAACAGCGGTGGGCCGGTTGGGCCGGTTGGCAAACGCGGCATGCCCGCCTGCTGCGACGCAACACAAACGTTCGCATCGCGGACACGCGAGCGCAACGCAAGGTGCGTACCCGGAGTCTAAACATCCCGGAGACCGATTGTTGCCAGTGTCTCTCTGACACGGCTGTCGGATGTTTCCGCGTGCTGCGCCCGACGTCTGGCAGGGCCCTGCCTATCGGGCTAGCATAGGAACGTCCCGCGCTCCTGGACCCATGCCAACGTGTCGACCACCGCCAGTCCATCCCGACGCGGCGCCGCTCCGCAAGCGGAAGGCCTGCGGGGCCGCGCCATTCCGCCCCAGGTTTCCCGAGCACCGCGCCCGCCATGCGCAGCCTGCTGGCGCAGATCGAGCGCGTGGCCGCCACGGATGTGACCATGCTTGCCATCGGGGAAAGCGGCACCGGCAAGGAAGTCGTGGCGCGGGCGGTGCATGCGCGCAGCAGCCGGTCCAGCGGCCCCTTCGTCGCGGTCAACTGCGGCGCCATCCAGCCCACGCTGATCGAATCCGAGCTGTTCGGCCACGAAAAGGGCGGTTTCACCGGCGCCATCGACCAGAAGGCGGGCTACTTCGAGCAGGCCCAGGGCGGGACACTGTTCCTGGACGAGGTCACCGAAATGCCCCCGGCCATGCAGGTCAAATTGTTGCGCGTACTGGAAAGCTGCACCTTTCATCGCGTCGGCGGCGATACCCTGATCGCCAGCGACGTGCGCATCCTTGCCGCGACCAACCGCGACCCGCTCGACGCGGTCCGCGCGGGCCAGCTCCGGGAAGACCTGCTGTACCGCCTTGCCGTGTTCCCGTTGCATATTCCGCCGCTGCGCGAGCGCGTGGAGGATATCGTTCCGCTGGCCCGCCACTTCCTGGCCCAGTACAACGCGATGGAGCACACGGACAAGATGTTTTCGGCCGGGACCCTGGAGCGGCTGACGCGCTACGACTGGCCCGGCAATGTGCGCGAACTGAAGAACGCGGTCTACCGTGCCTTTATCCTGGCCGACACGGTCGTGGAAATCGGCAACCCGAACCTCGGTACCCAGCCGCAGCGTCCGAGTACGGTCGACGGCGTGGTCAACGTGCGTGTCGGCACCACGCTCGCCGATACGCAGCGCGAGATCATCATGGCCACGCTCGCCCATTTCAACGGCGACAAGCGGCAGGCCGCGCGCGCGCTCGGCATCAGCCTCAAGACGCTGTACAACCGCCTGGAGGCGTACCGGGCCGGCTGATGGCCGGCCCGGGCCGGACGCCGGACGCAAGCTAGCCATGGCGGCCGCGCCGGACCTGCATCACAGCGGCCACCGCCGCGGACGCGCCGACCACCAGTGCGGTGGCCAGCACCGGGTGGCGCGCAGTCGTGGTGTAAGGGCATGACTGCAACGCGGCGCGGTTGCCCGTGCGCTCCTGCAGGCCGTTGCCGCCACCGTACAGCGTGTTGTCCTCAAGCGGGCCCGCCGGGTGGCGGGTCTGCTGCGCACGGCCCATGAAGCGGCGCATGAACTGGTCGAACGCGTGCGGCGCATGATAGGCGGCTGCCGAGAATGCCTTGGCGGCGCCGCCCACGAACAGGTCGCGGCGCGGGTTCTCGGCGGCAAACAGGATGGCGTCCGCCGCCAGTGCCGGGTCATAGAGCGGCGGCGGCAGGCGCGGCTCGACGTCGAGGAAGTTCTTGGCATGCTCGGCCAGCGGGGTTTCCAGCCCGGCCGGCTTGATCAGCGTGACGCTGATCGGCGCCATCTCCTGCTCCAGTTCCAGCCGCAGCGAATCCGTGAAGCCCTTGATCGCGTGCTGCGACGCCGCATAGGCGCTCTGCAGCGGCAAGGGCCCGTCCGACGCTTCGCTGCCGATATTGATGATGGCGCCTCCGCGTTCGCGCAGATGCGCCGCCGCCGCCAGCGAGCCATGCACGGTGCCCCAGTAGTTGGTGTCGAACAGGCGCCGCTGGTCTTCGAGCGGCACATCGGCATGGCGGCCAAAGATGGTCACGCCAGCATTGTTGATCCAGGTATCGAAGCCGCCAAAGCGCTCGATGGCGGCATGCGCCACGTTGGCTACGTCTTCATGCCGGCCCACGTCCGCGGTGACAGTGATGACCTCGGTGCCTTTCTCGCGCAGTTCCTCGGCCAGCTTGTGCAGCGATTCTTCGCCGCGCGCCACCAGCACAAGGCGGGCGCCCATGGCCGCCGCCTTGCGTGCCGTGACCAGGCCAACGCCGCTGGTAGCGCCGGTCAGCACGATGACCTGCGACCCGATCGTTTTCAGAGAGAGTTTCATCTGCTTGCATCCTGATGCCCCGGGCGCGGTGATGACAATCGCCGGCATCCGGGGACGCACTGCCGGCAACGCTCGACCGATATGCAGGGCCAGAAGCCGCAAGGAGCGTTCCCGCGGCGCTGCCGCGGTTTTCCCGTTCAGCGCGTCGCAAGCGCCCGCGCGGATTTACAACGTCCGGTAAGAAGCACACGCGCGCGGCATTGGCCGACCCGGGTGTAGGACTGGCGCCGATTTCGGCGGGCCTGGGCCGTGCCTAAGCTGAAGCCACCGAGGTTCGCCTCCCTTCCCCCATGGAAACCGGTCCACCATGGCAAAAACCACGCGCCAGGCCACAGAAGATGCCCGCACCGCCGGCGGCAAAGCCCCGCCCGCGCGCAAGCGCGGTCCCGACAGACTGAGCCGGTACCGCCAGATGCGGGACTTCGCCGCCACGCCCGAACCGGGCGGCGTGCGTGAGCGCGCCCTGACATCCAGGCGCGGCACCGGGCGCACACGCGCCTTGTCCTTTGTCATCCAGAAGCATGCCGCGCGCCGCCTGCACTATGACTTCAGGCTGGAGCTGGACGGCACCCTGAAGAGCTGGGCCGTGCCCAAGGGCCCGAGCCTCGACCCGGCCGACAAGCGCATGGCCGTGCACGTGGAGGACCACCCGCTCGAGTACGCGGGTTTCGAAGGGGTGATTCCGCCCGGCCATTACGGTGCGGGCACGGTGATCGTGTGGGACCGCGGGGTATGGGTGCCGGATGGCGATGCCGATGCGGCCTATCGCGCCGGCAAGCTGAAGTTCGAGCTACGCGGGGAGAAGCTGCACGGCCACTGGACCCTTGTGCGCATGCATGGCAGCCGCCAGAAGGAACAGGATGCGTGGCTGCTGATCAAGGAGCGCGACGATGCCGCCGTGCCCGCATCCGAACTCGACGTGACCGAGGCCCTGCCGGACAGCGTGCTGGCCGGCACTTCCCGGGCGGCGGCGGCGCGCAAGAGCGGGAAGTCCGAGGCAACCGGCAAGCGCAAGGACCATGACACAGCCAGGGCCCTGCCGCGCCGCGCTGTCGCCGCCGCGCTGCCGCTCGCCCTGTCGCCGCAGCTTGCCACGCTGGTGGAACGCGTGCCCGCCGATGCCGGCGCCTGGCGCTACGAAGTCAAGTTCGATGGCTACCGCGTGCTGGCCCGCATCGACGGCGACGACGTGCGCCTGTTCACGCGCCAGGGCCACGACTGGACCTCGCGCCTGAAAACGCTGGCGCGCGAAGTGCGCTCGCTAGGCTTGCCCGACGGCTGGCTCGACGGAGAAATCGTCGTGCTCGGCAAGCACGGGGAGACCGACTTCCAGGCCTTGCAGAACGCCTTCGAGACCGCGCACGTCGAATCGATCCAGTACTTCGTGTTCGACCTGCCGTTCTATGCCGGCCACGACCTGCGCAAGGTGCCGCTGGCGGAGCGGCGCGCGCTGCTGCGGCACCTGTTCGAATCCAGCACCGCGCCGCGCCTGCGTTTCAGCGAAGACTTCGAGGCCGCGCCGGACGAGATGCTGGAAGCCGCGTGCCGCATGAAGCTCGAAGGCGTGATCGGCAAGCGCGCAGATGCGCCGTATGTCAGCACGCGCAGCAATACCTGGATCAAGCTCAAGTGCACCCAGCGGCAGGAGTTCGTGATCGGTGGCTACACCGAACCGAAGGGCAGCCGCGCCGGCCTTGGCGCGCTGATGCTCGGCGTGCATGACAGCGCCGGCCGCCTGCGCTACGCCGGCAATGTGGGCACGGGGTTCGATACCCGCACGCTCGCGAAACTGCGCGCACAGCTCGATGCGCTGCGCACCGACAAGGCGCCTTTCGACACGCTGCCAGGGTCAGCCAAAGGGCTGTGGGTGCGGCCCCGGCTGGTGGCGGAAGTATCGTTCGGTTCCTGGACGCGCGACGGGCGCGTGCGGCATGCGGTCTTCCATGGCCTGCGCAGCGACAAGCCCGCCAGCGCGGTGTCCGTGGAACTGCCCGCTGCGCCGGCCGGCGGCAAGCGCGAGACCGGTGCCGCGCGCAAAGGCAAACCCACCGCGGCACAGGGCAAGGTTGCCATCAGTCACGCCGAACGCGTCATCGACACGGCCAGCGGCCTCACCAAAGGCGATTTGGTGAGCTACTACGAGCGCGTGGCACCGCTGATGCTGCCGCACCTGCGCGGCCGCCCGATCGCCATGGTGCGTGCGCCTGACGGCGTGGCCGGCCAGCAGTTCTTCCAGCGGCATGGCGACACGCTCAGGGTGGATGGCGTCAACGTGCTCGATCCCAGCTTGTGGCCGGATCATCCGGCGCTGCTGGAGATCGTCTCGGAGCACGCGCTGGTGGCGGCGGCCCAGCTCAATGTCGTGGAGTTCCACACCTGGAACGCCAGCAAGCACAGCATCGACCGGCCCAACCGCATCGTCTTCGACCTGGATCCCGGTGAAGGCGTGCCGTGGCCCCATATGCGCGAAGCCGCGGCGCTGATGAAGGCGTGGCTCGATGAACTGGGGCTCGGTAGCTTCGTGAAAACCAGCGGCGGCAAGGGCCTGCACGTAGTGGTGCCGCTGACGCCACGCGCGGGCTGGGACGAGGTCAAGGACTTTGCCCGCGACGTGGTGCTCCACATGGCCGCCACGATCCCCAGGCGCTTCGTCGCGAAAAGCGGCGCCAGCAACCGCGTTGGCAAGATTTTCATCGACTACCTGCGCAATGGGGTAGGCGCCACCACGGTGGCGGCGTTCTCCGCACGTGCGCGCAGCTGCCTGGGCGTGTCGGTGCCGCTCGCCTGGGACGAGCTTGACGGCCTCAAGGGCTCCGACCAGTGGACCGTGGCCAATGTGGCGCCACGGCTGGACGAGATCGCGCGTCACGATCCGTGGGACGCCTATGCCGGTACGCGCCAGACCCTTACGCGTGCAGCCGCCCGGCTGGCGCGCGCCGGAAGGAGCAAGCCATGACCCGGTCCTTCATCCGCTATATGCGCCACGTACGCCAGGCGCTGCCACGTCCTCCACGGCGCGCGCTGGTCGCGGCGATGCTGATGGCCGTGGCCCTGCCGGCAGGTGCGCGCCTGCCGGCACCCACGCCGGAGCAGCAACAAGCCGCCGACGCGCGCAAGGCCAGGGAAGCCGAAGAGGCAAAGCACCAGGCCGAACGCCTGGCCCAGGCGCAAGACCGGATCGCCGCGGAGTTTGGCAGGAAGGGAGCCGGCACTGCCCCGGCAGCCCCCGACGCGGGCCAGGTTCCGCAAAAGGCCACGGAAGCGCCGCAGTCCGCGGGCCCGCACGGCGGCACTTCTCCGAGCGCCGAGGCACATAGCGGCGAAGTGGCACGGCACTAGCAGAGGCCTGCCGTCGGCACGCCTTTTGCGCATCCCACCCTGTGGTCCCACCGATAAGGGATCGACCGTCCGCTCAGTCACAGAAGGGGGAACGCACCGTGAGCATAGCCAGGCATGTAATTCGTACAAAACCCGCGCGGCTGCACCAGGCAGTTTTTGCAGTCTTTAGCGTCTTGAGCGTCGCATGGCCCCGATGCGAAGGCTGGCGGCCATGAACACGAACGCCTCCCGCAATGGCCCGCTCCTTCTGAACGTCGAGGATCGCGAGGGAGCGCGCTACGTCAAGAGCAGCATCCTGCAACGGGCTGGCTTTTCGGTGATCGAAGCGTCTACCGGCCAGGCTGCGCTGTCGCTGGTGCGCCAGCATGCGCCCGCGCTCGTATTGCTGGCACTGGAGCTGCCCGATATCAGCGGCTTTGAAGTCTGCAGGCGGCTCAAGACCGATCCCATCCTGGCGCGCACGCCGGTCCTGCTGACCTCACCCGCACTGGCCAGTTCCGTGCAGCGCGTGCAGGCGCTCGAGTGCGGTGCTGACAGCTTCATCGCCGAGCCGTCGGAGCCCGAGGAACTGGTCGCAAGCATCCACTCCCTGTTGCGCCTGTGCCAGGCGGAAGATGCCTATCACCGCACCAGCCAAGCTCTGCACGATAACGAGGACATGTTCCGCCAGCTCGCGGAATCGCTGGTCGACGTGGTGTGGCTGCTGGACGCGCGCGAGCGTCGCCTGCTTTTCGTCAGTCCGCGCCTGGCGGAACTGTGCGGCCAGTCGCCTGAAAGCTTGCTCGAAGCCCCGCAACGTTGCCTTGACCGCGTGATCCCGTCGGATCGGGCGCGCGTGGCGAGCGCCTTTACCGCCATGCTCGGCGACGGCAGGCTCGATATCGAATTCCAGCTCATGCATGCCGACGGCGGCATCCGCGAGATTCGCGCGCGCGCCTTCCCGTTGCATCGGGCCGGTACTTCGGCCCTGCGCGTGGCCGGCACCTGCCAGGACGTGACCACCCAGAATCGCGCGCGGCGCACGTTGCGGGGCGAAGAGCACCGCAAGGAACAGTTCCTCGCAATGCTCGCGCACGAACTGCGCAACCCCCTGGCCCCGATGCGCAGCGCCGTGGACCTGCTGGAGCAACCCGCCCCCACGCCCGCGGACATGTTCCGCGCGCGCGACGTGATCGGCCGTCAGCTCAGGCACCTGGCACAACTGGTGGACGATCTGCTCGACATCGCCCGCTTCAATCAGGGAACGATTACGCTGCGGCAGGACCTGGTCGAGTTGCGCGGCGCGCTCAACACCGCGGTCGAATCCGTCCGGCCGGTCCTGGAAGCGCAGCGGCACACGCTGCGCCTGGCGTTGCCCGAACAGCCGTTGCCAGTACGCGGCGACATGGTCCGGCTCACCCAGATCTTCAGCAACCTGCTGCATAACGCCGCTGCCTACACGCCGGCCGGCGGCCAGATCAGCATCGGCGCGACAACCGTCGACGGACGCGTCGCCGTGCGCATCCACGACAACGGCATGGGCCTGACCGGACCCTTGCAGCGCTTGCTGTTCGATCCGCTGGCACCGATGGAGTCCGGTGAGCCCGGTACAGAGAACGGTGCCGGCGGCGCATCGGATACCGCTGGCACGCATCCTGCCGTGCTGGAAGGCCCTGGCATCGGCCTGACGCTGGTGCAGCAACTCGTGCGGCTGCACGGCGGCAGTGTCCGGGCCGAGAGCCCGGGCCCTGGCGAAGGCAGCACGTTCATCGTCGAGCTCCCCGTCGAGCCATGGCAGAACTGGCATCCGGCGGACACCATGACGCCGCGGCCATCCGGTCCGCCGCGCGTGATCATGGTGGTGGACGACAACACCGACGCCCTGGAAGCGATGAGCATGGCCCTGCGCACGCTGGGACACACCGTGGTCACGGCGGCGGACGGAGAGAGCGCCGTCGCGCGCGCGCCGCAAGTCAAACCCGATGTGGTGTTGCTTGACCTGGGCATGCCCGCCATGGACGGCTACGAGACCGCCCGGCGGCTGCGAGCCTTGCCTGAGATGCGCGGCGCCACGCTGGTGGCGCTGACCGGCTACGGCCGGCCGGAGGACCGCCGCCGCGCGCTGGAAGCGGGCTTCGACCGCCATCTGGTCAAGCCGGCCAGCCTGGACGCCCTGACCCGGTTGTTCGAGGAGCCCGGCGGCTGACGCGGCCGCCGCACCAATCAGCCACTACCTGGAGTCCCGGACCATGCATACCACCCCAGATCCCGACATCCCTTCGCGCAAGCCGGAAGTCCCGCCGCCGGAACCGCCGCCGGGGCCGCCCGAACCCGTCATCGACCCGCCACCGGGCGACCTTCCGCCCCCGCCGCCGCAACGCGCGGGCGCTTGAGCTTGAGCCAGGGAGACCTATCGTGTCACGCATCATCTGGAAGGGCGCGATCAGCTTCGGCCTGGTGAATATCCCGGTCGTGCTCCGACCCGCATCGCGCAGCCAGTCGCTTGACCTCGACCTGCTCGACGTGCGCGACATGGCACCGGTCGGCTACCAGCGCATCAACAAAAGCACAGGCAAGCCGGTCGACAAGGCGCACATCGTCAAGGGCTATCAGTACGAGAAGGGCGAGTATGTCGTGCTGAGCGACGAGGACTTCCGGCAAGCCAATGTCGAAGCCACGCAAACCGTGGATATCGTGAGCTTCGTGCCCACCGGCGAGATTCCTCCTTACTACTTCGACACGCCCTATTACCTGGAACCCGACAAGCGCGGCGAACGCGGCTATGCGCTGCTGCTGGAAACCATGCGCCGCACCGGGCGCGCAGCACTCGCGCTGGTCGTGCTGCGCAACCGGCAGCACCTGGCCGCCATGCTCGTCGAGGACGATGCACTGGTGCTGAACACCCTGCGCTTCGCCGACGAAGTGCTGCCGATCCCGCACCTCAAGCTGCCGAAAGCATCCCGCGCCAAGGCCAGCGGCGCGCACGCGCGCGAAATCGGCATGGCCGTCAAGCTGGTCGAGGACATGAGCGAGGCGTGGTCGCCTGAGCGGTACCGCGATACCTATCGCGACGACCTCATGGCGCGCATCGAGGAAAAGATCGAAACGGGTCACACCCATCAGCTCACGCCAGCCGCCGAAGAAGCGGAAGCGCCGCGCCAGGGTGCGAAGGTCATCGACATGGTGGCGCTGCTCAAGAAGAGCCTGGATCACCACGGCAAGCGAGAGACCGCCAGAAGCGAGCCAGCGGAAACGAAGGCGCCGCGCAAGACCACGCGGGGCACCGCGGCGAAGAAGCATGCAGGCGCTGCCAGGCATGCGGCCGGCAGCCGCGCGTCCGCTAAGCGGCCTACCCACGCCGCCGCGGGCAAGTCATCCTCCACTACGCGGAGCCCCGCGCGACGCAAGCACGCATAGAAGCACACATAGCCTGCGCCACTGGCTCGGCTCCGTAGTGGCTACTGGCGCCCGACCGGGCGCCAGTCATTGATCGGCGCAGTCAGCGCGACGACACCTTCAGGCTGTCGTTGACCGACGTTACCCCCTCGACGCCGCGGATCGTCTCCAACGCCATGTCGTGCTGTTCCTTGCTCGGCACAGTGCCGCTCACATTGACCGTGCCATCCTTGGTCTTGACGTGGATGCCCGTGGATTTCAGGTCCTTGGCCGTCAGCAGCCTGGTCTTGATCTTGGTGGTGATAGCGCTGTCCGTCACGGCTTGCTTGGCCTTGTCGGCGCCCATGTCATGGCGGGCCGGCGGCGCCGTGTCGCGGTCGATTTCTGCCCTTCCCGGCATGCCCGGCGCGGAATTGGCCGGCGGCGGCGCGGCCGTGTCGACGGCCGCGCGCAGGAAACCGCCAGAATCAAGCGCGAAAGCGCTGCCCGCGACGGCCGCCAGTGCAGCCGCCAGGCAGGCCTGGCGCAGCATCGGAGCGGTAGGTCGGCTGGTTTGCATGGTTCTCTCCTTGCAAGGTGACCGGAACTGCCACCCCAGCGCGTGCGCTGCTTTCGCGACATGGCGTGGAGCAGTCCTCAAGGTTCCTCTCTGCAAACGCCGTACCTGCGGGTTCCGGAAAGCCGGCCGGCGCCTGGCGCGGTGCCGGCTGCGCAACCGGCCCGTGGCTGTGTAAATCAGAGCAGCGCTTTGTAAATCCGGAGGCAAGCCGTCGCCGCCATCCAGCGGAATCCCGCCACCAGCGGCGTCGCCGGGCCTGGCATGCGGCTTGCGGCAAAGCTTCACGCGGCAGTTCGCCGCGTTATGGAGACAGCAATGGGACAGCAGCAACAGCAGCCGGGGCAATCGCAGCAGGGCCAACAGGGTCAACAGGGCCAGCGGCAGCAGGAGCAGTCGCAAAGCGGCCAACGCAGCGGCCAGCAGGGTTCCAACCAGGGCCAACGCTCTGGCGGCGGACAAATGGGTAATCAGGACAAGGGTAGCGGCCAGCAGCAGCAGGAAAGCGGCAAGGGCTCGCAGCAGGGCCATCAGCAGGGACAGGGAGGCTCGGGCGGTCAACGCCAGCCGTGATGGCTGATGGGCGCCGATCCGGTGCCAACGCCATGTTTCTCCGGGCGGGCAGCAACATGCGGTGTTGCCAGAAGCCGGGAATTGAATGAGCCGGAGTTCTTCGGGATTCCGGCTCTTTTTGTTCTTTTGTACCTGCACCGGCCACGGCGATTGCGCGGTGGGACCTACACGTTCGCGTCTTCCCGTGTATTCTGACCGTGACTCGCAACGCATCCAGCCACCTTTGCCAACTTCCACCGATCCGGCGGCGGGTCGCCGCCAGGGCCAGTATCTCGACCGCATTTCCAGCCGCCTGCGCACCACGGCCGGGGCGCAGGTACGCGCACTCACGCGCAGCAACTCAGGCCTGACGCTCGACTACGACAACCCGCCCGGCGACCCCGGGCTATTTGGCCCCGACGCGATCTGCTGGCGCGTACATGCCGATTTCCCGGCCATGCTCGCCGGCGGCGTCAGCGCCCTGCTGATGCAGACGCTGCACCCGCTGGCGCTGGCCGGCGTCTGGGACCATTCGACCTTTCGCGCCGATATGCAGGGCCGGCTGGGGCGCACCGCGCAGTTCATCGCGGGTACGACCTATGGCAGCCGCGCGGACGCCCTGGCACTGATCGACCGCGTGCGGCGCATCCACGCGCACGTCAGCGGCAGCGCGCCGGACGGCAGGCCCTACGCCGCCGACGACCCGGCATTGCTGACATGGGTGCACGTGGCGGAAGTCTCCAGCTTCCTGGCCGGCTACCTGCGCTATGTGGGACCACTGAGCGAGGCCGAGCAGGACCGCTACTACGACGAGGTTGCGCAGATTGCCGAACGGCTCGGCGCCACCGCCGTCCCGCGCTCGCGCGCGGCGGTGGCGGCCTATCTGGAAGCCATGCGCCCGCAGCTCGAAGCCAGCGCGCGCACGCGCGAGGTAGCGCGGCTCGTGATGAAATTACCCGTCGCCAACCCGATGCTGGTCCCGGCGGTGCGCGTGATGGCCTACGCGGGCATTGCGCTGCTGCCCGACTGGGCGCGCCAGATGCTGAACCTGGATCGCCCGTCGATCCGACGCCCCGCGTCGCTGGCTGGAATGCGCGTGCTGGCGCCGACACTGCGCTGGGCGCTCGGTGCGGGACTGGCCGCGCGCGCGCGGCGGCGGGTGGCGCGCGGCGCCTGAGCCGGCGTCAGGCTACTCGGCCGCCGCCGAGGCCGCGGCAGGGCTGCCGCGCAGCGTGGCTTCGCGCAGGCGCACGACCAGGAATGGCGAGAGCAGCGACACGGCCGCGCTCAGCAGGAACAGCAGCCGGAACGCGCGCTCGGCGGCTGCGCGCACCGCTGCCGCCTCTGCCGGCGGCGTGTCGGCCGCCAGCGCCTGGTGGAACATGCTCATGAGCACGTCTTCGCCGCCGGACAAGTCCGTCACCGTCATGCCGCCGTGGCGCAACAGTGCAATCAGCAGCGTGGTCAGCACCGCCACGCCCACCGCCCCGCCGAGCATGCGCGAAAACGACGTCAGCGCCGTGGCAATCCCCACCTGCTGCGGCGGTACGGCGTTCTGCGTGGCAACCAGGCCACTCGGCAACTGCAGGCCGATGGCGAACCCGAGGGCCACCATCACCAGCGCGCTCAGCCATACCGCAACCGGGTCGACAAAGGCCAGCGCCACGATGGCCAGCGGCGCCACGCAGGCACCCGCCATCTGCAGCGGCTTGTAGCGGCCGGTCCAGGACATCAGCCGCCCCGCCGCGAACGCGCCGAACGGAATCGCCAGCGTAAGCGGCACCAGCCGCAGCGCGGCAGCATCCGCCTGCGCGCCGCCCACGACCTGGAAGCGCAGCGGCAGCAGCACCGACATCGCGATCAGCTGGAAAAAGCAGATGAACAGCGTGGCACAGCAGATGGCCACGGTCGGCACGCGCAGCATGGCGAGCGGAATCACCGGGTCGGCCGCGTGCCGCTCCTGCCAGAGGAACAGCGCCAGCGCGGCCACCCCGGCGACCAGCAGGGCAAGTGAATCGGTGCGCAGCGGCGACTGGCCCTGCCCCAACCGTGTGAGGAACACCAGCACGCCACTGAGCCCGCCACCGAACAGCAGCGCGCCGAGGTAATCGATGCGATGGCGCCGGCCACCGGCCGGCAGGAAGCGCAGCGCGCGCCGCACCACGACCAGCGCCAGCAGGGCAAGCGGAAGGTTGATCCAGAAGATCCAGCGCCAGGACAGGTAATGCGCGAGGTAGCCGCCGATCACGGGCCCGGCCATGCTGGCTACCGCCCACACGCCGCTCACGTAGCCCTGGTAGCGCCCGCGCTCGCGCAGCGGCACCACGTCGGCAATGGCGGCCTGCGACACCGAAATCAGCCCTCCGCCCCCCAGGCCCTGCAGGATCCGCGCAACAATCAGCTGCGGCATGGTCTGGGCCAGCGCGCAGACCACCGAGGCCAGCAGGAACAGCACGATCGCGAAGGACAGGACCGAGCGCCGGCCCAGCACGTCCGAGAGCTTGCCGTAGATCGGCGTGGCCACGGTCGAGGCCACGAGGTAAGCGGAGATGACCCAGGCCATGTCCTCGAAGCCGCGCAGCTGCACGGCGATCTCGGGCAGCACCACGGCAACGATCGACTGTTCGAGCGCGCCCAGCAGGATGGCGAGCATCAGGCCGAACAGGATCTGCATCACCGGCGGCTGAGTCGCTGCGGCCGACGAGGAAAGAGGCGGGGCATTTGCCGCGCGGGGCGGCTCGGAGGGAACTGCGGTCATCGGCACCAGCGGCGGCAGGCATGGCGGCCGCGCGGGGCGCCGCTTGCGCCAGGTGGACCGGCCTGCTCTTGCTTCGAAGATCAGGAAGACCGGTTATTGTAGGCGTTTTGCGACATTGGCGCCGGCGCTGCCCCGCAGATGCCCGGCGCCCGGCGCAGCCGGGTCAGAAGGTTTCCCAGTCGCCGCTATCGGCCATGGCCGGCTGGCTGGGCGCCGCAACCCGGCGCGCCCCGGACTTGAGCACCGGTTCCTGGCGCTGACGTGCGACAGGCTGGCGCTGTGTTGCCGGCTGCGCAGGTGCGCGCCTGGCCAGCACCGGCTGTGGCGTCGCCTTGCGCTGCACTGGCGGACGCACCGCCGCCGGCACGGCTGGCGCACGGGTGCTGCGTGCCGGTACGGCACGTGCTGCCGGTGCCGGCTGCGGCGGCGCCGGCGCGGGTTCCAGCTGCCGGGCCGGCGTGGCGGCGGCCGACGCATGGCCCGCGGCAGAGTTCTGGGCGACGTCGAACCGGCCCACCTCGCTCACCAGGCCGCCGGCCTGCTGCATCAGGCTCTCCGCGGCGGCGGCGGCCTGCTCCACCAGCGCGGCATTCTGCTGGGTCATGCTTTCCATCTGCGTGACGGCCAGGCTGACCTGCTCGATGCCCGAAGTCTGCTCCGAGCTGGCCGCGGAAATCTCGCCCATGATGTCCGTCACGCGGCGCACCGCGCCGACGATGTCGTCCATGGTCTTGCCGGCCTGCTCGGCCTGGCGTGCACCGTCCTGCACCTGCCGCACCGAGCCGCCGATCAGCTCGGCGATCTCCTTGGCCGCGGCCGACGAGCGCTGGGCGAGGTTACGGACTTCGGAGGCCACCACCGCGAAGCCGCGGCCCTGCTCCCCGGCGCGCGCCGCTTCCACCGCGGCATTGAGCGCCAGGATATTGGTCTGGAACGCGATGCTCTCGATGACGCCAGTGATCTCCGCCACCTGCGTGGACGATTTGGAAATGCTGTCCATGGTCTGCACCACGTCGCGCACGACGCGCCCGCCTTCGCTGGCCACATCCGACGCATTGACCGCGAGCTGGTTGGCCTGCCTGGCGTTGTCGGCGTTCTGGCGGACCGTGGAAGTCAGCTGCTCCATCGAGGCTGCGGTCTGTTCCAGCGAAGCCGCCTGCTGTTCCGTGCGCTGGGACAGGTCGGTGTTGCCGCGGGCGATCTCGCGCGTGGCGCCGTCAATCGAGCCGGACGCCTGCTGGATGCCATGCACCAGTGCCGCGAGGTGGCGGAAGGCACGTTCGAGCGCCGCCAGCATGCGGCCCATTTCATCGCGGCTGCGCACGTGGAACGCGTGGCGCAGGTTGCCGGTGGCCAGCGCCTCGGCGGCCTCCAGCGCTTCGCGCGCGGGGCCGGTGATCGACCGCGTGATGGCCGTTCCCATCACCACGGCAAGCAGCACCGCCAGCGCCGTCAGGCCCAGCAGCACGTTGCGGGCCCAGGCGAAACCTTCGTCGGCCTGCTTGACCGCGGCCAGGGACAGGTTGCGGCCGCCGGCCATGATCTCGTCGAGCTTCCCGAAATAGGGGCCTTGCGCCGCGGGCAGGGTCGCCACCAGCGCCGCGCGCGCTCCGGCGAACTCGCCCGAGCCCAACTGGCGCAGCACCATGTCCAGCTGACCGTTATACCCTTCGCGCGCGGTGACTAGATCGGAAAAGGTCTTCTGCAGGTCGGCACGGCCGGAAGCCGCGATCAGCTTGCCCAGCGCATCGAGCGTGCCGCCCATCTCCTTGCGCATGCCGTCGATACGCTGCGTATTCCGCTGGACCAGCGCGGAATCTTCGGTCAGGGCGGCATCGCGCACCATCACGCCGATTTCCAGCGCATTTTCCTTGACGTGGCCCAGGTCGATCACCTTGAGCAGGCGCCCCTCCACGGTCAGGTGCATGGAGGCATTCATGCCCGCCAGCGAGGCCACGCCATATACCGCGACACCGACCAGCAGCAGCACCACCAGCGTAAAGGCCAGGGACAGGCGGGTCCCTATGCCAAGGTTTCTCAACCAGGCCATCTCACTCCCTCCGGACATTCCGTGATCAATCTTCTTGTCGTGTGCGCGCACGGGATCGTTGCCGCTGACAACCGCCGCACGGCTGCCTATCGGCGATGACCGAACACTTCTTGAAGGGAATTTGGAATTGAGGGGGAAAGTGCCCGCATTTCGTCCGATGGGCGCCTTGGACTGTGCCTTTTAATCCTGCCAGGCATCCCGACGGTCACACAGCCGCGGTGCACCGAGAGGCGTAGCCAGTTCGATGTGGGCCCCAAAAAAAGAAGCCCACGCGCGGGGTGCTCGTAGGCTTTCCAGGACTGCTTCAGAGCCAGTTAGCTCTGGTATGAATATAAACGTGCTTACATGAGGTGTAAATCCCGCTTCTATCAGTGAAGGCCCCAATTGAATGCGCATAGAAAGCCACTTTTCGGCGCCGTTCGGCCTGGGTCCGGAGTTTCGGGATCATCCTATGTCAGTGCACACTTATGTGCAAATTGCCAGTTTGTAAGCATTTCAGGAAGTCTTCGGCCGGTCTGTCGGCCTCGGTCGACAGACCTCTAACTCAAACGAGTTAGAAAATGCAACCAATTATCTAGAGCAAAACCTCTAGCTCATTGACGAGGAATCGATCCGTCGGTGTTTGTAAAAATTTGTTACTCTCGTCCCTGAAGTATTCCCCTTCTCACTTGGCCGCACCGGTCGCCGGCAAGCGCGTGAAAGACAAGGACCCACGTCCGGATCCGGCGCACGCCGCGGCGCACACGGGGCCTGCGCCTGTTGCCGGTACCGGGAGCGAATGTTTCGCCCATCGCGCTGACAGGACCATACTAGTTAACAGTACTAGTAGTCGGCGGACCGCCATCAGCCGCCAGAACCCATGCGGGCTCTTCCGGAGTCGTTGTGAAGAAGGAAACCAGGCCCCCGCGAAACAGCCGGAAGCTGCAGCACCAGCAACTTGCGCCCCATGCTGTCAGCCGCGCTCCGGTCGTCGTCTATCTGTGCAATGGCACCCGGCTGCAAGGCGTGGTGATCGCCCTGGACGACTATTTGCTGATGCTCGCGAAGGACGTGCACGACAGCAAGCCGCTTGTCGTATACAAGCACGCCATTGCCATGATCACACCGGCCGGCGCCGGGGGCGAAGCCCTGCCTGCGCCCGAAGCCGATACGGCGCCGGGGTTCGTGCCTATCTATATGCCGCGCAAGCGCCGGCGGCGATAAAGCGCACCGTTACCCCGCGCGGCGACCCAGGGCGCCCCAGACCGCAGTCGCCCCTCTGTTGCGATCCACCGAAAAGATCACTCTAAACCTTTCCGGACACGTGTCGATAACCCAAGCAACGGAGGCACTCTACGCCCTGCAAAGCAGGCTGCCGACGTTACGGCTAGCAGCCGGAATGCCAAAAAACTTTGCATACAGGAGTCGTAAATGGCGCAAGTCATTAATACCAATTCGTTGTCTCTGATGACTCAGAACAACCTGACCGCTTCGCAATCGCAGCTGAACACCGCGATCCAACGCCTGTCGTCGGGCCTGCGCATCAACAGCGCCAAGGATGACGCTGCTGGCCAAGCCATTGCGAACCGCTTCACCGCCAACATCCGCGGCCTGACCCAAGCCCAGCGCAACGCCAACGACGGCATCTCGCTGGCGCAGACGACCGAGGGCGCGCTGACTGAAGTAAACAACAACCTGCAGCGTATCCGTGAACTGAGTGTGCAGGCTGCCAACGGCTCGAACTCGTCGTCGGACCTGAAGTCGATTCAAGACGAAATCACCCAGCGCCTGGCTGAAATCGACCGTACTTCGCAACAGACCGATTTCAATGGTGTGAAGGTTCTGTCGAGCAGCGCCAAGCCACTGTCGATTCAAGTCGGCGCTAACGACGGCGAAACCATTTCGATCGACCTCAAGCAGATCGACTCCTCCACCCTGGGCCTGAATGGCTTCACTGTCGCCAATAATAGCCTGAGCGTCAGCAACCCGATTACCACCGTTGCTGCCGGCGGCGCCGCGGCTGCCGTCAATGTGGACCTGTCGGCCGCTGCCACCTCGCTGGGCGTCAACGCCGGATCGCTGTCGCTGCGCAATGTTACTGGAACTGGCGACTACGTCGTCCAGAGCGGCAACGACTACTATGCTGCATCCGTCGATCAGACCACGGGCGCTGTTAAGCTAAACACCGTTGACATCACCGTCGCAGATGCAGCCAACGGCAATTCGGCTGGTTCCGCCGTAACGGGTATGCTCGTCAAGGTTGGTGCAAACGCCGGTGGTACCGCTACTGGCTACATCACCATCCAGAACAAAAACTACGCGGTTGCAGGTTCTGCACTGGCGGATGGCGGCGCGGCCGGCACGCTGAACGACAACCAGACTGCGACGACGATCAACCTGAGCGCCAACGGTGCTACTGCCGCCAATGCAGAGTTTACTGGCGCTGCTACCGCTTCGCCGCTGGCCAAGATCGACGCCGCACTGAAGACGGTTGATGACCTGCGCAGCTCGCTGGGTGCCGTGCAAAACCGCTTCGACTCGGCCATCGCCAACCTGGGCACGACCGTGACCAACCTGTCGTCCTCGCGTTCGCGCATCCAGGATGCTGACTACGCAACGGAAGTGTCGAACATGACCCGCGCGAACATCCTGCAACAAGCTGGTACGTCGGTTCTGGCGCAAGCCAACCAGACCACCCAAGGCGTGCTGTCGCTGCTGCGTTAATCGCAACTGCGCTGGCAAAAAAGGCTGGGCCGCAAGGCCTGGCCTTTTTTGCCGGGAGCGCTTTGCAGGCAGACCACTGCCTGCAAAGCGTTTCCGACGTTGAACCACGCCAAACCGGACGGAGCAAACCATGGCGTCTTCCCCGACAGTGACCCCGATCGCAGTGCGACTGCCATCCGAAGTGCCCACAGGCGCCATTGCCACACCGGTTGCGGCAGACACCCAGACGCGCGGTGGTGCCCGCAAGCCCGATGCCGAGCGTACGAAAGTTTCCGGCGTACCCGCCGAGACGTCAGCGGCAGTTGGGGAATTGGTAGACGTGCTGAAGTCCACGTCAATCAGTCTTCGCTTCGAAATTGACGACATCACTCACCGCGTCATCACCAAGGTAGTCGACAAGGAAACTGGCGAACTGATCCGGCAGATGCCCACCGTGGAAGTCCTGCGGATTGCGCGCGCCATGGACAAGCTGCAAGGGCTGTTCGTCAGCCAGGCCGTGTAAGCGCGGCCACCACGCAAAGCAACATCAGTTGAAGAAGAGGTAACAAAAAAATGGCATCGATCTCCTCCCTCGGCGTTGGCTCCAATCTGGACCTGAACACCCTGCTTTCCCAGTTGCAAACTGCCGAGCAGGCTCCTCTCGATGCCATCAACGCGCAGGCCAAGAGCTACCAGGCCAAGCTGTCAGCCTTCGGCCAGGTGCAAAGCGTGGTAAGCGCCTACCAGGCCGCCGCCAAGAAGCTCGCCGACGCGACCACTTTTGCCGCCGTCAAGGCGACCGTGGGTTCGACCGACGTCATATCAGTGTCTACGGCGTCCAATGCAGTGCCCGGCAACTACAGCATCACCGTCGGCACGCTTGCGACGGCCCAATCGCTGGTCAGCGGCGGGGTTGCGGACCAGAAGACTGCGATTGCAGGCAGTGGCGGCGATATCGTGTTCGATTTCGGCGAGGCGCTGGCCACCGACGCAACGGCCACGCCGACGAGCACGAAGAAGGTCACCATTGCCGCCAACGCCTCATTGGCCGATATCCGAGATGCCATCAACAAAGCCGGCATCGGCGTCACGGCAAGCATCGTCAACGACGGCAGCAGCACGCCTTACCGCCTGGTCCTGACTTCGGACAAGACCGGTACGCAGGCCACCATGCGCGTATCGTCGGCAACCACCGAGTTGAACAACCTGGTTGCCTTTGATCCTGCCCCGACGGCCACCAGCAACGCCATGGAGCAAAAGGTACCGCCGGCCAATGCCACGCTGAAGATCAACGGCATCGACGTCGTGAGCCAGAGCAATACCGTGGTCGACGCCGCGCAGGGCGTGACGATGAGCCTGACCAAGACCGGCACCACGTCACTGACGATCACGCGTGACAACGATTCCATCAAGTCGTCAATCCAGGCATTCGTCACGGCGTACAACAACATCCAGAGCACGGCCCAGACGCTGACGGCGTTCGACACGACAGCAAAAACGTCTGCCGCGCTGACCGGCGACAGCACGCTGCGCTCGATCCAGCAGCGCCTGCGCTCGATGCTTGGCGGCACCATGCCGAACGGCAACGGCGGCACTATCACGCTGGCGGACATCGGCATCAAGTTCGATGCCAAGGAAGGCACCATGTCCCTCGACGACACCAAGCTGACCAAGGCGCTCAACACCAACCTGGGCGGTGTCACCGCCATGTTCTCGAGCACGACGGACACCGGTGGCATCGGCAAGCGGGTGAGCGACTATGTCGACGGGCTGACCCAGACCAATGGTACGCTCAAGAATGCCCAGGACGGCATCACGCAGACGTTGAAAGACCTGGAAAAGAACTACAACAGCACGCAGGACCGCATTACCGCCACCATGGACCGCTACAAGGCCCAGTTCACCCAGCTCGACCTGCTGGTCAGCCAGATGAACCGCACCAGCAGCTACCTGACGCAGCAGTTCTCCGCGCTGAGCAATTCGAACAAGTAACCGCCCCGGGAGCCAATCCATGTTCGCCCGCCAAGCCATCAACGCCTACGCCCAGGTAGGCGTCCAGACCGGCGCCATGAGCGCCAGTCCGCACAAGCTGATCACGATGCTGTATGACGGCGCCCGCGCCGCCATCGCACGGGCGAAGTTCCACATGGAAGCCGGCGAGATCGTGGCGAAGGGCAACGCCATTTCCAAGGCAATCGAGATCATCGACAACGGCCTGCGCGCAGTGCTGGACCATGAGGCAGGCGGCGAGATTTCCGCCAACCTCGAATCCCTGTACGAATACATGGTGCGCCGGCTGATGCTGGCCAACCTGCGCAGCGATGTGGCGCTGCTCAACGAAGTCGATGCATTGCTGGAGAATCTGGCCTCCGCCTGGGCACAGATCGACGAAGCTGCACAGCAGGCGGACCACCAACCTGCCCTGCAAGGCAACTGAGATGACTCACTTCTCCCCCATCGTCACTTGCTACGAGGAAATCCTCGTGCTGTCTGGCCGCATGTTCGAAGCCGCACAAGCCGCAGACTGGGATACCGTCACCGAGCAGCAGCGCGGCTACCTGGCACTTGTCGACCGGCTGCGCCAGCTCGACCACGAAGCCCCGTTCTCCGACGCCGAGCGCATGCGCCGCTACCAGTTGCTGGACCGCATCCTGACCTACGACGCACGCATCCGTGATCTGGCCGTGCCTGAACTCCGGCGCATCGGCAGCCTGCTGACCAGCTCGCGCCGCCAGTTCGAGCTGTCGGCCGCCTACGGCGCGACCGCATAAGGTCCTGACTGGCGGGCCCCGGTGCCCGCCTCATCGTCTGTTCCGGCCCGATGACCGGCATCCTCCTCCCTCCCGGGCTGACTTCCGCCCAGACGCTCGATCCACAGCAACTGCGCACGGGTCTCTCCACGCTCGACAAGGTCGCGCTGCTCCAACCCGTGCTGGACGCGTCCAAGTCGGGCGTGCAGAACTCGACCGACCAGGCCATCCGCAACAGCCAGGCAGCCAGGGCCGCCAACGGCCAGCCTGGCCAGAACACGCTGCTGCCGGGTGCCTCCACGCGCGAGTCCCTTAGCTTTGCCGCGCGCGCGATCCTGACGCTGATGGATGGCACGCCTCCCCAGCCCCTGCGCTCGGCCGGCCCCGTGCTGCCGGCACCGCCGACGGCGGGCAGCAGCGCGGCCGTGGCGACCGCACTGGCCGCGCTGGTGGATGAGAGCGGACTGTTCTACGAATCGCACCTGTCACAGTGGGTCGCGGGTGCGCGCCCGCTGGCCAGCATCCTGCAGCAGCCGCAAGCGCCGCTCGGGCAACCGGCCCAGCCCAACGCACCGTTCCTGCCGCCAGGCGCCAAAGCCGGGCCGGATGCACCGATGCTGACTTACAGCGGCCCATCGGCCAGCAGCGGTTCGGCACCGCCGGATCTGCCGCGTGCCCCCGGCCCGACCATTCCCGCATCGCAACTGCTCGCCGAAGCGCTCGCTGCACCGGGCAACCCGCGTGTCGCCCACAGCCACGCGCCGGCCGAACAGGGGGTGCGTCAGGGAACGGGTTCGCACTCCTCTTACAGCAAGGACGCATCGCCGGCGGACGGCATGCCGTCGCGGCCCTCCGCCGGCTCGGTCGCGACGCAGGCCTACCAGCCCACTGCCGATGCCGCGCGCGCACCGGCGCAGGCCGCGGCGCCGCGCCACAGTGTGCTGATGGACCTTGGCGCCGGCACCGGGGCCGCCCAGCAGCAAGCACCCCAAGACCCCGCGATTCACCCGTCCACCGAGGCCACCGTGCGCCAGCAGCTCGAACTGCTGGCTACCCAGCAGTTCCGCTTCGCCGGCGAAGCCTGGCCCGGCACGCCGATGGAATGGGACATCACGCGCCGGGACGATGGCACCGCCGGACAGGATGCGTCGGATGCCGCCCGCCAGTGGTCCAGCCGCCTGCAGCTGCAACTGCCCAGGCTCGGCCTGGTGGAGGTCGTGCTGACGCTCGGCCCGAACGGCCTGGAAGCGCGCCTGGCCACCGCCGAGACCGACGTCGCCGCGCGCTTCATCGAGGCACGCCCGCAGTTGCGCAACCAGCTCGAAGCACAGGGCATCGTGCTCCGGCAACTGAACGTGGAAACACGTGACAGCATGGACGACGGAGGTACGGCATGAGCGAAGCCGATCCGGGACGCGGCGCCGCCCTTGCGTTGTCGTACCAGACCGACGACAAGGCGCCGCGCGTGATCGCCAAGGGATACGGCGTGGTGGCCGAGGCCATCATCGCGCGCGCGCGCGAGGCCGGCGTCTACGTGCACGGCTCGCCCACGCTCGTGAACCTGCTGATGCAGGTGGACCTGGACAGCCACATCCCGCCGCAGCTTTACGTGGCCATCGCGGAGCTGCTGGCCTGGCTCTACCAGCTCGAAGCCGGCACCGACGCGCCGGCCTGATCCCACCTCAAACGGAAACAGCCCCTGCCCGCCCGCGCGGCACAGGGGCTGCCTGATAGCCGGACGGATCCGGCTTGCCGGCGCCATGCCGGCATGGCTTACACCGGCATATTCATCATTTCCTGATACGCCTGCACCAGCCGGTTCCTCACCTGCACCCCCGTCTGGAACGATACATTGGCCTTCTGCAGTTCGATCATCACATCATTGAGCGCCACACCCGGCTTGCCCAGTTCGAACGCTTCGGACAGCCCGTAGGCGCGTTCCTGCGACGCATTGATACGGCTCAGGCTGCGCTGCAGTTCGCCGGCAAAGCCGCCGGCAGCAACCGGCGCGGCGGCCTGCGAGCTGTTGCCGGTAGCGGTCTGGGCCAGGCCGCGCAGTTGCTGCAGCATGCCTTCGATGGGAGAGAGCGTGGTCATGAAGCGGTTTTCCCCGCCGGCCCGGGTTGATGCACCGGTGCCAGCGCCTGTGGTTAGACGAATCCGACGGTAGCCACGCGCGTAAAAGTCGTCGAGACGTGCTGCAGAATTCACATCGCAGCCGGCTCGCGCGCCCTGACCACCCAATTTCAGCGGGGCAAGCGTACCTGCCGCCCGCCCCCCTCCATCAGCCGAAATCGGGAGGAAAACCCGGCCTATTCACCAGATTGTGGGCGCCCGCGTTGGCCGATCATCGCTACCGTGCCGGAAAGGCGCGGGCCTCGCCTTGCGTTTCCCGTCCGGTGCGATGTTCCAGAACAACCATCCCGGGAGTACGCGTGTTTTCTCAGCAGCCTGAAGTGAGCCGTGCCGAAGCGAGGCGTGCCGACGTCCATGGCGGTCACCATCGCCAGAGCGATCGGGGCAACGGCCCGTCCGTGGCCGGAGCGCGCGCATGACCGCGGCAATGTCCTTGTCCGGCCGCTCGGGCGACATGATCGAGCGCCTCAAGGCCAACCCCAGGCTCCCCATGATGCTCGGCGGCGCCGCACTGGCCGCGGCCATCGCCGTCGGGGTGCTGTGGTCGCGCGCGCCGGACTACAAGGTGCTGTACAGCAACCTGTCCGAGCGCGACGGCGGCGCGGTGCTGCAGTCGCTGCAGCAGATGAACGTGCCGTACAAGTTCTCCGAAGGCGGCGGCGCGGTGATGGTGCCGGCCGACAAGGTGCATGAGATGCGCCTGCGCCTGGCCTCGCAGGGCCTGCCCAAGAGCGGCACCACGGGCCTGGAACTGATGGACAACCAGAAGTTCGGCATCAGCCAGTTCGCCGAACAGGTCAACTACCAGCGCGGGCTCGAAGGCGAGCTGGCGCGCTCGATCGAGTCGATCGCCGCCGTGCAGTCGGCGCGCGTGCACCTGGCCATTCCCAAGCCGACGCTGTTCGTGCGCGAACGCCAGAAGCCGACCGCGTCGATCGTGCTGCAACTCTACCCGGGCCGCGCCATCGATGAAGGCCAGGTCGCGGCGATCAGCCACCTGGTGTCGTCGAGCGTGCCGGAGCTGACGCCCAAGGCAATCTCCATCGTCGACCAGCACGGCAACCTGCTGTCGAACAGCGGCAACGAGCGCATGCTCGACGCCACCCAGCTCAAGTACGTACAGGCGCTGGAACAGAACTACCTCAAGCGCATTGAATCGATCCTGACGCCGATCGTCGGCAAGGACAATGTGCGCGCCCAGGTGACGGCCGACGTGGACTTCTCGATCGTCGAGCACACCGACGAGAGCTACAAGCCGAACCAGGATCCGACCCACGCGGCCATCCGCAGCCAGCAGACCAGCGAATCGAACCAGCAGGGCGCCACGCCCCCGGGCGGCGTGCCGGGCGCGCTGTCCAACCAGCCGCCGGCACCCGCCGCGGCCCCGATTACCACCGCGCAGACGCCGCGGGCCGGCCAGGCGCCGGGCCAGGCCGGCGCACCGGCCCAGCCGCAGGGAGCGCAAGCGGGCCAGGCCCAGGGAGCGACGACTTCCGCTTCGAGCGGCCCGAGCAGCAACCGACGCGATTCCACCGTCAACTACGAACTCGACCGGACCGTGCGCCACGTGCAGCAGGCGCCGGGCGGCGTGCGCCGCCTGTCGGTGGCGGTGGTGGTCAACTACCGGCCACAGCCGGACGCCAAGGGCAAGATGGTCGCCCAGCCGCTGCCGCCGGCAATGCTGGCCCAGATCCAGAACCTCACCAAGGAAGCCATGGGCTTCTCGACCGAGCGCGGCGACTCGATCAACGTGGTGAACAGTCCGTTCACCGTCGATCGCGAAGTGACGCCTGAACTGCCGTTGTGGAAGCAACCCGAAATGATCGACCTGGCCAAGACCGGCGCGGGCTACCTGCTGCTGGCGCTGCTGGCACTGTTCGCCTGGTTCAAGGTGGCGCGCCCGATCCTGCGCCGCTACACCACGCCGCCAGTGCCGGTGCCTGCACTGGCTGAAGAGACCACGGCCGAACTTCTGCCGCCCGAAGAGCCGGCCAATCCGGAAGTCCTGCGGCTGGCCGCGAAGTATGAAAGCGATCTCGCCCTGGTGCGCGACGCCGCACAACGCGACCCGCGCCTGGTCGCCAGCGTAATCAAGAACTGGATTGGCAATGACCTCCGCTAAAGCCGCCTCCTCCGCCACCGGCCTGCAGAAGAGCGCCGTCCTGATGATGGCGATCGGCGAGGACGCCGCCGCCGAAGTGTTCAAGCACCTGTCCCAGCGCGAAGTGCAGGAGCTGGGCTCGGCCATGGCCGAACTCCGGTCGGTGACGCGCGAAGAAATGGCCGTGGTGCTGAGCGAGTTCCGCGGCGAGACCGAGCAGTACCTGGCGCTGAACGTCGATTCGAGCTCGTTCATCCGCAGCGTGCTGAACAAGGCGCTGGGCGAAGAGCGCGCCCAGTCGGTGATCGAGGACATCCTGGAATCGCGCGACCCGGGCAGCGGCATCGACTCGCTGAACTGGATGGACGCGACCTCGGTGGCCGAACTGATCCGCGAGGAACATCCGCAGATCATTGCCACCATCCTGATCCACCTGGACCGCCAGAAGGCGTCCGAGGTGCTGTCGCTGTTCACCGATCGCCTGCGCAACGACGTGATCCTGCGTATCGCCACGTTCGGCGGCGTGCAGCCGGGCGCGCTGCAGGAGCTGACCGACGTGCTGTCCAAGCTGCTGTCGGGCCAGAGCCTGAAGCGCAGCCGCATGGGCGGCGTACGCACGGCGGCCGAGATCATCAACCTGATGAGCACCGCGCACGAAGAGGCCGTGATCGACGGCGTGCGCCTGCACGACGGCGACCTGGCGCAGAAGATCATCGACGAGATGTTCCTGTTCGAGAACCTCTTGGAAGTCGACGACCGCGGCATCCAGCGCGTGCTCAAGGAAATCGCCACCGAATCGCTCATCGTCGCGCTCAAGGGCGCGCCGCAGGAGCTGCGCGACAAGTTCATCCGCAACATGTCCACGCGCGCCGGCGAAATGCTGCGCGAAGACCTGGATGCGCTGGGCCCGGTGCGCGTGTCGCAGGTCGAGGCCGAGCAGAAGGCCATCCTGCAGGTGGTAAGACGCCTGGCCGATGCCGGCGAAGTCCAGATTGGCGGAGGAGACGATGCCTATGTCTGAGCGCGGCCTGGCCGCACGTCTCGCGCTGCGCGAGAGCCCCGCCGGCGCCGATGCCGACGGCTTTGCCGCCTTCGAGCCGCCGCGCCGCACGCGCGGCGCCGGATGGCAACGCTGGAACATGGGGTCGCTGGACCCGCGCGACGCGATGCGCGAGATCGTGCAGCAAGCGCCCGCCGAGCCGGCGCCGCCCCCGATCGACTTCGCGGCGCTCGAAGCGATGCGCGAAGGCGCCCGCAAGGAAGGCTACGCGCAGGGCTATACCCAGGGCCAGACCCAGGGGTACGGCGACGGCCACCGTGAAGGCTATGCGCGGGGCCTGGAAGGCGCGCGCAACGAGGCCGCGCGCCTGCACGGCCTGGCCGAAAATTTCCGCAAGGCACTGGCCGGCGTTGACCGGGAAGTGTCCGACGCGCTGGTCTCGCTGGCGCTTGACGTGGCGCGCCAGCTCGTGCGCGCGCGCGTGGAAGACGATCCCGAAGTCCTGCTGCCCGCCGTGCGCGAACTCCTGACGAGCGAACCGGCGCTGTCCGGTTCACCCTGCCTGCTGCTCCACCCGGAAGACGTTGGCCTGGTCGAAGCCCATATGCAGGGCGAACTCGATGCGGCCGGATGGACCCTGCGCGCGGATCCGGCCGTCGCCCGCGGCGGCTGCATTGCCAGTGCCGCCAGCGGCGAGCTCGACGCCAGGCTGGAAACCCGCTGGACGCGCGTGGTCAAGGCCATGGGCCGCGACGATCCGTGGGAGCCCCGGCATGACTGACGCCGCCACGGCATCGCGCACGGATGACCAGGACCTTCCGCCGGCATCGCACGCGGAGCACTGGCGCCATGCGTTGAACCTGGCCCAGGCCGAAATCGCCGGTCTGGACAGCAAGCGCAGTTGCGGCCGGCTCACGCGCGCGGCCGGCCTGGTGCTGGAAGCCGTGGGCCTGCGCCTGCCGGTGGGCAGCGACTGCCTGATCGAACTGCCCGCCGGGCAGTTCAGCACAAACCGCGGCGGCCCGCGCACGGCCGAGGCCGAAGTGGTCGGCTTCGGCGCGGACCGCCTGTACCTGATGCCGCAGTCCGACGTGGTCGGCCTGCTGCCCGGCGCGCGCGTCTATCCGCTCGAACCGTCGCCGCAGCCGCAAGGCACCGGCGCGCCGCGCGAACCGGGCTCCAAGCGCCTGCCCGTGGGCGAAGGCATGCTCGGCCGCGTGGTCGATGCTGCCGGCCGTCCGCTCGATGGCCTGGGCCCGATCCGGGCCGCACAGGAAGTCCCGCTGTCGGCCGAACAGATCAACCCGCTGATGCGCGCGCCGATCGACACGGTACTGGACACCGGCGTGCGCGCCATCAACGGCATGCTGACCGTCGGGCGCGGCCAGCGCATGGGCCTGTTCGCGGGCTCCGGCGTGGGCAAGAGCGTGCTGCTCGGCATGATGGCGCGCTACACCAGCGCGGACGTGATCGTGGTCGGACTGATCGGCGAACGCGGCCGCGAGGTGAAGGAATTCATCGAACACATTCTCGGTCCGGAAGGGCGCGCGCGCGCCGTCGTGGTGGCGGCCCCGGCCGACTGCTCGCCGCTGCTGCGCATGCAAGGCGCCGCGTACTCGACGCGGCTGGCCGAGTATTTCCGCGACCAGGGCAAGCATGTGCTGCTGATCATGGATTCGCTCACGCGCTATGCCATGGCGCAGCGCGAGATCGCACTCGCGATCGGCGAGCCGCCGGCCACCAAGGGTTATCCGCCTTCGGTCTTTGCCAAGCTGCCCACGCTGGTGGAGCGCGCCGGCAACGGTCCCGAAGGCGGCGGCTCCATCACGGCCTTCTATACCGTGCTGACCGAGGGCGACGACCAGCAGGACCCGATTGCCGACTCGGCCCGCGCGATCCTGGACGGCCATATCGTGCTCTCGCGCAGCCTGGCCGAGGCCGGCCACTATCCGGCCATCGACGTGGAAGCCTCGATCAGCCGCGCGATGACCGCGCTGATCCCGTCCGGGCAGTTCGCTTCGGTGCGCCGCTTCAAGCAGCTGATGTCGCGCTACCAGCGCAACCGCGACCTGATCAGCGTGGGCGCCTACGTGCCCGGCAACGATCCGGAACTGGACCTGGCGATCCGGCTCCACCCCCGGATGGAAGCCTTCCTGCAGCAGGACATCCACGAGCGCGCCGGCTACGACGATGCGCTCGGACAGCTGCATAGCCTCTTCGACAGGAGCGAACATGGCTAAACCGAATCCACTGCTGACGTTGTCCGAACTGGCCCAGAACGACACCGATGCCGCCGCGCGCGAACTCGGCCGGCTGCAGGGACTGCGGACCCAGGCCGAGAACCAGCTCAACCAGCTCACGCAGTACCGGCAGGAATACCGCGAACGCATGCAGGCGGTGGCGGCGCAAGGCATGACCACCAGCCGCTGGCACGACTTTTCTCGGTTCCTGGATTCGCTGGACCACGCCATCCGCCAGCAGACCGCCACGCTGGACAAGGCCGAGGCCGACCTGCTGGCCGGGCGCAATCACTGGCAGAAGCAGAAGCGCCGCCTGAACTCCTTCGATACCCTGATCGAGCGCGCCGAGGCCCGCGAGGAAAAAGTCGTCGCGCACCGCGAGCAGCGCGCCAACGACGAATATGCCGCACGACTGGCCCGCGACAGCGCCAGCCGACTCAACTGAGCCCAAAGGGCAAGGCTTTCCCATGATCGATATCAGCCAGCTCGTCAGCAACGCGACCGCCCAGGCCAAGCCCGCCAGCCGCATGGCGGCAGACGCGGGGGACAATGCCTTCGGCGCCGCGTTGTCGCGCGCGAAGGACAGCGCGCGCCCGGAGCCGCGCCAGGATTCCGGCAGCAATGCCCAGCCAGCCAGTGATTCACCGGCGCAAGAAGGCAAGTCCGGCAGCACGACCGACGCACAGGACGCAGCCCGGGCGGCAGCCGGCAAGCCGGTGCAGCCCGGACGCCGCAAGGACCAGGACGGCAAGGATCACAAGGACGATGGCAGCGCCCAGGCGGCGGACGCCGGCGCCGCTGCGGCGGCACTGGCCGCGCTGCTGCCGGCCACCCCGCTTCCGGCCGCTTCCGCCAATAGCGCGGCAGGCGCGGCAGGCGTGGCGGACAGTGCTGCAGTCGGTGCCGCCGGCGCCAGCGGCCTCGCCTTGCCGCAAGCCCCGGCCATCGCTTCGGCCGACGCTGCCAGCGCTGCGCTCGCTGAGGTGACACCCGACACCGCCGGCAAGCAGGTCATCCAGGCAACGGTCAAGGACGCCACAGCGGCCAGCGCCGCCGCGCCGACCGCGGCCGACACGCTGGCCAACATCCTGTCGCAGCGCGCAGCGCTGCCGGGCGCCTCGGCGCAGCCGGCTCCGGCCGACAGCTCCCAGACCGCGACCACGTCCGGCACTGCGCTGAACGCCATGCCGGGCGCGCGCCAGGGCCATGCCGGCCAGTTCGCCGATGGCCAGTCCCAGGCCGGCACGGGCCAGTCCCGGCATGCCGCACTGTCGCAGGCAGACGGCACTGCGCAGGGCGGCAAACCCGCTGCCACCCCGTTCACGCCCGTGCAAGTCACCGCCGGAACCGGCGATGCCGCGACGGTCACGCAGAACGATGGTGCCGCGCCGGCCATTGCCGCCGCGCTGGCTAACCAGACACCTTCGGCCGCTCCGGCCGCCGCTGCCGCTGCCGCACGTCCGGTGGTGGCGCCACCGCTGAACGATGCGCAATGGCCGCAGGCACTGGGCCAGCAGATGATCCGCCTGACCACGCAAGGCAGCCAGAGCGCCGAACTGCAGCTCAATCCGCCCGACCTGGGGCCGCTCAAGGTGGTGCTCAACGTCGTCAACGACCAGGCCCAGGCGCAGTTCGTTTCCCCGCACCAGGCCGTGCGCGCCGCGGTGGAAGCCGCGCTGCCGCACCTGCGCACCGCGCTGTCGGAAAGCGGCATCCAGCTCGGCCAGGCCTCGGTGGGCGCCGACAGCTTCGCCGGCCAGGCCGGCAATGGCCAGCAGCAACAGGCCGGCAACGGACGCGGTCACCCGGGCTTCGGCGCGGACCTGGCCAAAGCGGATTCCCGGCCCGCGCCCACTTCCGCACCGGCCCGTCCGGCGCGCATGCTGGCACAGGGGGAAGTCGATACCTTTGCCTGACCGGCAGGCGCTTCAGGCGCCACAATCATGACAAAGGCCGCCACATGGGCGGCCTTCTTGTTTTGCGGCGTGCTGCCGGCTCCGGGATCAGGGCTGGAAAATGTCCAGGCCCGCCAGCGCGACCACGCCGCTCAGCGCGATCATCGAAGCCGAGTCGCGCCCAAGGATCAGCAAGGCTGCAGCGAGCCAGGCGACGAGGCTGAAGGCGAGAAAGCGTTTCATGTTGCAGCAACAGGACTGGAGCGCGCGGCACAGCGCGACGCCATGCAGGCGAGCATTCAGGAAATAGGAATGTAAGTATAAACCCTGATCATGGGCGATCAACGGTATGCAGATGGCCATTGCTGCGAATGTGCGCGACACGACGCCACACTGCCAACGGCACCGCGCCCGCGCCGGGACGATAATGTCTGCGTGACGCCTTGCGATACCCCTGTGCGATGACGTTCGACCTCTTCGACGACCTGGACGACCCCGATGACGGCACGGCCGGCGCGAGCGAGCCGCTGGCCGTCGGTGCCGTGGTGCTGCGCGGCTTTGCGCGCGCGCTGGCACCGCAGTTGCTCAAGGACGTCGGCAACGTCGCCGCGCAAGCCCCCTGGCGCCACATGGTGACGCCGGGCGGACTGCGCATGTCCGTGGCCATGACCAACTGCGGGCAGGCCGGCTGGGTCTCCGACCGGACCGGCTATCGCTACGACCGGCACGATCCGCTCAGCGGCGAGCCCTGGCCCGCCATGCCGGCGGCATTTCTCGGCCTGGCCGCGCGCGCGGCCGCCGAAGCAGGCTTTGCGGATTTTGCGCCGGACGCCTGCCTGATCAACCGCTATGTGCCCGGCACACGCCTGTCATTGCACCAGGACCGCGACGAGCGCGACCTGCGCGCGCCCATCGTGTCAGTCTCGCTCGGCCTGCCGGCGGTATTCCTGTTCGGCGGGCTGCGGCGCGCCGACCGCCCCGCCCGCACGCGGCTCGCGCATGGCGACGTGGTGGTGTGGGGCGGCCCCGCACGCCTGACCTTCCATGGCGTGGCGCCGCTGGCCGACGGCGACCACCCGCTGCTCGGGCACGAGCGGATCAACCTGACCTTCCGCAAGGCCATGTAGCCGCCGCGGCTGCCGCACTTGGCCCTTTTGCGCCGGGCAGCAGGTCTCCTACATTCAATGGCATCCCCGCGTCCCTGAACTGGAGGCCATACCATGCATCTCGAAGGCTCGTGCCACTGCGGCGCCGTGCACTTTTCGCTCGAGTCCGATTCGCCGTACCCGTTCATGCATTGCCACTGTTCGATCTGCCGCAAGACCGCCGGCAGCGGCGGCTATGCCATCAATCTCGGCGGCGATGCCGCGACGCTGCGCGTACGCGGCAGGAAGCACCTGGGCATCTACCATGCGGTGATGCGCGAGCCTGGCAAGCGCGCCACGCGTTCGCCGGCGCAGCGGCATTTCTGCCTCAAGTGCGGCAGCGCGCTGTGGCTGTTCGACCCGCGCTGGCCCCATCTGGTCCATCCGCACGCGTCAGCCATCGATACCCCGCTGCCCAAGCCGCCCGACGTGGTCGAGGCCGGCCTCGATTTCGCGCCCGCGTGGGTGGACGTGCCCCGCGGCAAGGGCCATGTGCATTGCGGCACCTGGCCGGCCGAGTCCCTGCAGGACTGGCATCGCCGGCACGGCCTGTTATCGGGATGATGCATTGTGCACAGGGTAGGCGGCAAAGGCGCTCGCGTATGATGTCACCCGCTTCCGATCCATCGCCCCTGCCCGCTTCACGGCCTTGCCCGCAATGCCCGACCATTTCCTGCTGTCTTCGCTGTTGATCTTCGGTCTGGGCGGTTTGCTGGGCGCCGTAGGCGGGCTGTTCGGGATTGGCGGCGGACTGATCGCAATCCCCGCACTCGGGCTGCTGTTCGGCATGGACCAGCAACTCGCCCAGGGTACGGCGCTGGTCATGATCGCGCCGAACGTGCTGATCGGCTTCTGGCAATACCGGCGGCGCGCGGACATAGCGCTGCGCACGGCGCTGGTGCTCGGGCTCAGCGCCGTACTGGCCACCTACCTGTCGGCACGGGTGGCGACCTCCATGGATGCGCAACTGCTGCGTCGCGTCTTCGCCTGCTTCATGATCGGCCTCGCGCTGTACTTCCTCTGGCGCCTGCTACCGGGACGGGCGGCCACGACGCAGCACGCACGCGTCTCGCCACGATGGATGCCTCTGGTGGGCGTGGTGGGCGGTGTGTTCTCGGGCTTCTTCAGCGTCGGCGGCGGCGTGGTCGCGGCGCCGGCGCTGGTCGGCCTGTTCGGCATGCGACAGGCGGCTGCGCAGGGACTGGCGCTGGCCCTGGTAACGCCCGGGGCCGTGGTGGCGCTCGCCACCTATGCGCATGCGGGACACGTGGACTGGGCCAGCGGCTTGCCGCTCTCGCTAGGCGGCATGCTGACGATCTCGTGGGGCGTGGCACTGGCGCACCGGATGCCCGAGCGCCGCTTGCGCGCGCTGTTCGCCCTGTGCCTGATCGCGACGGCTGTGGTGATGCTGGTACGCGCTTGAAAGGCGGGCCGGCCCGCCTACTTCCGGAACACAAGCATGAAATTGTTGGCGGGCATGGCCACCGGCGCGTCGCAGCGCATGCCCTGCGCCTCGCCCAGCGCGATCACATCCTCCATATCGCGCACGCCCCAGTCGGGGTCCGCGGCCCGCAACTGCGCGTCGAACGCCGCATTGCTCGGTGCGGTATGCGCGCCGCCACGCCGGTAGGGTCCGTAGAGGACCAGTACGCCGCCCGCTTCGAGCAACCTGCCGGCGCCGGCAAAGAGCGCTTGCGCGGCCGCCCACGGAGCGATGTGGATCATATTGATGCAGACCACGGCATCGGCTGCCTCGATGCCCCAGGGCTGCGTGCAGACATCGAGCGCCAGCGGGGCGCGCACATTGGCCAGGCCGGCGTGCGCGATCCAGGCGGCGATCGAAGCGCGCGCCGCTGCGTCTGGATCCGTCGGCTGCCAGGTCAGGCCGGGCAGCGCCGCGGCAAAGTGGACCGCGTGCTGGCCGGTGCCGCTGGCAATCTCCAGCACCGTGCCCTTGGCCGGCAGGACGTTACGCAATACGGCGAGGATCGGCTCGCGGTTGCGCTCGGTGGCCGGCGCCATGCGGCGGGAATCTGGGTCGTGAGTCTGGCTCGGCATGGATATTCCTGCGGGGGATCATCGCGGCGAGAGGCGGGCTGAGCGGAGATCAAACGGGACGGCGCAAAGATCAGCCCTGCTCCCAGGCGCTGCACCAGCCGGCAGCCGCCACCTCTTTGTCGCCGAACAGGACACAGCCGCCGGCGGCGCTGCCCGTGTCGCCCTGGTAGAGCTGGCAGTTGGCGCAGGTCTGGCTGGCCTTGTGGCCGGGATACTTCTTCGGGTCCACCTTGGCGGTGTCGGCCTTATAGCCGAGCTTCTGCGCCTGCGGCTCCTGTTCGCCAAGCATGGCGGCGCTGGCGGGGAGGCTGCCAAGCAGACCGGTGACGGCCACGCTGCCCGACAAGGCGAGCGGCAGGTATCCGAGAAACTGGCGTCTGCACGGCATGGCAGTCTCCTCTGAGGTGGGGGCAAGTGGCGGCCTGTGCCTGCCGCATGGCGCAGAGGTTACTGCGGATTGCAGGGCCGGTGCAATGCCCGGCGCTGCCTGCCTGCCTGCCTGCCTGCCTGCCTGCCTGCTTACAGCTTGAACTCGCCCACCACGCCCTGCAGCTGGTGGGCCTGGTCAGCCAGCGATGCCGAGGCCGCGGCGGCTTGCTCCACCAGCGCCGCGTTCTGCTGTGTGACGGCGTCCATCTGCGCCACGGCCTGGCTGACCTGCTCGATGCTGCTGCTCTGGTCGCGCGAAGCCACCGAGATCTCGCCGAGGATGCCCGTGACGCTGCGCACGGCCTGCTGGAGTTCTCCCATGGTCTGCCCGGCCTTGTCGACCAGCACCGCGCCGCCTTCGACCTGCCTGGCAGAATCGCCGATCAGCACGCGGATCTCCTTGGCGGCGGTGGCGCTGCGCTGGGCGAGCGTGCGCACTTCACCGGCCACCACGGCGAAGCCGCGGCCCTGCTCGCCCGCGCGCGCCGCTTCCACCGCGGCGTTGAGCGCCAGGATATTGGTCTGGAAGGCAATGCCTTCGATGACCTGGATGATCTCGACCACCTTGTTCGAGCTGGCGCTGATCGCCTGCATGGTCTGCACCACGTCATTGACCACCACGCCGCCGCGCTCGGCGATCGCCGATGCATTGGCGGCGATGTCGTTGGCGGCGTGCGCACGCTCGGCGTTGCGGCGCACCATATCGGTCAGGCTGCCCATGCTGGACGCCGTCTCCTGCAGGGTGGCCGCCTGTTCCTCGGTGCGCTGGGAGAGGTCGGTATTGCCGTCCGCGATCTGGCGCGAAGAGTCGGCGATCGAGTCGGTGGAACTCTTGATCCGGCTCACCAGGTCGGTCAGGATGTCCTCCATCTTGCCCATGCCGCCGAGCAGCCGGCCGAAGGCGCCGCCCTGGTCGGTATCGAAGTCCTGGCTGAGGTCGCCGGCGGCCACGGTTTCGGCAATGTAGACTGCGTCGGCCAGCGGCCGCTCTATGCCGGCGGCCAGCCAGAAGGCGCCGGCAACCGCCGCCGCCAGTGCCGCCAGGCCCAGTCCGAGCATGGTGTAGCGCGTCGCGTCGCTGCCCTCCAGCTGCGCCAGGCCCGTGCCGATGGCGGCGCCCGCCAACAGCACGACCAGCCCGAAGGTTGCGCCCAGGCGGGCCCGGATGGTCATATTTGCCTGCGACATTGCTGTTATCCCCCGTGTTGGAACGTCCGTTCTTGATGGTCTGCCGTTGGAGTATCGGCAGTAATGCGCGGAGGTTTAGGAACGGAAGGACTGGGGAAATCCCGATGGTGGTTGCTTCGTGACGCGTCAAAAAGAAAGAGGCGGGCCGCAGCCCGCCTCCTGTTCCCATCGCCAGGTCGATCAACCCTTGGCCAGCTTGACGCTCGTCAGGTCGGCCGTCAGATAGCCAACCGCCGCGCCAAAGCGGTCCTTGTAGTTGGCGCGCACCAGCGGATCCAGCGTGGCCTGGACCTTGGCGTGCAGGCTGCTCCAGTCGCCAGCATGCTGGAAATTGCTCATGATGTAAGTCCAGCCATTGAGCTCGTCCACCGCGTGCAGGCCAGTCGATTCGGCGCCGGCAGGGGTGGACAGCAGGCGCGAGAGCTGCCTGGTGTCCACGTTGTAGGCCCACAAGAAGTTGTTGACGTGCTGGCCGCTGTCCTCGCCAATGAACAGCGTGCGCAGCTTCTCCGAGAACTTCAGGTTGTCCGGGTTGGCGATCCACTCCGGGTCGGCCGTATTGCCGAGCACGTCGCCCAGGATGTCATGGCCGTTGAGCAGGCCCTTGGTATGCACCGGCACCCATTCACTGTTGATGGCGTCGCCGTCCAGGTCCTTCTGGCCACCGTCGAGCTTGTGCTGCATCACCGCGCCGGCATTGAGCGCCTTGTCGACCGAGATGCCGCTCTGCGCATTCCAGCCCTTGCTGTTGTTCAGGACCATCGAGTCCACCACGTTCTGCAGCGCGGAATAGGCGACCTTGTCCTTGATGTTGACCGTGGTGCCTTCCATCTTGGTGAAGCCCATGCTGCCGCCTTTCAGGTAGGCATAGCGGTGGGTTTCCAGGAAGGCCGCTGCTTTCTCCATGCCGGGCTTGAGGCGAACCCAGTTGGCCTTGCCGCCGACGAAAATCTTGGTGTAGCTCACATCGGCCGGATCCACGGTTGCCACATCCATGATATCGGTCGGCGCAGTCGCCTTGGCCAGCGCCTCGATCTCGGCGCTGGTGGCGTGCCCCAGCTTGACCCACGTCAGGTCTGCCCCCGCCGCGGACGGATCGACCGAAAAACCCGGGCCTACCTTGGCCACGTACAGCGTGCCCGCCGACAGGTCCTTCTCCTTGTCGGCCACGAACATGAACAGGCCGCTGTTGGTGGCATCGTCGCCCATCAGCACGGTGCGGTTGTCGGGCATGACCTGCACCAGCTCATGCGAGATGCGGCCCAGGCAGTAGTGCTTGCGGATGGAGCCCGTCCCGTCGGGGTTGACCGTCACCTCCGGCAAGTGGCCGTAAAGGTAGGGATTGGCCGCGGTCTCGCTGCCAAAGAGGTTCTTGCTGTAGGCCTTGAACTGGCTGTTGCTGGCGATCGTGAACGCGTCGGGCTCGTACTCCTCGCTCGACAGGTGCGTGTTCCACGGCGACAGGCTCGCGCCGCACGTGATCCAGAGGCCGTGCACCGACGAGGTATCCACGTTGTGGTACTTGACCAGCGTGAGCTTGCCGGTCGCCGGATCCTGGTCCAGCGTCAGCACGGCGATCGGCGACGGCAGGCGGCCATAGGTGTCGGCGCCGGACTGGTCGCGCGTGGTGTACTCGAACTGCACCACGGCGAAAACCGGGTTGCCCTTCACGCCGGCGACGCTGGCGCCCTCGACCTTGAGCAGCGAGGTGCCGTCGGGCGAGTCGGAGAAGAACTGGCGCTCCTTGCCGGCCACCGACGTATCGAGGATCGGCTGGTTGTTGATGTCGTAGTAGCCGCCGGCCAGGATGGTGCCCTTGCCGTCCGGCACCATGTCGCCGGATACGAAGAACGGCTGGTAGGCCAGCCTGAAGGTCCGGCTGCTGCCGTCGCTGAAATTGACCTTCATGCTCGAGCCCACGGTGGTGGTAGCCATCGCGGCCGGGTTGGCCAGCGTCGGCGCGCTCATGCCGGTGAATTCGGCCGTGGTGAACGTGGCATTCGGGCCCGGACTCGGGGTGTCGGCCGGCGCCGCAATGGCGTCATCGCTGCCGCCACAGCCCACGAGCAGGCCAGCGGAAGCCAGGCCCAGCGGCAGCATCGGCGCACCGGCGAGGAATTTCAGCGCTTTGCGGCGCGAGGCATCAGGTTTGTCGAACATGGTCTTTTCCGGGGAAGGTGGCGATGGCGGGTTATCGGAACGCCGTTCGCTTGTCATGGAAATCAGACATGGCGCGGCAGCCGCGCCCTGGTCGCTGCGCATCCTATGGGTCATATGTGACAGGAAGTTGACGATGAACCACAAAGCCGTCGCGCCATCGGCCGGTTCCGGGGCTGCGGTAAACTTCTGGTTTTTCCCGTCACCCTCGCGGCCACGTATCCGCCTGGCAGATTCCACTTGCCCACCTATACCCTCGCCGCCCCGGTCGAAGCCGAGCTCGAAATCCGCAAGAGCCGCTTCCTGGCCCTGGCGATCCCCGTTCCGGACCGCGACGCCGCCATGGCCGTGCTGCAGTCGCTGCGCGCGCAGCACCCGACCGCCACGCACGTCTGCTGGGCGCTGCTCGCGGGCGGGCAGTCGGGCATGTCGGATGACGGCGAACCATCGGGTACCGCCGGACGGCCGATCCTTGAAGTGTTGCGCCACCATGACCTGGATGGCGTACTGGCCGCCGTGGTGCGCTACTACGGCGGCGTCAAGCTCGGTGCCGGCGGGCTGGTGCGCGCCTACACCGATGCGATCGCCGCGGCCCTGAAGTCGGCGGAACGGGTCGAGCGCATTGCCTACGCCGAACTGGCGGTGGAGGTCGACTACGCCGACGAGCCGCGCGTGCGCCGCTGGCTGGACCAGGCCGCGCAGGACGGCTGCACGCTGGCGGACACCGCCTATGGTGCCCTGGCGCGGCTGGTGATCCGCCTGCCCGCCACGCAGCGCGACGCGGCCCTGGCGGCGTTGCGCGACGCCACGCACGGGCGGGCACAATTTCCGCAGAGCGACGATGACGGCAACGCAGACTGAACCCGGCGACGTCCCGGTGGACGAGCACGCCGGGTTCACCGCGCGCGTGCTGCCTGCCGGTGTGACCTTTGCCGCCCCGGCGGGCCTGAGCCTGCTCGAGGCCGCGCTGCTCGACGGGTTGGCGCTGCCCAACTCGTGCCGCAACGGCACCTGCCGCGCCTGCGCCAGCCGGCTCCATGCGGGCGCCATCCGCTATCGCATCGAATGGCCGGGGCTCAGCCCGGACGAGAAGGATGACGGGTGGATCCTGCCTTGCGTCGCCTGTCCCGTCAGCGATGTGGTGATCGAACCGGGCAAGCTCGAATAGGCGTTGCCCGCGTGGCGCGGCCTGACTGGTTCCGCCACCCTCACCGGTCCGCAAAGAAGCGCAAGGCAATCCGCAGCGCATCGGGCCCGCGCGGATCCGAGAACGCCTGGTCCGCAGGACCGCCGCTCCATGCATGCCCCAGGCCCTCGATCCTGACAAGCCGCACGCAGGTGTCGCCTTCGACGATCCAGTCGGACACCTCGGCCGGCAGCCGCTGTCCGCGCTGCACGCGGCGCGCTGGCGGTACTGCCAGCCGCGCCGATGGCTCGGGCAACAGGTCCAGCCACAAGCGCGCGGCGGCCATGGCATTGGCGAATGCGACCACGACATCCGCGTCGCCATGCAGCAGCAATAGCGGCGGCAGGCGTCGCCCCGCCAGCCACAGGCGCATGGCCTTTCGCGCCGCGGCATCGGGCGCGCGGCTGCCGCGCATGGCCGCGGCGGCCTGGGCCGCATTGCCGGCGCTGTAAGGGACCGCCCCCGAATGCGAGCCAATGGCGACAAACCGGTCCGGATAGCGCAGACCCAGCATCATCGCCATGGCGCCACCGGCCGACAGCCCCATCACGCTGATGCGCTCCGGCTGCACCGGATAGCGTTCGCAGACGTGGTCGATCATGGCCATCAGCAATGCCGCCTCGGCGGCGCCGCGGGTGCGGGGACGGAACCAGTTCCAGCAGCGTTGCGTGTTGGCCTGCGACGACTGCTCCGGCAGCAGGACCACGCAGCCCGCGTCGCGCGCCGCCGCTGCCACGCGCGCGACCACGGCAAAGCTGGCCGCATCCTGGCCGCAGCCGTGCAGCAGCACCAGCATGGGTGCGCGCCGCCTGGCCGTCACGCCGGCCGGAATAAAAATGCGGTAGTGGCGCTGCGCGAGCGGGCCGAGTCCGGCGGCGCCCTCCTCCCAGCGCCCGCTGCCGCGGCTCTGCGGCGCCGGCACGGGAGATGCCACGCCCGACAACGCGCGTTGCGTGGCCTTGGCCACCGCCGATGACTGCTTCACGGCGTTGCGCACGATGGCCTCGGTCATCGGTTGCGTCACCGTCTGGTTAAGTGCCCGGGTCATCTCGCGCCCGATGCGCCGGGCCTGGCGCGTGGCGGTCTTGCCCAGCGCCTGCCATAGCCGTGCCGTGCTGCTGCCGCGGCGTCCCATGTGGCTGGCCTCCCGTCCGGTCCGTTGACGGGGTCGATTGTGTCAGGCTTTGCGGTCAGCCGCGCACGCGGGCCAGAACCTCACAGGCCGCGCAGTGCCAGCTCGCCCCCCAGCACCAGCAGGCCGCAGAAGAACAGGCGGCGGAAGCGCTCCGCGCTGATGCGGTGGCGCAGCCACTGGCCGACGAACATGCCGCCCAGCGCCGGCAGCAGCGCCAGCACCGACGCGCCGAGCACGGGCAGGTGGAGCAGCGCGCCGCCCATGGCCAGGCTGACCGCCAGCGCCATGGTGGAAACGGTGAACGACAGCCCAAGCGCCTGGACCATGCTCTCCTTGTCGAGCCCGAGCTCCTGCAGGTAAGGCACGGCGGGGATCACGAACACCCCTGTCACCGCGGTGATGGCCCCGGTGACCAATCCGGCCAGCGGCCCGAGCCATCGCTCCGCGCGCGGCGGCACGTGGAGCCTGGCCGAGGCCAGCCCGACCAGCGCGTACAGTACCAGCGCCACGCCAAGCGCCGCGGTGGCATGCATCATCATGCGCGCCGGCACCAGCGCGGCACACAGCCAGGTCCCGGCGCAGATCGCCGCCAGCATCGGCCACAGCCGGCGCAGCAACTGGCCGAAGCGCGGGCCGCTGAACAGCTGCACCACGTTGGTCACCATCGACGGCGCCACCAGCAGCGCCGCGGCCTGCGCGGGCGGCATCACCAGGCCCAGCAGGCCCACCGCCACGGTCGGCAGGCCCAGGCCCACCACGCCTTTCACGAAGCCGGCCAGCAGGAAGGTGAAGCCGATCAAGGCAATCTCGGCGACGGGCAGGGACATCGACATGGACATCCCCCCTCAACGCGCAGCGTGGTCATGTACCGCGCGGCTGTCGGCCGGCGCCTGCTCGCGCTCGTCCAGCCCGTAGTCGCGCAGCACCTGCGCCACGCGCAGCCGGTAGTCCGCGAATACCCCGCCGCGTCCGGCCGCCTGGGCCTGGCGGTGCTCCTCGGTATTGCGCCAGGCCATGACCGCAGCCTCGTCGCGGAAGAATGACAGCGACAGGATCTTTCCCGGCGTGGTCAGGCTCTGGAAACGCTCGACCGAGATGAAGCCGTCGATGGCCTCCAGCGTCGGCCGCAGCTTCGCGGCCAGTTCCAGATAGGTGTCCTTGCGGCCCGGCGCGGGCTCGACTTCGAAGATGACGGCGATCATGGCGGAGGTCTCTCTGGTGAATGGATGGGGGGCGGCCGGCGTTTCAATCGAAATGCGGGATACGTGCGTTGTGCGAGGGCCGGTAGCGGAACGCCTGCGCCAGCGCGGCCGGCTGCGCGCCGCGCGCGAGCAGCGCTTCGACCGTCGCGGCGGCAAGCGCTTGCGCCAGCGCGTCGCCGGGGCAGGCATGGCGGCCGGCGCCGAAGGTCCACGCTCGTCCGCCAGCATCGTCGGATGTTGCGCTGGACGCAGCCGCAAGCAGCACGAGCACGGCATCGCCGGCCTTGACCGGCACGCCGCACAAGCGTGCGTCGGCAGCCAGGAAGCGGCGTGTATTCTGCACCGGCGGGTCGTCTCGTGCCACGCAAGCGGCCAGTGCAGGCAGGTTGCCCAAGGCCGTGCCGACGCGGCCGATACGAAGCAGCATATTGCCCGCCAGCCCCGCCGTGGCCTCGCACGCCTGCACCATCAGGCCAATCGCGTTGGCGGCTACCGCTGCCGGTGCGATGCCCTCCGCTTGCGCGGCGTGTCGCAACGCTGGCAGCAAACCCGGCTCATCGGATCGAGATGGCACTTCCGAGGCGGCATGCAGCCATTGCCCGAGCCAGCGTGCCGCGTCGGCACCGGCCGCGACATCGTCAGCCGTGGCCAGCGGCGACTGCGCCGCGGCGTAGGCGGCTACGCGCGCCGCCACGGCCACGGCATCGGCGCCTGCCCGCACCGGCAGGCCGAGCAGCTCGGCCACGGCAACGACGGGCAGCGTGAAGATCCAGCGGTTGACGGCAGCGCCGGCTGCAGTCGCCATGCCGGGCACGGTGTCGAGCGCGGAGGCGAGCATGGCGGCGCGCGCGCTCGCCATGCCGGTATCGATGCCGGCCATCAGCCGCAGCAGGATAGCCTTGAGCGGCGCGTGGGCCGCACCGTCGTTCATGCGGATCAGCCGCCCGAATAGCTCGCCCGCCGCAGTGCCGGCCAGCGTCGGCGGCACCGGCTGCGCCGCCGGACGCACGCGGCAGTCGGGGTGCGCGAGCACGGCGGCGACCTCGGCCGGTCCTGCCGCAATCCACAGCCCCAGCCGCTCATCGAAGCCGAACGGCCGGTGCGCGGCCAGCGCGCGGTAGTAGGGATAGGGATCGGAATGGGTAACGGCTTCCAGCGGGTCGGCGGGCATCATGGCGTAAAGGATTCGGCGGTTGCCTGATCAGCCACCCGCGCCAACAGGCTTGCGGGCAGCGACAGCGTATGACGAATCTTTGCACCGTCCCGTGCGAAGAAGCTTCGCGGCGAGATGAAATGTCGAATGCATCAGCCCCGGCGTAACAGCCGGGGCCGGGGCAACGCTATACCAGGCCGGGCAATGGGGCGTCCGCGGCGACCAGCGTTTGCGCGCGCAGCGCCTGCCAGAACGCCCGCGGAATCTCCGCCTGCGCGAGCGCCAGGTTGCCGGCAATGCGCTCCGGCCGGCTCGCGCCCGGGATCACCGCCGCCACGGCAGGATGCGCAAGCGAGAACTGCAGCGCAGCCGCGCGGATATCCACGCCGAACTCCGTGCATAACCGCCGCAGGGCCTCGACGCGCGCGAGTATCTCCGGCGTCGCCTTCTGGTACTCGTAGTGCTCGCCACCGGCGAGGATGCCCGAGTTGTACGGGCCGCCGACCACGATGCCCAGGCCACGGCCGATGCTGGCGGGCATCAGCGCGCGCAGCGCATCGGCGTGGTCGAGCAGCGTATAGCGGCCCGCGATCAGGAAGCCGTCCGGGTCGGCCTGCTGCACGGCCATTTCGCATGGCTCGACGCGGTTGACGCCAAGTCCCCAGGCCTTGATCACGCCCTGCTCGCGCAGCCGCGTCAGCGCGGCCGCGGCACCGGTCATCGCGGTCTGGAATACGTCACGCCAGGCATCGCCGTGAAAGTCCCTGGCCGGGTCGTGGATCCAGACGATATCGAGCCGGTCGGTCTTCAAACGCTGCAGGCTGGCCTCGATCGCGCGCAAGGTGCCGTCTGCGCTGTAGTCGTAGACGATCTTGTTGGGCAGGCCGTGTTCGAACAGGCCGCCCTTCTCGCCCAGGTCGCGGCTGGCCGTGTCCTCGGTCTCGTCGAGAACCAGCCGGCCCACTTTGGTGCTGAGCACGTAGGCGTCGCGCGGGCGATGCTGCAAGGCGTTACCGAGCCGGATCTCGGCCAGGCCGGCGCCATAGAGCGGCGCCGCGTCGAAGTAGCGGATGCCCTGCTCCCAGGCGGCGTTGACGGTGTCGAGCGCCTCCTGTTCGGGAATGTTGCGGTACATATTGCCAAGCGGCGCGGTACCAAAGCCGATCTTGGTCGGTACTGAAATTCGCATATGGGTCATCGGATGAATCGTGGAGCGCGGCTCAGGCATCGGTGCCCGGCAGCGCCGTCAGTGGTCCCTGCATCCGGTAGAACGTCTGGTCGGATGCCGTGAAGAACGCCATGGAATGACCGTGGCGGAAGTCGTCGACGTGCACCACGGTCGCACCATCGGCCTCCTGCCATGAGATCGCATAGACGCCCTCGGCGATCTCGCGCCATTCGCAGCGCGTTTCGCCGCTGGCGCCCGCATACGGGCCGGAGACGATCGCGTAGCGGATCGACTGGCCGTCTTCCGCGTAGATGTTGTGCGCGGACAGGCCGTCGTAGTCGACGCGGAAGCCGCGGCCGGCGAACGGCGGCTTGTCCATAGGGTACTGGTTCGTCATCGGTCAGGCTGCCTTGGCGGTCAATAGCGGATAGTCGGTCAGGCCGCGCGCACCGCCGCCAAACAGCGTGTCGCGGTCATGCGGGGCCAGCGTGGCACCGGTGCGCAGGCGCTCCGGCAGGTCCGGGTTGGCCACGAACGGGCGGCCGAACGCGATGAGGTCGGCCCAGCCTTCGTCCAGTGCCGCCTGCGCGCGTTCGGCGGTGTACTTGCCCGCGTAGATCAGCGTGCCCGGATAGACCTGGCGCAGCCGCTGCTTGAATGCGACAGGCATGTGCGGCGCGTCGTCCCAGTCGGCTTCGGCGATGTGGAGGTAGCCCACCCCGATCTCGCCAAGCATCTTCGCGGCAGCGGTATAGGTGGTCTCCGGATCGGCATCGACACAGCCGTTGAGCGTGGTCAGCGGCGCCAGGCGGATACCGACGCGGTCCTTGCTGCCCGTGCCTTCGATCAGCGCCTTGGCCACTTCCCCGAGGAAGCGCAGACGGTTGTCGAGCGAGCCGCCATACTCATCGGTGCGGTCGTTGGCCTCCGAATCAATGAACTGGTTGACCAGGTAGCCGTTGGCCGCATGCAGTTCGACGCCGTCGAACCCCGCGGCCATCGCGTTGCGCGCGGCCTGCCGGAAGTCGTCGACGATGCCGTGTATCTCTTCGACCGTCAGCGCGCGCGGCTGCGACGCCTGCATGAAGCCGGGCGTGCCGTCGTGCCCGGCCACGAACACGTTGACGCCCTTCGCCTGCAGCGCCGATGACGACACCGGCGCCTGCCCGTCGAGCAGGCTGACATGGCTCAGGCGGCCGACATGCCAGAGCTGCGCGAAGATGCGCCCGCCCGCCGCATGCACGGCGCTGGTCACCTTGCGCCAGCCATCGACCTGCGCCGGCGTGTGGATGCCTGGCGTCCAGGCATAGCCCTTGCCGAGCGGCGAAATCCAGGTGCCCTCGCTGATGATCAGGCCAGCGCCGGCGCGCTGCGCGTAGTACTCGGCCATCAGCGCATTGGGCACGTCGCCGGGCTGGCTCGCGCGCGAGCGCGTCATCGGCGGCATCACGATGCGGTTCGGCAGCGCCAGGTTGCCGAGCGCATGCGGCTGGAACAGCGGGTTGCGCGAATCGGACATCATCGCCTCCCTTAGTCCCACACCGGGGCCAGGCCCTCGGGGCTGACCTCGCGGCCGTTGCGTTCGAGCGTGGCAATCTGCGCCATGTCGCCGGCGTCGAGCTTCAGGTCGCGCGCCAGCAGGTTGCTGGCCAGGTTTTCGCGCCTGGTCGACGACGGGATCACCGCGTAGCCGAGCTGCAGCGCCCAGGCGAGTGCCACCTGCGCCACGGTCGCGCTGTGCTTCGCCGCGATCTGCGCGAGGACCGGGTCCTTCAGCACCTTGCCGTAGGCCAGCGTCATGTACGAGGTCACGGTGATGCCCTGCTCCTTCAGGAACGCCGTCAGCTTGCGGTTCTGCAGGTACGGGCTCAGTTCGATCTGGTTGGTCGCGATCTCGCCCTTGCCGACCGCCTCGATGGCCTGCCGGGTCAGTTCGATATTGAAGTTCGAGATGCCGATCTGGCGCGTCAGCCCCAGCGACTTGGCCGCGGCCAGCGCTTCCATGGACTCGCGCAGCGGCACGCCGTTGCCGGGGGCCGGCCAGTGGATCAGCGTCAGGTCGACATGGTCGGTGCGCAGCTTGTCGAGGCTTTCGCGCAGGCTCGGCACCAGCTTGTCGGCGGCGTAGTTCGCGGTCCAGATCTTGGTGGTGAGGAACAGGTTTTCACGCTTCACGCCGCTTTCGGCAATGGCCTGGCCGACGTCGGCCTCATTGCCGTAGATCTGGGCGGTATCGACGGCGCGGTAGCCCAGGTCCAGCGCATTGCGCACGGAATCGACCGCGGCCTGGCCGGTCAGGCGGAACGTACCGACACCAAACGAAGGAATGCTCATGGGGTAACTCCTGGTACAGAGACAAGAGAACACTTGTGATGGACGCAGTTTGCCGGCTTTACATTTGCAAATTAAGCCGTGTATAAGTCAAATTCATTTGATTTGAAATCAACAATGAAAACGACCATCGACGAACTGCTGGCCTTTGCGGCCGTCGTGGACACGGGCTCGATCACGGCGGCGGCGGAACAGCTCGACCTGACCGTGTCGGCTACCAGCCGCACACTGAGCCGGCTGGAAGAGAAGCTGCAGACCACGCTGCTGCGCCGGACTACGCGGCGTCTGGAGCTGACCGAGGAAGGGGCGGCGTTCCTGGCCCATGCGCGCACCATCCTTGCCATGGTGGATGAAGCGGAAGAGCAGATGGCGGCACGCCGCATGCGCCCCGTGGGTCGCCTGCGCGTGGATGCGGCCACGCCGTTCATGCTGCATGTGCTGGTGCCGCTGGTGGAAGGGTTCCGCGCCCGCTATCCGGAAGTGGAGCTGGAGCTGCACTCGACCGAAGGCATCATCGACCTCATCGAGAAGCGCACCGACGTGGCCTTCCGCATCGGCTCGCTCAAGGATTCGACGCTGCATGCACGGCCGATCGGCAGCAGCCGCGTGCGCGTGCTGGCCAGCCCGGGGTACCTGAAACGGCACGGTACTCCGACCAAGCCGGACCAGCTCGCGCAGCATGCGCTGCTGGGCTTCAGCCAGCCAGATTCGTTGAATGACTGGCCGCTGCGCAACGACGACGGCAGCATCCTGCACATCAAGCCGGCCATTGCCTCATCGAGCGGCGAAACGCTCCGCAGCCTGGCGCTGGCCGGTCTCGGCATTGTCTGCCTGTCGGATTTCATGACGCGAGATGATCGCCAGAGCGGCAGGCTGCTGCCGCTGTTCGGCAGGCAGACGCTCGATGTGAGGCAGTCGATCCATGCCGTCTACTATCGCAACACGGCGCTGGCGTCGCGCATCACATGCTTCGTCGATCATGTGGTCGGCGTGCTAGGGAAGCAGCCGTTCGACGAATAGGTGTTGCGCCCCCTGTCCAGCGCTGTCCAGCGCCGTATGGCGGGACTGATCCTCCACGATGCGCGATAGCGTCGCCGGTCGCTCCTACTGCGCGGCAATGTACGTGCCGAGGCCGTCGGCAAGCGCGTCGAAGACCGTGCGACATGCAAGGCTGTGCCGCAGGCTCTCGTGCATGGTGATCCAGGTTTCGAGCCGCATCGAAAACTTGCGTGGCAGGAGCCGCCGCAGCGCCGGCTGCCTGGCCGCCAGCCCCGTCTGGCAGATGCCGATGCCGGCGCCGGCGCGGATCAGCGACAGTTGCGCGACGTCGCTGTCGGCACGCAGTGCGAACGCGGCGCGCTCAGGCCAGGGCAACGAGCGCGCCGCCTCGCGGATGAACGGGGTGGACTGGTCATAGCCGATCAGCGCGTGGCTGCGCAGCGCCTTCGCATCTCGCGGCACGCCGTGGCGCGCCAGGTAGTCCTCGTGCGCATACAGGCCCAGTTCGATGGCGCCGACGCGGCGCGCCACCAACTGCTCCTGCACCGGGCGCCGCATACGCACTGCGACGTCGGCTTCACGGCGCAACAGGTCATGGATGCGGTTGCTCAGCACGAGTTCGATGACGAGCGCCGGATGCTGCGCGCGCAGCGCGGCCAGCACGGGCGGCAGCACTTCGATGCCGACCACCTCGCTGGCCGAGATGCGCACCGTTCCCGACACGTCCCCGCCCGCACCCGTGACCGTGCGTTCCATGGCGGCGGCAGTGCTTTCCATCGCCTCGGCATAGTCGCGCAGCGTCAGGGCGGCCTCGGTGGGCAGCAGGCCCGACTGCGAGCGCGTGAACAGGATCGCGCCCAGCTCCTGTTCCAGCGAGTCGATATGCCGGCCGACGGTTGGCTGCGACAGCCCCAGTTCCCGCGCCGCGCCGGAAAGCGAGCCGGTGCGAAGCACGCCCAGCAAGCTCCGGTAGAGTTCCCAGCTGATTTTCGATGTCATACGTAAATGTATAGCGTCTCCACATTCTTATCCAATTCCATTTACCCCGGACAACTCCCACAATGCCTGCATGGCAAACGCAGGGAGCAACAATCATGGCAAACGGAAAGTCCGCGCTGGTTCTGGGTGCAACCGGCGGCATCGGCTCGGAAGTCGCGCGCCAGCTGGGCGCGGCGGGATGGCAGGTCCGCGCGCTGCGGCGCGGCGGAGCGCCGGCTGGCGCGCAGCCGGGCGCCATCGAATGGGTGTCTGGAGACGCCATGCAGCGGCAGGACGTGCTGTCCGCCGCGCGCGGCTGCGGCGTGATCGTCCACGCGGTCAACCCGCCCGGCTACCGGCGCTGGCCGGAGCTCGTGCTGCCCATGCTGGACAACACCATCGCCGCCGCCCGCGCGACGGGAGCCACGATCGTGCTGCCCGGCACGGTCTACAACTTCGGGCCGGACGCCCTGCCCGAGCCGGCCGAAGGTGCGCCCCAGCACCCTGTCACGCGCAAGGGCGCCATCCGCGTGGAAATGGAGCGGCGCCTGCGGGAAGCGGCGGAGCACGGCACGCGCGTCATCATCGTGCGCGCGGGCGACTTTTTCGGGCCGCAAGCCGGCAACAACTGGTTCTCCCAGGCGCTGGTGCAGCCGGGACAGGCGGTGCGAACCATCCGCTATCCCGGCGCGGCCGGCGTGGGACACCAGTGGGCCTACTTGCCTGACGTGGCAAGCGCCATGGTCAGGCTGCTGGAGCAGGCAGCGATGCTGCCGCCCTTCGCCGTGTTCCATATGGCCGGACACTGGGATGCGGACGGCACGGAAATGGTCCGGGCCATCCAGCGCACAGTGGCCCGCCGCGGCGGCCAGGTGCCGAAGGTACGGCCGTTTCCGTGGTGGCTGCTGTCGGCAGCGGCCCCCTTCGTCGCCACGTTCCGGGAAATGCAGGAGATGCGCTATCTGTGGCGCGAGCCGGTGCGCATGCGCGGCGGGCGCCTGCCCGGAGGCGAGCCCCATACGCCGCTCGAGCAGGCCGTGGAAGCCACGCTGGAAGGCCTTGGCTGCGTTGAAGCCGCAACTGTCGCCCGCTGCGCGTCTTTGGCGCGCTGACAGACGGCGCACCGTGACGCCGCCAACGGTGCCGGTGCCATCGGCGGCCGCGAAGATGTGCGGCAAGTCCGCCCCGGGGACCTGCCGCGGCCGAAAGCCTTGCGGCTCAGATAACGTTGATCATGACATCGATGTTGCCGCGCGTTGCCTTGGAGTACGGGCAAGTCTGATGCGCCTTCTCCACCACGGCCTGGGCGACGTCCGCCGGCAGGCCCGGCAGGCTGACATTGAGCCGCGCCTGCAGGAAGTAGGCGTCTCCGGTCATGCCAAGGTCCACTTCGGCATCGACGGCCACGTCGGACGGAAGCCTGACCTGCAGCGCGCTTGCCGCCTTCCCCATCGCGCCGATGAAGCAGGCAGACCAGCCCGCGGCGAACAACTGCTCGGGGTTCGTGCCGCTGCCGGTGCTGCCCGGGGGCGAGAGCCTGAGGTCCAGGCGCCCGTCGCTGCTGCGGGACGCGCCGTCGCGTCCGCCCGTGGTGTGCGTCTTGCCGGTGTACAGGACTTTTTCGATCTTGGTCATGATGGAATCTTCAGCGTGTGTGTTCGTGGGTTGAGTTCTTGTGTTGCGTGGCTACAGGTTGCAGTGGTGCGGATGCTCACGCGACATAGCCGTCGCGATTGCTGATGCTGGCCAGTGCCGTGCCGGAACCGGATGCCGCGATCTGCGCGTCGGCGACGAAGCCATCGCGGTTGCTGATGCGCGCCACCGTGGCGCCTTCCGGTTGGCGTGCGCCATCGAGGAATGGATCCGGCGCGGCGACGCGGCTGCCGCTGGTGAACGGATCACGATCCGCGTGGGCGGATGCTGCCGTGGCAGCGGCCGCGTGCGGGACGAGGCCTGCCGCGTGCACCGCCTGCATGCCGCTTGCGGCGCCGACAACCGCGGCGATGGAAATGACGTGGCGGGCAAGCTTCCGGGCGTGGATAAGGTTCATGCTGAGGTTCATGCTGTTCTCCTGGGGTTTCGGACCACTGAGGCATCGGGCCTCAGCGCAACGCTGGCGGGAGCCTCTGGATCGCTGCGGCTCCCGTCACGTTGATGCACGTATTTAAGGTGACCGATGTATCGCCGCTGTAGCGGCAAGCCGGCGATGTTGTGAGCCCAGGTATCGGCATCTCCGGTTGATACACAGGCATACAAAGGCCCCGCGGCGATACTGCCTTTCGCCTGCGACGAGCGGGCACTTGTTCCGCGATGTACCAACTGCTGTGCGCCGCAATGGCTTTATCCGTGGCCGGCGCAGCCCTACAGTGCCCTTCATGTGCAACAGCCGCTTCATGTAAGGAGGCACGATGTCGATCGAGGAAAAGCTTGCAGCACGCGGCCTGGCGCTGCCTGACCCGCCGCAACCGCTGGGCAGCTATACGGCCGTCAGCCAGGCCGGGGACCTGCTGTTCATATCCGGGCAACTGCCGCTAAGAGACGGCAAGGTGGTCTGGCAGGGGCAGATTGGCAGGGACCTGACGCTTGCGCAGGGCCGGCAGGCGGCAGAACTGGCGGCGCTCAACGTGCTCGCGCAGATCCGTGCGCACCTGGGCGGCTTCGACCGCCTGGATCACATCGTGCGCGTGGAAGGGCACGTCACCAGCGCCGAGGGCTGGCTGCAACAGCCGGCGGTGCTCGATCGCGCCTCGGACCTGTTCGCCGACGTGCTAGGAGAAAAAGCCGGCCACGCCAGGGCCGCGTATTCACACTTCCAGCAGCCCGGCAACGCAGCCGTGATCCTGGTCGTCATCGCGCAGCTCCAGCGCGACTGACCGCGGCGCCCCCGGGTGAATATGCCCGCTACGCGGCGAATTTTTCGATCAGGAAGTCCACGAAGGCACGTACGCGGCGCGTGACGTGGCGCGCGCTCGGATAGAGCAGCACGAACGGCCGCGTGCTGCCGCCATACGCCTGCAGCACTTCGACCAGCGCGCCATCGCGCAGGTCCTGCTCCACGACGAAGCGATACGTCTGGAACAGACCCGCGCCCGCGCGCGCCAGTGTCGCGCCGCCCAGCGCATCTTCAGACGTGCCGTAGGCACCGGTGGTCGGCACGTCGGTCTCCGCGCCATCCACCCGGAACGTCCACGGTATCTTGCGGCCACTGCTCGGCCGCACGAACTGGATGCATTCGTGCCGCAGCAGGTCGTCGAGCGTTTTCGGCGTTCCCGCACGCCGCAGATAGTCCGGCGTGGCCACCACCACCATCTCCGCATCTTCGAGCTTGCGCGCAATCAGGTTCGAGTCGTCGGGCGCGCGCCCGCGCACGGCCAGGTCATAGGCGTCGTCGGCAAGATCGACGTTGCGGTTGCTGATGTGCACGTCGATTTCCACGTCCGGATACATCGCGCGGAACGCGGGAAGGATCGGCAGGACCCGGTAATGCGCGTAGGGCGTGGGCAGGCTGATGCGCAGCAGGCCCGCCGGCGACGCCTGCTGGCCGCCGGCCAGACGCTCCGCTTCCACGAGCTGCGCCAGTGCGCGGCGGCTCTGCTCGAAGTACAGGCGCCCCGCCTCCGTCAACCGCACCTGCCGTGTGGTGCGCTCGAACAGGCGCACGCCCAGCCGCTCTTCGAGCCGGAACACGGTGCGGCTGACTGCCGGCGGCGTCACGCCGGCGGCAACCGCCGCCGCGCTGAAGCTGCCGAGTTCGGCGGCCAGGCAGAACAGCTCGATGGTGCCAAGCTGAAGGTCGTCGAACTGCCGCTTCATGTCGGAAAGTACCGGATGGGATGCATCGTCGCTGCTCGGAAACAGGGTTCGAAACTGGATCATAGTCCCGGATGCCGCACATCGCACGCCCCTGCCGGCCGCGATACCAGTCGCGACACCGGCCGCCGCCGGGGCGCGGGTCCGCCGACTTGTTCCCGCGGCGCATAACTGTTTGGTCCCGGGCGCTATTCATCGGCCGCCGCCTTTCACCTAGATTTGGATCCATCGGTCCCGTCGGTCCGATTGGCAAGTCAGCCAAGTCCATTTACGCAGAGGTTAGCAATGAGTGCTTCACAGAAGGTTGCCGTCATTACAGGCGCATCGCAGGGTATCGGTGCAGAGCTGGTCAAGGCCTATCGCGAGCGCGGCTATCGCGTCGTCGCGACGGCGCGCAGCATCCAGCCGTCGGACGATCCCGACATCGTCAGCGTTGCCGGCGACATCGGCGACCGCGAAACCGCGCGCCGCGTGATCGCCGCCGCGCTGGAACGATTCGACCGCGTCGATACGCTCATCAACAACGCCGGCATCTTCGTCGCCAAGCCCTTCACCAGCTATACGGACGAGGACTACGCCGCGGTGACCAGCGTGAACCTGTCCGGCTTCTTCCACATCACGCAGCTCGCCATCGCCGAGATGGAGAAGCGCCGCAGCGGCCATGTGGTCAGCATCTCGACCTCGCTCGTCGACCATGCGATCAGCGGCGTGCCATCGGTGCTGGCATCGCTGACCAAGGGCGGCCTGAATGCCGCGACAAAGTCGCTGGCTATCGAGTATGCGAAGACCGGTATCCGCGTCAATGCCGTATCGCCGGGCATTATCAAGTCCCCGATGCACGCCCCCGAAACCCACGCCGCGCTCGGTTCGCTGCATCCGGTGGGCCGCATGGGCGAAATGCGCGACATCGCGGACGCCGTGCTCTATCTCGAATCCGCCAGCTTCGTGACCGGCGAGATCCTGCACGTGGACGGCGGGCAAAGCGCCGGGCATTGAGGCCGGCGTCAATCCCGCAGGGCGCCGCCATGGCGGCGCCCTTTTCCTGAACGTTGGCGGGTCTAGCCGCCGCGACCACTGCCCCCGCCAATCCCCAGCCTGCGCACCAGCGGCCGCAACGTCAGCCCGTTGCAGGCAAGATTCGCCAGCACAAACCCCACCGCCACTGCAGATGCCAGGTGCCGCGCCTGCGGCGGAAGATAGGGAGCGCGCGCCGCGCACAGTGCCAGCACCAGCGTCACCGGCCCGCGCACCCCGCCCCACGTGATGACCAGCCGGTGCGCCCGCGGCAGCGGTGCGCACATGCCGATGCGGCTGAGCAGCGGCAGGCTGCACCCAAGTACCGCCCAGCGGCTGAGCAAGGCGGCAACCAGCACCGCCAGGATCAGGAAGAGATCCGGCACACGCAGGCTGCGCAGCATGCCCGGCACATGCATCGCCGCCAGCAGGAACACCATCCCGGTCGCCATGCCCCCCAGATGGCGCCACAGATGGCGGAACATGTCATGCTCGTCCGGCGCACTGGAGCGCCGCAGCAGCGCCCCCGCGGTCAGCCCGGCCGCCACCACCGTCACCACGCCCGACACATGGAGCCACAGGTCGGCGATCGGATACAGCAGGTTCGGCAAGGCCAGCGACAAGGAGAAGCGAGACAGTGGCGCATGCGGAATGGCGCGGCATACGCGCGCCAGCAGCATGCCCGCCAGCGCGCCCAGCAAGCCGCCGGCCAGCAGCGAGCCGAACACGTCGCCGAGCACCGAGCCCGTCATGCACGCCTCAGGCTGGCCGGCGATGCGCGCGGTCAGGTGCGACGCCAGCGCGATGGCCGCCGCATCGTTCAACAGGCTTTCACCTTCGACCAGCCGCACCATGCGCGCCGGCACGCCGCTGCTGCGAAACAGCTCGATCACGGCGGAGGGATCGGTGGTACTTACGATGGCGCCCACCAGCAGGCATACCGCCAGGCTCGCGCCGGTGACGAAGTGGGCTGTCAGGCCGACCAGCAGCGTCGCCGCGAACACCGCGCCGATCGCCAGCACAAGGATGGGCAGGATGTCCCGCGCCAGGGCGCCGGCATCCGCCTCCAGCGCCGCCTGGAACAGGATGGGCGGCAGGAACAGCCAGAGATAGCCAGCGGGCGCCAGCGCGGGCGACAGCAGCGGCTGGATCACCCGTGCCGTGAACGCCGGCGCGAGGTCGCCGGCAAGCAGAAAGGCCGTGCCGAGCACCATGCCGGCAGCGGTACGCGTAAGAGCATCCGGCAGCCGCAGCCTGATGGCGGCGACGTTGCAGGCAGCGATCAGCGCCAGCAGGCATCCGATGCGCAGGGTCAGTTCGACAGAGACTTCCATGGAGCAGGCATGAGCGTCGGTGCGACGTAGTCTGTCAGACCCGCCACGCTGGCCGCATGTTCGTGCCGATTCCGGAAACGCATCATTCCGCCGCGCACGGTTGACGCCGCGCGCTGGCGGCGGGCCCATATGGCGAGGCGACTGAGCCGCCTGCCATGTGGGCCCGCCGGACGCCGCCCATGTCAGGCGTAGGCACCATCCAGGTACGGATCGGCCTGGCGTGCCGGCGGCGCCGAGACGCCGGTGCGGTCCATGCCGGCGAGCGTGCGCGCGCCATCGGTGTACGGATCGCGGCGGTCCTCCACCGTGCGGGCACCTTCGGTGTAGGGGTCGCGTGACGACTGCACGGTGCGGGCGCCATCCGTGTACGGGCTGGGTGTCGCCTGCACCGAACGCGAACCGGCGGTGTAGGGGTCGGTCGCGCCCCCATAGGACAGCCCGGCTGCCTGCGCACTGGCGGCAGCGGCAGCACCGGCGACAAGGGTAACGGCGAGGGCAAAGTGCTTGACGAAGTGAGTACGCATGATTGGCTTCCTTGAAAGATTGCGTTGAAGTCCGGGCTGCCGGGAGTCGCTTCGTTGCGGTCCACCGCCGGCCACGGAACGTATTTAAGGAGACCGACGTATCGCGCCTGTAACGCGCGGGACGTGCTTCTGTCAGGGCTTGTATCGCCCCGTCGGCGTGATACAGACGCATACAAGAAACCCGGTGAACTGCGGGTTCCTTGCTCGGACAGGCTCACCACTTGACACTTGATACTTGACACTTGACACGAAGTTCTCAATTTACAATACTTATAAACCTTTCATTCTTTATTTGAGAACGACACCGCAAGCGTGTCGTGAGGCAGCGTGGAACTCGCAGAACTGGAAATCTTTCGGGCCGTGGCGCGCGAACAGAGCATCACACGGGCGGCGAAGACGCTTGCGCGCGTGCAGTCCAACGTCACCACCCGCGTCAAGCAGCTCGAGGAAAGCCTTGGCGTCGCCCTGTTCCAGCGCGACAGCAAGAAGATGATCCTGACGCCGGAAGGACAGCGGCTGCTCGGCTACGCGGAGCAGATGCTGGCGCTCGCGGAAGAAGCGCGGCAATCCATGCGCCTGAGCGCGCCGAGCGGCACGCTGCGGGTCGGATCCATGGAGAGTTCCGCCGCGACCTTGCTGCCCGGACCGCTTGGCGAGTTCCATGCCGCATGGCCGGACGTGGAGCTGAACCTGGCCACCGGTACGACGGGCTTCCTGGTGGATGCCGTGCTCGGCCACCGCCTCGACTGCGCGGTGGTTGCGCACCCGGGCACCGGCTCGCCGCAGCACATGGACATGGCGGAGCTTGGCGAGGGACTGGAGGGCGTGTTTCTTCGGACCGAAGAGCTGGTCCTGGTGCTGCCCGGCACCCACCCGAAAGTACGCGGCCCGCAGGACGTGACGCTGCGGCACCTGGCTGCGTTCTCGAAGGGCTGCACCTATCGCCGCTGCGCCGAGGACTGGCTCGAGCAAGGCGGCGAAGACCTGCGCCGCCGGCTGTCGGTGGTGGAGATGCCGTCGTACCACGCGATCCTGGCTTGTGTCAGCGCAGGATCGGCCGTGGCGATCGTGCCGCGCGCGCTGCTGGCGCTGTACCCGAATGCCGCCGAATTCCAGACCGTGGCGGTACGCGCCGCGCACACCTTCCTGGTCAGGCGCGCCGGCTTCTCGACCTCGGCGTATGAAGCGTTCGTGCGCGAGTTGCGTCATGCCTGAGCAGCGGCACCGCCAGTTCTGAATCCATCATCCGACCTCAACAGGGAATCATCGTCATGGACACCACAACGCGTTCCGGCAATGGCCGCAACCTGCTTTCACTGCTCGGGATCACCACGCCGATCATCCAGGCGCCGATGGCCGGCGTCAGCACGCCGGCCTTGGCCGCTGCCGTGTCGGAAGCAGGCGGACTCGGCTCGCTCGGCGTCGGCGCCATGGATGCGGACGGCGCGCGCAAGGCCATTCGCGAGACCCGCGCGCTGACGGGCAAGCCTTTCAATATCAACGTGTTCTGCCATGTTCCGGCAGTCGCGGATGCGGCGCGGGAAAAGGCCTGGCTCGACTATCTCGCGCCGCAGTTCGCCGAGCATGGCGTCACGGCCCCGGCAAGCTTGCGCGAGATCTACAAGACCTTTGTCACCGACGAAGCCATGTTCCAGATGCTGCTGGAAGAGAAGCCGGCGGTGGTGAGCTTCCATTTCGGGTTGCCGGCGCAGGAAAAGATCGATGCGCTGCACGCGGCGGGCATCGTGCTGCTGGCCAGCGCCACCTCGTTGCATGAAGCCCGCCAGATCGAAGCCGCTGGCCTTGATGCGATCATTGCGCAGGGAATCGAGGCCGGCGGTCACCGCGGTGTCTTTGAGCCGGCCGTCTACGACGAAGGCCTCGGCGCGTTTGCCCTGGTGCGCTTGCTGGCCCGGCACACGCGCCTGCCCGTGATTGCCGCCGGCGGCGTGATGGACGGCGCCGGCATTGCCGCGGCGCTGGCGCTCGGGGCACAGGCCGCGCAGCTGGGCACGGCGTTTGTCGGCTGCGCGGAGTCCGCGGCCGACGCGGCCTACCGCGCAGCCTTCTCCGTGCAGCCGGCACGGCCGACCACGCTGACAAGCGCGATCTCCGGCCGCGCGGCGCGCGGGTTCACCAACCGCCTGACGGAACTCGGCGAAGCGCCCGATGCTCCCGCCATCCCTGACTATCCGATCACGTATGACGCCGGCAAGGCCCTGCACAGCGCGGCCAAGGCGAAGGGCAACAGCGACTACGCCGCGCAGTGGGCCGGCCAGGCGGCTTCGCTGGCACGACAGCTCCCCGCAGCGGAACTCGTCAGTCAGCTGAAGGCGGAACTGAAGGAAGCGATTGCGCGGTTGAATGCCATGCAGGACATGCTGGCTTAGTCCGGCGCGAACAATCCATCGCAGGACCGCGCATTCACGAGCCGGGCAGCCGATCCGGCTCGGCCCGCTGATCCAGCTCGATCTGCATGAATGCGAGGTCCAGCCATTTCCCGAACTTCGTCCCGACCTCCGGCAGCAAGCCAACCTGCCTGAAGCCAAGCTTTTCGTGCAGGCGGATGGAACTGGCGTTCTGCGCCTCGATGGCGGCCACCATGACGTGCTTGCCAAGGCCGCGCGCGCGCTCGATCAGCGCGATCAGGAGCGCTTCGGCGATGCCCTTGCGGCGCTGGTCCGAGCGGACATAGACCGAATGCTCCACGGTATGCCGGTAGCCATCGAATGCGCGCCAGTCGCCGAACGACGCATAGCCCACCACGCCGGCATCATCGTCGACCGCTACCAGCACGGGGTAGCCTGACTTGCGGCGCGCATCGAGCCATTCGATGCGATTCGCCGTATCCACGGGGATCTCGTTCCATATCGCTGTCGTGTTGGCAACGGCGTCGTTGTAGATGACCGTGACCGCTGGCATGTCGTCAGGGCTTGCGTCGCGAATCTTCATGTCGCTCTCCAAAGCTGTTTCTCTTATGATACCGATACCGAGACCGGCTATACGCGACGCGCCGTGTCGCCGCGCAGCGGCAGCATGCTCGAACTGGTGGAGGTCACGCTGCCCCCGAACGCGCGGGTCTCGTATCCGTCCTCGGCGTTCACATTCCTGCACCAGCAGATCTGGGTGCGCAACGGGTCGCTGGTGTTCGAAGAAGGCGCCATGACGCACGAACTCGAAGCGGGCGACTGCCTGCAACTTGGACCGCCGGCGCCATGTACCTTCTTCAATCCGGGAAGCAAGCCCTGCAGCTATGTGGCGGCGCTGGTCCGACGCTAGCGGACGGCTTAAAGGGCCTAACGCTTCTTAGTCCAGCTGGCGCGCCATATAGTGAGTACGGTCCCCGAAGCTGCGCAGCAGGGCCAGCGACAATTGGGTCTCCCGTGCCAGGATGTCGATCGGGGTCAGGGTAAAGCCGTGCCGCGCGAAGAAGCCCGGATGCTCGTTCGTAAGCACCGTGGCATTCAGGCAGCCGCCGGATCGCGCTCTCATCAGCAGTGCGCTGACGATGTAGGTGGCCAGCCGCCTTCCCCGGAATTCAGGCAACACCGCAACAGTGTGAATGGCGAACGTATGGCCGTACCGTTCCCCGTAAGCACAGCCAATGATCTGGCCATCAAGCTCCGCAACATGGGAAAGCCGACACGTGTCGCCGGCGGCGGAGAGGGTCAGGCCGCAGGTGGCCAGTACACCGGCGATTGCTTCCATGTCATGTTCCGTAGCGGCACGGAGGCGAACGTCTCTTATCATTTTGAATGCTGCATTGTGATACTCGCCGACCTCAGTGAGCAAGCCGCGACGACTTCCGGCAACTATGCGTCGGTCCCAATGAGACTGTCATCACCCGAGTGAGTCGATTGTGCGGCGTACGGCACCGTGCAGGAACGTGCAGGGACCGGGAACTGTATTCATGTCCCGCGACGGCAACTGTGTGCTAGCGCCTCGCTCTGCTGCGCATAAAGTTTTTCCTGTCGCGGTGCACGAGCCCCGCAAGCTTCCTCCGCTTGCAGTCCTCCCTCCCTCACAGGACATCCCTCCACCCTGGGGCTCTCCCGCGACCCCTCGACGCACTCGAAGCGGTCGACATGCGCGACGTTCCACCGGCGCCCCTCGTCACGTGGAAACGGCTTCGCTCGCCCGGGTGGTCGCCCTATACTGGCAGAGTCCGGTACCCTCAACCAATACATTGCGCAGATGAAGGGTGACATGCCAGAAGCAGGCCTCGCGAACGGCATGACAGGCATGCCGGTCCAGCGAACGCTCGCCGTCAGGCGGTGGGTCCACGGCACCGTAACCGCCATGGATGATCAGTTGGCCGAAGAGGTTCCCGTCGCGCTCGAGTACAACGGGATCTCCCATGCGGTGATGCTGGCCACACCCGCGGATCTTGAAGACTTTGCGATCGGATTCAGCCTGACCGAAGGCATCGTCGGACGCGTCGGCGATATCTACGGCATCGACATGAAAGCCGCTGAGAGCGGCATCACGCTCAGGATCTCGATCGCCAGCGCGGCATTTGCCGAACTCAAGGCCAGACGCCGCGCGCTGGCCGGCCGCACCGGTTGCGGGCTGTGCGGGACCGAGTCGCTCGACCACGTCTTGCGCATACCGCCCCGCATCGAAAGCACGACCGTACTCCATCCGGCGGCGTTCGAGCGCGCCTTTTCCGAGCTTCACGCCAGCCAGGCCTTGCTTCACGACACGGGCGCAACGCATGCTGCCGCCTGGATGCGCGCCGACGGCGAGGTCACCATCGTGCGCGAGGATGTCGGCCGCCATAACGCGCTGGACAAGCTTGCCGGGGCACTTGCCCGCAGCAACGAGGATCGGGCCAGCGGTGCGACGATCGTGACGAGCCGCGCAAGCTACGAGATGGTCCTCAAGACCGCGTCGATCGGTACAGGAATCCTGGCGGCAGTATCCGGCCCGACCGGGCTGGCCGTGCGGCTGGCGGAAGCTGTCGGGGTTACTCTGGTCGGCTTCGTACGGAATGGAAGCCTGGTGGTCTATGCGCATCCGCAACGGTTGCGCTTCTTATAGCACCAGGCGTTGCCCGTATATCCGCTCCGTTGCGCGGCGGCATATCAGGTACCCGATGTCCTACGTCAGCTGGTACTGACGATCCGGCACCTTGGGCGCAGGAACTTCACTATCGCAAAGTTCAAGCAGCGAGCGCTCGATATTGCAAGCTATCGCATCCAGAGCCAACGCGTTGGGTGCTTTGCTGAACGGCTCCGAGACCTCGTCGGCAATCGCTTCCAGCGCAATCAGCGTGTATGCGACGAATACGGAAACAATCGGCGTGAACAACTCTGTCGAATCAACCAGCCCGAACGGAAGCATGATGCAATAGGCGTACACGGTACGATGCAGCAGTACGCCGTATGCGAACGGAATCGGTGTCGAGGCAATGCGCTCGCAACCGCCCACGGTGCCCTCCAGCTCATTGAGTTGTGTGTCGAACACCCAGAGGCCGGAATCCGAGACGATACCGGTGGCCACGAACCGGCCCAACTCGGACCGTATGTCATTGAGAAGCGCAACCGGCCGATACTGTTTCCTGCACAACCGCTCTGCCTCCTCGCGGCCCAGCAGCCGCGCGAAATCCGGCGTCGGATCCGTTTTGCGAAGTTCATGCTTCAATGCATAGACAAAGGCGATGAGCTTGCGAATCAGCCGGATTCGGTCAATGCCTTCGTTGTCCGGTATGTAGCTCAGGACTTGCGATGCCAGTGACCGGGACGCGATCAGGACATGCCCCCAGATCAGCCGCGCTTCCTTGAAGCGCTCATAGCTTGCGTTGTTGCGGAAGGCCAGGAAGATGGTAAGTGCCACGCCAAACAGTGTAAACGGCGCTGTGTTCAGCGGTATCTTCTCTCCCAATATGCGTCCCTGGGTCAGGACAGCAAAGCCACTGACAAAGGCCAGGAAGACAAGTTGTGGAATGATCGCTTGCAGCACCGAACCATTCCACACAAATAACATGCTGAACCAGTTCCTCTTTGGCCGCACTATCATGATTCTTCTCTAGCGAACGAAGCAGCGTTCGAGCTCTTCCAGAAGCCGGAATCCCATCCCCGCGTTCAGGAGCCCGCAGCGCCGGATGGTGCCTGACTGTCAGCAGTCGCACGGCTCGCCTTCTTTGTCGTGGCGCTCTTCGCGGCGGTCTTCGCAGGACTGGCTTCGCCCTTATCGGGCTGAGCCGTGGCAGCCTTGCTGATCGTTACCTCGGCTCTTTCCTTGTCATACCCGATTTCAACGCTGTCACCGGCCGCCAGCTTGGCTCCCAGGATCTCCCTGGCCAGCCTTGTCTCCACCGACTGCCGGATCTGGCGCTTCAGCTCGCGGGCACCGAACTCCGGCTGGTAGCCAACCTCGACCAGGTGGTCAAGGAGGGCGTCGCTCAGCTTCACTGTAATGTCCTGCGCCGCCGCGGTGCGGACCACGCGATCGAGCTGGATCTGCACCACTGCGCGGATGTTGTCCCGCGACAGCGCATGGAACACGATGATGTCGTCGATCCGGTTCAGGAACTCTGGCCGGAAATGGCCTTTCAGCACCTTCATCAACGCCTCCCGCAATTGCTTCTCGGGCATGCGCTTGCCATCGGGCTTCTCCAGGTCTTCCATGATGATCGACGCACCAAGATTGCTGGTCGCAATGATGACGGTGTTGCTGAAATCCACGACCCGGCCCTTGCCGTCAGTCAGCCTGCCATCGTCGAACACCTGCAACAGGACATTGTTCACGTCCGGGTGGGCCTTCTCGATCTCATCGAGCAGGATCACGCTGTAAGGGCGCCTGCGCACGCGCTCGGTCAGTTGCCCACCTTCGTCGTAGCCCACATAGCCAGGCGGCGCTCCGATCAGCCGTGCTACCGCGTGGCGCTCCATGTATTCCGACATGTCGATGCGTATGATCGCCTGTTCGTCGCCAAATACGGTCTCGGCGAGCGCCTTGGCAAGTTCGGTCTTGCCGACGCCGGTCGGTCCGAGGAAAAGGAAGGTCGCGATCGGGCGGTTTTCTTGCCCGAGTCCGGCACGGGACAAGCGCACCGCATCGCTGACTGCAACCACCGCATCGTCCTGCCCCACCACGCGCTCGCGAAGCTTTTCCTCCATTTGCAGCAGCTTCTGACGTTCTTCCTGTGTAAGATCGGAGACCGGAATGCCTGTCAGGCGCGACACTACCTCGGCAATGGCTCCGACCGTGACCTCCAGCGTTTCCGAGCCTGTCTTGCGCTGCCAGGCTTCGGTCTTCTCGTCGAGTTGCTTCTGCTTGTCATTGATGCGCTCCTCGAAGCCCTTGGCTTCGTCAAAACGCTTGCGCGACGAGGCATAGTCCTGCTCGCGCTTGAGCTGGGAGATTTCTGCCTCCAGCTCCTGGATGTCGGCGGGGCGCGAGGTGGAACCGATGCGCACGCGCGCCGCCGCCTGGTCGATCAGGTCGATGGCCTTGTCCGGCAGATAGCGAGACGTGATGTAGCGGTCCGACATTTCCGCAGCCGCAACAAAGGCATCGTCCGCGAAGGTGACCTGGTGATGCGCTTCCAGCTTGTCACGCAATCCCCGCAGGATGACGATGGTCTGCTCGACCGTCGGCTCCGGTACCAGCACCGGCTGGAAGCGCCGCTCCAGGGCCGCGTCTTTCTCGATGTATTTCTGGTACTCGTTCAGTGTGGTCGCGCCGATCAGGCTCAGTTCGCCCCGCGCCAGCGCGGGCTTGAGCACGTTGGCGATGTCGAGCCCGCCTTCCCCGCCACCTTGTCCCGCCCCGACGATGGTGTGCAGTTCATCGATGAACAGGATCAGCTCATCGTTCTTGGCGGTAACCTCGTCGATCAGCTGCTTGGCTCTTTCCTCGAACTCGCCCCGATACTTGGCGCCGGCGACCATCGAGTTGATATTGACTTCCACCAGGCGCTTGCCCCGCAGCACCTCGGGCACGTCGCCATTGACGATGCGCTGGGCCAGGCCTTCCACAATGGCCGTCTTGCCAACGCCCGGCTCGCCGATCAACACCGGGTTATTCTTCTTGCGCCGTGCCAGCACTTCGATGGTGTTCTCGATTTCCAGAGAGCGCCCCAGCACCGGATCCAGCTTTCCCTGCCGCGCCATGGCCGTCAGGTCGCGTCCGAACTTGTCGAGCGTCGGCGTGCCGCTCGGTGTATCGACCCGTCCGTCCTCGGCGCCCTTGCCTACGACCTTCACGACCTTCTGTCGCAGTCCTTCCGGCGTTACGCCATACTTCTTGAGCAGCGTCCCCGCGATGCTCTCCGGCACAGCTGCCAGACCAATCAGCAGGTGCTCCGGACCCACGTAGGAATGTCCAAGTTCGCGTGATGCCTGGAAAGCGTGCTGGAACACTTTCTTCAAGCGCGGCGAGATGCTCATTCGTTCGACGGGAGCATCCTCGGCTGCCGTACCGGTCTGGGCGTGCTGGTCGATATAGCCCTTGATGTCCTGCGGAGAAAGCTTCAGCTCCTTCAGCAAGGCCGTGACGACATCGGTATCGGCGAGAACGTAAAGCAAATGCTCGGTGTCGAGCTCATTGCGCCGGAGCTCGTGCGCCTTCTCCGCGGCACGTTGCAGCAGCTCCAGCGTCTGCTCGCTGAACGCGTCGGTGACATCCACGGACTCGCGTGGCACCTCGGCCGCCATCCCGGCTTCGTCGTGGCCCATGTCATCGAAGAAGCGGGATAAGCCACCGCCGCCCAGGAGCGAATCGAACGGATTCAGCATGCTCTGGTGGCGCATCAGCTGCCGATAGTCATAGTCGCAAATCGAAATCGACTTGCGCTCGCCGTTCTGGACGACGGTCACACGGGCCACCGCGGGGCGGGCGTGGCAGATTTCACATAGGGTCGGCATGATGGACTTGTCTCCTTGTCAGGGATCACGGCCCCAAGCAGCTTTCGCCTTCAGCAACGGCTTTCGTGTCACGCAGCTAGCCATGAGACCTGTTGTATCAGTTCGATCGACTGCGCTTTGACCGCCCCTTTTTACCCGCCCCCTCTCCGCTCAACGCACGTCATGGCGATGCCGAGCGCACCACGCGCACAGGGATCGACTTATAGGACGGCGTACCGCTTTCCTTGTCGATATAGTCCAGCGGAACCAGCACGTTTGCTTCCGGATAGTAGGCCGCCACGGAGCCTCGCACGATGTTTTCGTACGCGATCGCGGTGAGCCCTTTCAGCCGGAGTTGCCGGCCTGCCATGATCGTCTCGATATCGACCACGTCCCCATGCTCGAGTCCGCGCGCGTTCATGTCGGCTTCGTTCATGAAGAGCACGTCGCGCCGCCCGAACACGCCGCGATAGCGGTCATCCAGCGCATAGATCGTGGTGTTGTACTGGTCGTGGCTGCGAATCGTCATGAGGCGAAGGACATTCTCGCCGCCCAGGACGTCTGCGTCTTCCTTCACGCCGCCATACACCGAAAAGACCGCTTTGCCCGAAGGGGTCGTCCACTTGCGCTCCGTCGGCGGCAGCGGCAGGCGGAACCCGCCAGGCACTCGGATGCGGTCATTGAAGTTCTCGAAGCCCGGCACCGTCTTTTCGATCAGGTCGCGAATCCGGTCATAGTCGGCAACCAGGTCTGCCCAGGCCACCTTGGTGTTGGGCAGGCTGGCCTGCGCCATGCCCGCGATGATCGCCGGCTCGGAACGCAGATGTTCGGAAGCCGGCGTGAGCTTCCCGGCCGATGCATGGACCATCGACATCGAATCCTCGACCGTCACGGATTGGGGCCCGTTGGCCTGCACATCGAGCTCCGTGCGCCCCAGGCAGGGGAAAAGATAGGTTTCCTTCGCGACCAGCAGATGCGTTCTGTTGAGTTTCGTCCCGAGGTGCACACTCAGGTCAAGCGTCTTCATCGCCGGGAAAGACTGCCCTGAATCGGGCAGGGCCACCGCGAAGTTGCCCCCAAGACAGATCAACGCCTTGCACTTGCCGTCGATCATGGCCTGCGCCGTCCTGACGGCATCGCGCCCATGCGCTCTCGGCGGCGTGAATCCGAACACGTCTTCGATGGCTTTCAGGAAGTCTTGCGACGGCTTTTCCGTAATGCCGACAGTCCGGTTGCCTTGCACGTTCGAATGGCCGCGCAACGGACATATCCCGGCACCGGGCTTGCCGAAGTTTCCCCTCAGGAACAGCAGGTCGGCGATCAGCCGGACATTCGCCGTACCCCGGCTATGCTGGGTGACGCCCATGCCGTACGTGACGATCGTCGCATTCGACTCGGCATAGAGCTTTGCGACCGCCTCCAGCTCGGCACGGGGCAGGCCGCTGGCCTTCTCGATGTCTTCCCACGACGTCGCGTTCAGGTCGGCGGCAAAGGCATCGAAGCCTTCGGTGTACTTGGCGATGAAATCGCGATCCAGGATGTCTCCCTGGGCCGCGTCCATGGCCAGCAGCGCCTTCATGATTCCCTTGAGTGCCGCGGCATCCCCGCCAGCATCCACCTGATAATAGGTCGAGGCAATCCTGGTCGAACCGTACGTCGCCATCTCGAGCCAGTTCTGGGGATCGGCGAATCGTTCCAGGGCGCGCTCGCGCAGCGGATTGAAGACAATGATCGGGACATTGCGGCGCGCCGCTTCATGCAGTGTTCCCATCATGCGAGGATGATTGGTGCCCGGATTATGTCCGATCGAGATGATCAGCTCGCATTGCTCGAAGTCGTCCAGGGAGACCGTACCCTTGCCGATGCCAATTGACTGCGGCAAGCCGACGCTGGTCGGCTCGTGGCACATATTGGAGCAGTCCGGGAAGTTGTTGCTCCCGTATTCCCGCGCAAACAACTGGAACAGGTACGCCGCCTCGTTGGAAGCCCGGCCGGACGTGTAGAAGTCGACCTGCTCGGGCGATAAGCCGCGGAGGATTTCGCCGATCCGCGCGAATGCATCCTCCCACTCCACCGCCCGGAACGTGTCGGTCGCGCGATCGTAGACCATCGGATGGGTCAGGCGGCCCATGTCTTCCAGTTCGAAATCGGACATCTGCAGCAGCGAGGACACCGTGTGACTCGCAAAGAATGCCGGCGGCACCCGCTTGGTGGTGGCCTCCCACGTGACCGCCTTGGCGCCGTTCTCGCAGAACTGGAAGGTAGACCGGTGTTCCTTGTCTGGCCACGCACATCCCGGACAGTCGAAGCCGTCAGGCTGGTTGGTCCGAAGCAGCGTGATGGGGGCTTTCACGCTATCCATCTGCAGGCGAATCGCCTGTGTTGTCGCCCGAAGCGCGCCCCAGCCGCCGGCGGGGCCGTCATACGGACGGATACCGGGGACTTCTCGTCGAATAGCCATGCTTGCTCCCATAAGCAATCAGCACATCCGGAGTCAGCGATAGACTCTTTCCAGCCAGCTTGATTGGCTGAAGCTAAAGATAGCGCGTCCCGGTTCTCATGCGCCAGGCTGTTACAAATAAATGCGCAATGAATTATGAAAGTGAATGAATATTCACCCACATAACTACCGTATATAAAAATCAACCCGGTTCCTAGCAAGTTATGAAGTTGCAAACTACACTGCGACTGCATATAAATGGCCGGCATTGCGCCCGGGTAGAAGCATAGACGCACAAGAATGCTTTCGGCGTTCTCTGTTTTTACGCCTGTTTTTACGCATTAACAGCGTACCGACACCCACCATTGCGCGGTGAAATCAGCATGGACACCTACAGCTCGACGGCGATGGACCTGGCCCGCCTGCAGTTTGCCTTCACGGTGGGCTTCCATATCATCTTTCCCGCCATTACTATCGGCCTGGCCAGCTATCTTGTCGTACTGGAAGGGTTGTGGTTAAAAACCGGCAATGGCGTTTATAAAAATCTCTACCATTTCTGGTCAAAGATTTTCGCCATCAATTTCGGCATGGGCGTTGTATCCGGATTGGTAATGGCATACCAGTTCGGCACCAACTGGAGCCGTTTCTCATACTTTGCCGGCGGGATTACCGGTCCGCTTTTGACTTATGAAGTGCTGACTGCATTCTTCCTTGAAGCAGGGTTCCTTGGCGTCATGCTGTTTGGATGGGAACGTGTCGGCAGGGGTCTGCATTTCTTTGCAACTGCGATGGTCGCGCTCGGAACGCTGTTTTCCACGTTCTGGATTCTGTCTTCCAACAGCTGGATGCATACGCCGCAGGGTCACGAGATCATCGACGGAAGAGCCGTTCCGGTTGACTGGCTTGCAGTCATCTTCAATCCATCGTTCCCGTTCCGGCTCGCGCACATGGCGATCGCCGCATTCCTGGCAACCGCCTTCTTCGTCGGCGCTTCCGGCGCCTGGCAGATCCTCAAGGGACGGGACGCGCCGGCCAGCCGCACCATGCTCTCGATGGCAATGTGGATGGCGCTCATCGTGGCGCCGATCCAGGCCGTGGTTGGCGATGCCCACGGCCTGAACACGCTCGAACATCAGCCGGCGAAGATTGCGGCCATCGAGGGCCACTGGGTGAACATTCCGGGAGCGCCCTCGCCACTGGTCCTGGTCGGCTGGCCGGATATGAAGGCGGAGAAGACCCACTTCGCCGTCGAGATACCAGTCCTTGGCAGCATCATCCTTACACACAGCCTCGATCGGCAGATTCCGGCCTTGAAGTCATTCCCTCCGGAGGACCGCCCGAACTCGACGGTCATATTCTGGACGTTCCGTCTGATGGTAGGCCTTGGCATGCTGATGATCCTCGCCGGGATATGGAGCCTCTGGCTGCGCAGCCGGAAGGCACTCTACACCTCGCGCCTCTTCCTGTGCTTCGTGCTTTGCATGGGGCCGGCAGGCCTGGTTGCGATGCTGGCCGGCTGGGTCACGACCGAGATGGGACGCCAGCCCTGGGTCGTCTACGGACTGCTTCGGACCGCCGATGCCACCTCTCCCCTGGATGCCGCCCAGGTGGGCCTGAGTCTCATCATCTTTGTCGTCATCTACTTTGCCCTGTTCGGCACCGGCATTGCCTTCATGCTGCGGCTTGTGCACAAGGGACCGCAGGCGCACGAGCCGGAAGTCACCATCGACGAGGGCGGTCATCCCCGCAGACCCGCACGTCCGCTATCGGCTGCCGGGGACCGTGTGGTGGCGGCAGACGGGGATCATGTGGCGGCAGAGTTCGATGCCGGCATAAGGGGCTAGGATCATGGGTGTCGACCTTACTCTCATCTGGGCGGTAATCATTGCCTTCGGCGTCATGATGTATGTGGTCATGGACGGCTTCGACCTGGGAATTGGCCTGCTCTTCCCGTTCGTCAAGGACAAGGAAGAGCGAGACGTCATGATGAACACGGTTGCCCCCGTCTGGGATGGCAACGAAACGTGGCTGGTACTCGGCGGCGCCGGGCTCTTCGGGGCATTTCCGCTGGCATACTCGGTGATACTGAGCGCGCTGTATCTTCCCCTGGTTCTTATGCTTGTCGGGCTCATATTCCGCGGCGTTGCTTTTGAATTCCGCTTCAAGGCGACCGACGAGAAGCGCCACCTGTGGGACAAGGCCTTTGTCGGTGGATCGGTCATAGCGACTTTCTGCCAGGGTGTCGTGCTGGGCGCGTTCATCGATGGCCTTCCCGTGGCAAACAATTCCTATGCGGGTGGCGGCCTGGACTGGTTTCGGCCGTTTCCGTTGTTCTGCGGTGCAGCCCTTCTGATTGCATACGCCCAACTTGGGTGTACCTGGCTGGTCATGAAGACGGAAGGTCGCCTGCAGGCCGATATGTACCGCTTCTCATCGTACGTCGCCTGGCTATTGCTCATCGCGATTGCAATTGTGAGCCTGTGGACGCCCTTGGCACATCCGGAGATTTCCGCTCGCTGGTTCAGCATGCCGAACTTGCTGTATTTCCTTCCCGTGCCAGTCCTTGTGATCTTCAGCTTCATTGCCACGTTGCGCGCCCTGGCCCATCGGGCGACCGCAACGCCGTTTCTCATCACGCTGCTGATCATCTTCCTCGGCTACAGCGGCCTTGCCATCAGCGTGTGGCCAAACATCATCCCGCCCTCCGTCTCCCTTTGGCAGGCAGCGTCGCCCGTACAGAGCCAACTCTTCGCCTTGATCGGCACGCTCTTCATCCTGCCATTTGTCCTCGTCTACACGAGTTGGAGCTATTACGTCTTCCGCGGGAAGGTCAAGATCGGCGAAGGCTATCATCACTAACGACTGCTTGCCGGGTTTCAGGGTTTCAGGCCATCAGGACTGCAGGGATAAGACAGCATGCTTGATCGCAACTCAAAAAGAGGGAGCCGCTGGAAGCAAGTCCTCTGGCTGTTCGGACTCTGGGCAACAGGCGTCGCGACCGTCGGGCTGGCGGCGGAGCTGCTCCGCCTTGTGATGCAGGCAGTAGGTTTCAAATCCCATTGAGACCCTCACACGTACCACCGCCAGCAGGCTGTTCCGAGACGCCGAGCGCTATCTCTGCGGCCCAATTCCGTTCATGTGCATGCAGCATGACGCACTGAAGTAGTTGGGCGTTCCGGCAAACACGCGTGTCGGCCTTTTCCGTCACGGGATCGAGGTAGATAATGCTCCTGTCCCCTAACGAGCAAGGAGCGATGACGTGACCGAAAATTCATCCTCTGCCGCCGGCCCCGACCTCGCTCAAGGCGTTCCGCTGGAGAGCATCGTGGAGGGCGGTATCGTGACAGGCCATGTCCGCGGCGATCCGGCCTTGCTCGTCTGCCAGGGCGGCGAACTCTTTGCCGTCGGGGCGACCTGTACGCATTACGGGGCGCCGCTGGCGACCGGCTTGCTGGTCGGCGACACCATCCGTTGCCCCTGGCACCATGCCTGTTTCAGCCTTCGCACCGGGCAGGCCGTCCGGCCCCCGGCGCTCGATAGCCTAAAACGTTGGCGGGTGGAGCGGCGCGATGGCCAGGCCATTGTCGGCGAGGAGGTGCAAGCGGCCCGGCCACCGGCGCTGGCCGCGGCGCAGATGCCCGAATCCGTGGTGATTATCGGAGGCGGCGCCGCAGGAAATGCTGCCGCCCTGACGCTACGGCGAGAGGGCTATGAGGGTCCCGTTACGCTGCTGAGTGCGGATACCTCGCTCCCGTACGATCGCCCGAATTTGTCTAAAGACTATCTGGCGGGCACCGCGCAAGCGGACTGGCTGCCCCTGCGGTCTCCCGGGTACTACGCGGACCACCACATCGACGCGAGATGCGATCAGCGCGTGGTCCGGATCGAGCCTGCCGCGAAGACCGTCACGCTGGCGAACGGCAGCCAGATCGGCTATGGCGCGTTATTGCTTGCCACGGGTGCCGAGCCGGTACGGCTCACCGTTCCAGGCGCGAGCCTGCCGCACGTGTTCGTCCTCCGCTCGCTGGCCGACTGCGAGGCCGTGATTGCGCGTCTCGGCACTGTGCGTCAGTGCGTGGTGGTGGGCGCAAGCTTCATCGGACTCGAAGTCGCGGCTTCATTGCGCACGCGGGGCCTCGAAGTGCATGTGGTCGCACCGGAGGCGCGTCCGATGGAACGCGTCCTCGGCGCCGAGCTGGGCGACATGGTCAAGGCGCTGCATGAATCGCACGGTGTGCGTTTCCATCTTGGCGCCACGGTCACGGAAATTCGTTCGGATCGCGTGACATTGTCGACAGGCACGGAATTGCCCGCCGACCTGGTGGTCACCGGCGTCGGCGTGCGCCCCGATGTCGCGCTGGCACAAGACGCGGGCCTGACCATGGATCGCGGCGCAGTGGTCGATGAGTATCTCCGGACCAGCGCTCCGGCCATCTATGCGGCCGGCGACATTGCTCGCTGGCCGGATCCTGGAACCGGCGAGCGTATCCGCGTCGAGCATTGGGTGGTCGCCGAGCGCCAGGGCGTGGTCGCTGCACAAAACATGCTTGGACAGCAGCAACGTTTCGCAGCGGTTCCGTTCTTCTGGAGCCAGCATTACGACATCGCCATCAACTATGTGGGCCACGCGGAGCGGTGGGACCGCATCGACATCGACGGCGATCCCGGCTCGCACGACTGTATGGTGACCTATTGGCGCGGTAATCAGCGGCTGGCCGTCGCAACGGTCGGACGCGACCTGGCCAGTTTGCGCGCGGAGGTGGCTCTCGAGCAGCAGACGCCGGCGTGAGCCGCCGCTTGCGAAGCGTGCCTTCGTCAGCGATAGCGCTTCGCCAGCGTCTCCAGCGCGATTGGCTTGATGCGCGAAGCCTGCCCGGCACAGCCAAACGCCTCGAAGCGCAGCTTGACGACGCTCCTCGCCCCTTTCTTGGCCGCCAACAGCGCCTTGCGCGGGTCGAATTCGCTCCGGTCCTCGGCGAGTGCCTGACGAATGGCGCCGGTCATGGCCAGGCGGATGTCGGTGTCGATGTTCACCTTGCGCACCCCGGTCTTGATACCCCGCAGGATCTCCTCGACCGGCACGCCGTAGGTCTCCTTGATGTCGCCACCATACTGGCGGATGATGTCCAGCCACTCCTGCGGCACCGAGCTGGAGCCATGCATGACCAGATGGGTGTCTGGAATCTGTTCGTGGATCTCGCGGATGCGGTCCATGGCCAGGATGTCGCCGGTGGGCTTGCGCGAGAACTTGTAGGCACCGTGGCTGGTGCCGATGGCGATGGCGAGCGCGTCCACGCCGGTGCGGGCAACGAAGTCGCGCGCCTGCGCGGGGTCGGTCAGCATCATGTCGTGCGACAGCGTGCCGGCCGCACCGACACCGTCCTCCTCGCCGGCCTGACCGGTTTCGAGCGAGCCCAGGCAGCCCAGCTCGCCCTCGACCGACACGCCCACCGCATGCGCCATCTCGCACACGCGCCGGGTCACGTCGACGTTGTAGTCGTAGTCGGATGGCGTCTTCATGTCTTCGCGCAGCGAGCCGTCCATCATCACGCTGGTGAACCCCGAGCGGATCGATGCCTGGCATACCGCCGGACTGGAGCCGTGATCCTGGTGCAGGACGATGGGAATGTCCGGATGCGTCTCGGCCGCGGCCAGCACCATATGCCGCAGGTACGCTTCGCCGGCGTACTTGCGCGCACCGGCCGAGGCCTGCAGGATGACCGGGCTGTCGGTCTCTTCGGCCGCCTCCATGATGGCGTGGATCTGTTCCAAGTTGTTGACGTTGAAGGCCGGCACCCCGTAGCCGAATTCGCCCGCGTGGTCCAGCAGTTGGCGCAAGGATATGAGTGACATGGTGACGCTCCTTAAGTCGAGGCAGATTCTGTAAAGCGGATGCCGGCCGCGGCGCGCTGCGCCAGCACTTGCAGCGCGGGCAGCGTCTTGCCTTCCAGGAACTCCAGGAAGGCGCCGCCACCGGTCGAGATGTAGCCGACGCGGTCGGCAATGCCGTACTTGGCGATGGCGGCCAGCGTGTCGCCGCCGCCGGCGATCGAGAAGGCCTTCGATTCGGCGATGGCCTCGGCCAGCACCCTGGTGCCGTTGCCGAACTGGTCGAATTCGAACACGCCCACCGGTCCGTTCCACACGATGGTGCCCGCGGCCTTGAGTTGCTCGGCGAGTTGCGCGGCGGTCTTCGGACCAATGTCGAGGATCATGTCGTCATCTGCCACGTCCTTGACGTCCTTGACCGTGGCCGCCGCGGTGGCGCTGAATTCCTTGGCGCAGACCACGTCCACGGGGATAGGCACCGAGGCGCCGCGCGCGGCCATGATGTCGATGATGGCCTTGGCGTCCGCGACCAGGTCGGCCTCGGCCAGCGACTTGCCGATCTTCAGGCCGGCAGCCAGCATGAAGGTGTTGGCGATGCCGCCACCGACGATCAGGTTGTCCACCTTGTCCGCCAGCGACTTCAGGATGGTCAGCTTGGTCGAGACCTTGGAGCCGGCCACGATGGCCACCAGCGGACGCGCCGGCTGGCCCAGTGCCTTGCCCAGCGCGTCGATCTCGGCGGCCAGCAGCGGGCCGGCGCAGGCGATCGGGGCGTACTTGGCGATGCCGTGCGTGGTGGCTTCGGCGCGGTGGGCGGTGCCGAAGGCATCGTTGACATAGACGTCGCACAGCCCGGCCATCTTTTGTGCCAGCTCGTCGCTGTTCTTCTTCTCGCCAAGGTTCATGCGGCAGTTTTCGAGCAGCACCACCTGCCCCGGCGGCACCTGGAAGCCGCCCTCCATCCACCCGGAAAGCAGCGGCACGTGGCGGCCCAGAAGTTCCGACAGGCGGCGGCCCACCGGCGCCAGGCTGTAGCGCGGGTCCGGCGCCCCTTCCTCAGGCCGGCCCAGATGCGAGGTCACCATGACCGCCGCGCCGGCCTGCAGGCAGGCCTCGATGGCCGGCACCGACGCGCGGATGCGGGTATCGTCGGTAATCCGCCCGCCAGCGTCCTGCGGGACATTGAGGTCGGCGCGGATGAAGACGCGCTTGCCAGCCACCCCGCCGGCGTCCAGCAGTGCGGCCAGCGTCCGCGGCGTGGCGGCTTGCGGATCCTGGAACGCAGCATTGGAATCATGCATCATGGCCACCTCGCTAGCGGGCATGGGCCAGCGCCACCGCGGTGTCCAGCATGCGGTTGGAGAAGCCCCATTCGTTGTCGTACCAGGCGGACACCTTGACCAGGTTGCCCGACACCCTGGTCAGCGTGGCATCGAAGGTCGATGAGGCCGGGCTGTGGTTGAAGTCCACCGATACCAGCGGCTCGGTGTTGTAGTTCAGGATGCCCTTGAGTTCGCCATCCGCCGCGCGCCGCAGGATGCTGTTCACCTCCTCCACCGTGGTCGGCCGGGCCGCCACGAACGACAGGTCCACCAGCGACACATTGATGGTCGGCACGCGCACGGCAAAGCCGTCCAGCCGCCCCTCCAGCTCGGGCAGGACCAGGCCGACCGCGGCGGCCGCGCCGGTCCTGGTCGGGATCATCGACATGGTGGCCGAGCGCGCGCGGCGCAGGTCCTCATGGTAGACGTCGGTCAGCACCTGATCGTTCGTGTAGGCATGCACCGTGGTCATTAGCCCGTTGACCACGCCCAGCTCCGCATGCAGCGGCTTGACCAGCGGCGCCAGGCAGTTGGTGGTGCACGACGCATTGGAAATCACCGTGTCGCTGGCCTTCAGCACGCCGTGGTTGACGCCATAGACGATGGTGGCGTCCACGTCCTTGCCGCCGGGCGCGGAGATGATCACCTTCCTCGCACCGGCCCGCAGGTGGGCCGAGGCCTTCTCCTTGCTGGTGAACAGCCCGGTGCATTCCATCACGACGTCCACGCCCAGTTCGTCCCACGGAAGCTCGGCCGGACTGCGCCGGGCCAGCACACGGATGAGGTCGCCGTTGACGCGGAAGGCGTCCCCGTCCACCGCCACCTCGCCCGGGAAACGGCCGTGGACCGTGTCATACCGGGTCAGGTGCGCATTGGTGCCGGCGTTGCCGAGGTCGTTGATCGCGACGATCTCCAGGTCATGCCGCTTGCCGCCTTCATAGTGGGCACGCAGAACATTGCGGCCGATGCGCCCGTAGCCATTGATGGCAACCTTGATAGTCATGCTGTCTCCATTTGCCTTTATGTGTGTTTGTGCGGTCCGTCCGGGGCGGCCTCAGGCGGCCGGTGCAAGCCGCGCGGGCGCCAGCAGCGCGGGCAGCCCCTCGAGCGAATCCACCAGCGCGTCGGCCCCCAGCGCCGCCACGCCGTCCGGCCCGGCGTAGCCATAGCGCACCAGACAGACCGGCATGCCGGCCGCGCGCGCCGCGGCCACATCGACCGGAGAGTCGCCCACCAGCACGCCCTGCGCCGGGTCTGCCTCGAGCAGCCGGCAGGCATGGCGCAGCGGTTCGGGGTCCGGCTTCATCTGCGCGATCGAGTCCCCCGCCACCAGCACCTCCAGATAGCCGGCCAGGCCGGTCATGGCCAGCAGCGGCGCCGCCAGCGCGCGCGGCTTGTTGGTCACGCACGCCAGCCGGTAGCCCTGGCGCCTGAGCGCGGCTAGGCCGGCCTCCACGCCGGGAAACACCTGCCCGAGGCGGCCGTTGACTTCGGCATAGTGACGGTGGAACAGCATCTCGGCCGCAGTGGCGTCGATGCGCTGTGCCAACTGCGCGGTGTCGAGCACGCGCCGCACCAGGTTTGGCACGCCGCGGCCGATGAAGCCGGCCACGGTATCGAACGGCAGCGGCGCGCTGCCCAGCTCCGCCAGCATGCGGTTGGCGGCCGCGACGATGTCGGGCGCGGTATCGACCAGCGTGCCGTCGAGATCGATCAGCACTGCGGTGCAGGCCAGGGACGGGCGCGTCATGATTGCTCCTCCAGCAGCGCGCGCGCCGCGGCCACGACGTGCGCCGGGGTCAGGTCGAAGTGCTCGTACAGCGCCTCGGCAGGGGCCGATTCGCCGAAACTGTCGATGCCCAGCGCCACGCCCCGGTCGCCCACCACGCCACGCCAGAACCACGTCACGCCCGCCTCGACGCTGATGCGCGGGATATCCGGCGGCAATACTGTCTCCCGATAGATGGCGTCTTGTGCGTGGAACAGCTCCACGCAGGGCATGGAGACCACGCGTGCGCCGATGCCCGCGCCGGCCAGCTCCTGTGCCGCATGCACGGCGATCTCCACCTCCGAGCCAGTCGCCACCAGCACCACGTGCGGCGCATCGGCCTGCGGCACATCTCGCAGGACATAGCCGCCGCGAGCGATGCCCGCGCGCTGTCCGGCGTCGCGCTCGAACGGCGTCAGCGCCTGCCGCGACAGCAGCAGGCAGGTCGGCCCATCGTCCCGCCGCAGCGCGGCGAGCCATGCGTACGCGGTCTCCGCGCCGTCGCACGGGCGCCAAACCCGGTTGTTGGGAATCAGCCGCAGGCTGGCCGCGTGCTCGACCGGCTGGTGCGTGGGACCATCTTCGCCAAGGCCGATGGAGTCGTGGGTCAGCACGTGCACCACGCGCAGGCGCATCAGCGTGGCCATGCGGATGGCATTGCGCGAATAGTCCGAGAAGGTCATGAAGGTGCCGCCATAGGGAATCAGCCCGCCGTGCAGCGCGATGCCATTCATCACCGCGGCCATGCCGAATTCGCGCACGCCGTAGCTCACGTAGTTCCCGTGTCCGGCATGGTTGACCCAGACCGACGCCTTGACGCTGGTCAGGTTGGATCCGGTCAGGTCGGCCGAGCCGCCCAGCAGTTCCGGCACGGCGGGCGTCAGCGCCTCGAGGCACAGTTGCGAGGCCTTGCGCGTGGCGATCCTGTCCAGCAGCGGCGATGGCGCTTCCAGCAGCGCCAGCAGTGCCGCGTCGAAACCCTCCGGCAGCCGGCCCTCGATGCGGCGCAGGAATGCGTTGGCGAGTTCCGGGTGCGCGGCGCGGTAGGCGGCAAAGCGCGCTTCCCATTCGGCCTCGTGCGCGATGCCCTGCGCGCGCGCGTCCCAGGCGTCCGCCACGTCCGCCGGCACCGTGAAGGGCTCGGCCTCCCAGCCCAGCGCCGTGCGCATGGCGGCGATCTCGGGCACGCCCAGCGGAGCGCCATGCACGTCGTGGCCACCCGCCTTGGCAGGGGCGCCCTTGCCAATCACGGTGCGGCAGCAGATCAGCGTGGGGCGCCCGCGCTCGGCCCTGGCCGCGCGGATGGCGGCATCCACGGCGTGCGCGTCGTGCCCGTCGACATCCGCTAGCACGTGCCAGCCGTAAGCCGCGAAGCGTTGCGCGGTATCGTCGGTGAACCATCCGGCCACCTCGCCATCGATGGAGATCCCGTTGTCGTCGTACAGGCAGATCAGCTTGCCCAGCCCGAGCGTACCGGCCAGCGAGCACGCCTCGTGGCTGATCCCTTCCATCAGGCAGCCATCGCCGAGGAAGACGTACGTGTGGTGGTCGACGATATCGAAGCCGGGACGGTTGAAGGTCGCGGCGAGCAGTTTCTCCGCCAGCGCCATGCCCACCGCATTGGCCAGCCCCTGCCCCAGCGGCCCCGTGGTGGTTTCCACGCCTGGCGTCACGCCCACTTCCGGATGGCCGGGCGTGGCCGCGTGCAGCTGGCGGAAGCGGCGCAGCTCCGCCATCGGCAGGTCGTAGCCGGTCAGGTGCAGCAGCGCGTACAGCAGCATGGAGGCGTGGCCGTTGGACAGCACGAAGCGGTCGCGGTCGGGCCAGGCCGGGTTGACGGGGTTGTGGCGCAGGTGGCGCCGCCACAGGACCTCCGCCATCTCGGCCATGCCCATGGGCGCGCCGGGGTGGCCGGACCTGGCCTGCTCCACCGCGTCCGCGGCCAGGAAGCGCAGCGCGTTGGCACAGCGCGCCGCGGAGTCGATGCGTTCGGGTGCGTTCATCTGGAGTGTCCTTGCATCACGTCGGTTCACAGCGCGGCGCGCTTGCGGCGCTCCATCATGCGCAGCACGAAGGGCGTGAAGATCAGCTGCATGGCCAGTTCCATCTTGCCGCCCGGCACCACGATGGTGTTGGCGCGCGACATGAACGAGTCGTGGATCATGCTCAGCAGGTACTGGAAATCGATACCCTTGGGATTGGCAAAGCGGATCACCACCATGCTTTCATCGGGCGCGGGGATTTCGCGTGCAATGAACGGGTTGGAGGTGTCCACGCACGGCACGCGCTGGAAGTTCACATGCGTGCGCGAGAACTGCGGGCAGATGTAGTTCACGTAGTCCGGCATGCGGCGCAGGATGGTGTCGGTCACCGCTTCCGTCGAATAGCCGCGCTGCTTCTTGTCGCGCCACAGCTTCTGGATCCATTCCAGGTTGATGACCGGCACCACGCCGATCAGCAGGTTGGGATAGCGGGCCACATCGACCTCGCCGGTGACCACGCCGCCGTGCAGGCCTTCATAGAACAGCAGGTCGGTGTCTTCGGGCAGTGGCTCCCACTCGGTGAAGGTGCCGGGCTGCTGCCCGAACGGCGCGGCCTCTTCCGCGCTGTGCAGGTAGTGGCGATGCATGCCGGTGCCGGACTCGGCGTACGAGCGAAACAGGTTCTCCAGCTCGCCGAACAGGTTGTTCTCGGGTCCGAAATGGCTGAAGTTCATGTTGCCGGTGCGCTCGGCCTCGGCCATCTTGACCTTCATCTCGGCGCGGTTGTAGCGGTGGAAACTGTCGCCTTCGATCACCACGGATTTCACGCCTTCGCGGCGGAAGATGTTCTCGAAGGTACGGGTGACGGAGGTCGTGCCGGCGCCCGAGGAGCCGGTAATGGCGATGATGGGATAACGTTCTGACATGGCCGTGCACCTCAGGCGGACGCGCGAAACAGGCTGCGCTCGTTGAACAGGGGATTGGGAAGATCGGGGTCCGACGGGTCGGTGTGGTAGCCCTCGATGCGCTCGACCTCATTGCGCGAGCCAAATACCACGCCGATGCGCTGGTGCAGCGCCCGCGGCGCCACCGTCATCAACGGCTGGCGGCCGGTGCTGGCGCGCCCGCCGGCCTGCTCCATCAGGAATGCGATCGGGTTGGCCTCGTAGAGCAGGCGCAGACGCCCCGGCTTTGCAGGATCCCTGGTATCGCGCGGGTACATGAAGACGCCGCCACGCATCAGGATACGATGCGCCTCGGCCACCATCGAGGCGATCCAGCGCATGTTGAAATCCTTGCCGCGCGGACCGGTCTGTCCCGCCATGCATTCGGAGATATAGCGCCGCACCGGCGCTTCCCAGAAGCGGCTGTTGGAAGCGTTGATGGCGAATTCGTGGGTATCGGCAGGTACCTGAAGGTTCGGATGCGTGAGGAAAAACTCTCCAAGGTTCGGATCCAGCGTGAAGCCACTGACGCCGTTGCCCACGGTCAGCACCAGCATGGTGGTGGGGCCGTAGAGCGCGTAGCCGGCCGCAACCTGGGCCGTGCCGGGCTGCAGGAAATCCTGCTCGCTCACGGCGTCGGTACCCTCCGGCGCACGCAGCACCGAGAAGATGCTGCCCACCGAGACGTTGACGTCGATGTTCGACGAGCCGTCGAGCGGGTCGAACACCAGCAGGTACTTGCCGCGCGGGTAGCGCTCGGGAATCTGGTATGGCTCGGCCATTTCTTCCGACGCCATGCCGGCCAGGTGGCCGCCCCACTCGTTGACGCGCACGAAGGCCGCGTTGCTGAGCACATCCAGCTTCTGCTGGATTTCGCCCTGCACGTTGATGGCAACACCGGCGCCGGCACCGGCGTCTCCTTCGGCGCGGCCGTGCAGGCCGCCCAGCGCGCCGAAGGCGACCGCGCGCGCGATCTCCTTGCAGGCCATGGCGACATTGAGAATCAGGCCGTTGAAGCCGCCGCTGGCGTTGGGGTAGCGGCGGCGCTCCTCGATCAGGAACTGCGTCAGGGTCATCCTCTGGACTTCTGGCATGACAGGTCTCCTCTTGCTTTGCTGTGTGTTCTGGTCCGGGCGGGGCCGCGTCAGAGCATGGCCGCCTCGCGCAGGCGCCGCAGGATGCCGCGGTAGCCGCCGTCGGCATCGGGCGCGCCGAACACGGCACTGCCCGCGACGAAGGTGTCCGCGCCGGCGGCCGCGACGTCGCCGATGTTGTCGGCCTTGACGCCGCCGTCGATCTCCAGCCAGACCGGGCGCCCGCCTGCCTCCACCTGGCGGTCGATGCGCTTGCGTGCCTCGCGCAGCTTGTCCAGCACGCCGGGGATGAACGCCTGGCCGCCAAAGCCGGGGTTGACGCTCATCAGCAGCACCAGGTCGAGCTGCGCCAGCGTGTGGTCCAGCCATGCCAGCGGCGTCGCCGGGTTCAGCACCAGGCCGGCCTTGCAGCCGTGGTCGCGGATCAGGCCGATGATGCGGTCCACGTGGCGGCTCGCCTCGGGATGGAAACTGATGATGCCGGCGCCGGCTTTCGCAAACAGCGGGATCAGCGCATCCACGGGCTCCACCATCAGGTGCACATCGATGGGGATCGAGACATGCGGGCGGATCGCCTCGCACACCAGCGGGCCGATGGTGAGGTTGGGCACGTAGTGGTTGTCCATCACGTCGAAGTGCACGAGATCGGCGCCGGCCGACTCGATGGCGCGGACCTCTTCGCCCAGCCGCGCGAAGTCCGCCGACAGGATCGACGGCGCGAGCCGGATCACGCGTTCGCTGGCGTGGTGAGCTGTGGTGAGCATGTCAGCGCGCCTCGGACAGGTCGCCCCGATGCCAGCGCCGCAGCGCGGCCAGGTCGGCCCAGCGGTGGTCTGCGCCGGCCAGGTGCCGGGGCATCGGCTGATCGGGGTCGCCCAGGTGCGGCAGCACCATCAGGGCGTCGTCAAACCGGTCCTGCGCGCTGTAGGCAGTGGGCGTGACCACGGCGGGAATGCCTGCCGCCTGCGCCGCGCGCAGCCCGTTCTCCGAATCCTCGATGGCCAGGCAGGCGCCGGGCTCCAGGCCAAGCCGCTGCAGCACCGCCAAATAGACATCTGGCGCCGGCTTCTTGACCGCGGTGGTACCCGCGTCGCAGATGGCGGCAAAGCGCCCGCGCCAGCCGGCACCGAGCGGCGCCTCCAGCAGTGCGTCGAGATTGGCCGGCGTGGTGGTGGTGGCGATGGCGAGCGGCAGGCCGGCCCGCGCGGCTTCATCGAGCAGCCGCGCGATGCCCGGGCGCAGCGGCAGCCCGCCCGCGCCCACGCGCGCGGCGTAGTGGCGCGTCTTGATGGCGTGCACGGCGTCGATGGTTGCCTTCACCTGGCTGCCGCAGCCTTCTTCCGGGTCGACCATGCGCCAGTAGTGCAGCAAGCGTTCCTTGCCGCCGGCCACCTTGAGCAGGCGCGTGTAGAGCGCCTCGTCCCAGTGCCAGTCCAGGCCGGTCTCGGCGAATGCCGCGTTGAAGGCCTCGCGGTGCGCGGTCTCGGTATCGGCAAGCGTGCCGTCGACATCGAAGATCAGGGCTTGCATGGCTTACTCCGCGGCGGGCGCCGCAAACACGCGGCTGGCGAGCAGGTCGCTGGCGGTGATGGTGGTCAGGGCCTCGTCGTCGACGATCATGGCCGGGTCATCGAGCAGCCGCGAGGCATGGCGCAGCCGCGCGCGGTCAAGCGCGTTGCGCACGCTGCGGGCATTGGCGAAATGCGGCTGCGCCATGCGCCGCGCCAGATAGTCCGTAAACATGGCGCGGCTCTCGTCGTCGAAGTGGTACTGCATCTCGGCCAGCATCAGGTCGGCGATCCGGCGCAGTTCCTCGAGCCGGTAGTCGGGAAAACTGATGTGGTGGGCCACGCGCGAGGACATGCCCGGATTCGATTCGAAGAATCGGTCCATGCGATCCTTGTAGCCGGCCAGGATCACCACCAGGTCGTCCCGGTTGTTCTCCATCACTTGCAGCAGGATCTCGATGGCCTCCTGGCCGTAGTCGCGCTCGTTCTCGGGGCGGTACAGGTAGTAGGCCTCGTCGATGAAGAGCACGCCGCCCATGGCCTTCTTCAGGATTTCCTTGGTCTTGGGCGCGGTGTGCCCGATGTACTGGCCCACCAGGTCATCGCGCGTCACCGCCACCAGATGGCCGCGGCGCACGTAGCCGAGCTGGTGCAGGATCTGCGCCATGCGCATGGCCACCGTGGTCTTGCCGGTGCCGGGATTGCCGGTGAAGCACATGTGCAGGCTGGGCGCGCCCGCGCTGAAGCCGCGCGCAGCGCGAAGCTTGTCCACCAGCAGCAGCGCGGCAATGTCGCGGATACGCGCCTTTACCGGCGCCAGCCCGATCAGCTCGCGATCCAGCTGGGCCAGCAGCTCGGTGATGCCCGAGCTGGCCAGCGATGCGGCCAGGCTACCCTCGGGCTGGAGCAGTGCGGTCGGTTCGGGTGCGGACATGGAAGCCTCCGGTAAGGTCGAATCGGTCGAATCGGTCGATGCAGGGCGCAGCGTCCCCCGTCGCGCGGCCGTGGCAGCGCGAACGTGGTTCCTGCGGGGTTGGGGTTGGGCTAGGCGCCGGCGACAGCGCCGGGCGGCGCGGGCAATGCGGCTTAGTAGCGACTGCCTTCGGGCCGCGCCTGCGCGGCGTAGCTCTCGATCGAGTAGCGCAGCGTGCGGCCCGCCTCTTCCTGCCGGACCAGCCGGAAGCCAGGTTCGTCCGCGGGACGGTTGACGATGAACGACATCACCACCGACTCCACCGTATGGGTCGAATCGAAGGCCGTGACGCGGATGTAGTGGTTCGGGAAGGTGTTACGCGCGTTGTTGATTTCCATCAGGATGCCGGCCGCGTCGCGCAGGTCGAACATCGGCAGCCCGAACATCTCCCAGTACGTATTGCGCGGATGCGGGTCGTCGGTATATTCGATGCCCACCGCCCAGCCCTTGCTCAGGCAGTATTCGAGCTGGCTGGTGATCTGCTCGTCGGTGAGGTCGGGCAGGAAGGAAAAAGTGCCTTGAGTGATGCGCATGGTGTCCTCTCGTTCTGTGGGTTCGCTGCGATGCCGCCCCATGGTGCCGGTGCCGGCGGCTGCCTCAGGCCACCGATGCGGTGGGCACGAAGTCCGAGGTATCGGTCGGCGTGTAGTTGAAGGTGATGTCGCCCCAGGTGTCGAGCGCCGCCCGCAGCGGCCCGCACCAGCGCGCGGCGTCGCGCAGGATCTCCGGGCCTTCGTTGAGGATGTCGCGCCCCTCGTTGCGGGCCAGTACCATCGCCTCCAGCGCGACGCGGTTGGCCGTGGCGCCAGCCTGGATGCCCTGTGGATGGCCGATGGTGCCGCCGCCGAACTGCAGCACCACGTCGTCGCCGAAGAGGCTGATCAGCTGGTGCATCTGGCCGGCGTGGATGCCGCCCGAGGCCACGGGCATCACCTTGCGCAGCGAGGCCCAGTCCTGGTCGAAGAACAGGCCGCGCGTCAGGTCGGTGTGGGTGTAGGCGTCGCGGCAGACGTTGTAGTAGCCCTGCACCGTCAGCGGATCGCCTTCCAGCTTGCCCACCGCGGTGCCGGTGTGCATGTGGTCCACGCCGGCCAGCCGCAGCCACTTGGCGATCACGCGGAACGACACGCCATGGTTCTTCTGCCGCGTATAGGTACCGTGGCCCGCGCGGTGCAGGTGCAGGACCATGTCGTTCTGGCGGCACCAGTTGCTCATCGACTGGATACAGGTCCAGCCGACGATCAGGTCGATCATGATGATGACCGAGCCCAGCGACTTGGCGAACTCGGCGCGCCGGTACATCTCCTCCATGGTGCCGGCGGTCACGTTGAGGTAGCTGCCCTTGACCTCGCCGGTGGCGGCCGATGCCTTGTTGACCGCGTCCATGACGAACAGGAAACGGTCGCGCCAGTGCATGAAGGGCTGCGAGTTGATGTTCTCGTCGTCCTTCATGAAGTCCAGCCCGCCCTTGAGGCCCTCGTACACCACGCGGCCGTAGTTGCGTCCCGACAGGCCCAGCTTGGGCTTGGTGGTGGCGCCCAGCAAGGGGCGGCCGAACTTGTCCAGCCGTTCACGCTCGACGATGATCCCGGTCGACGGACCGGCGAAGGTCTTCACGTAGGCTACCGGGAAACGCATGTCTTCCAGCCGCGCCGCCTTGATCGGCTTGAAGCTGAAGACGTTGCCGATGATCGACGCCGTCAGGTTGGCAATGGAGCCTTCCTCGAACAGCGACAGGTCGTAGGCCACGTAGCAGAAGAACTGCTCCGGGTTGTTGGGTACCGGCTCGACCCGGTATGCCTTGGCGCGATACATGTCGCAGGCAGTGAGACGGTCGGTCCAGACCACGGTCCAGGTCGCGGTCGACGACTCGCCGGCGACCGCGGCCGCGGCTTCGACGGGATCGACGCCTTCCTGCGGGGTGATGCGGAACAGTGCCAGCACGTCGGTGTCCTTGGGCTCGTAGCCGGCATCCCAATACCCCATTTCCCGGTACTTCATGACGCCGGCATCGTAGCGCTTGCGTGGCTTGGCTTGGATCGTCTCGGGTGCGTTCATGCTTGTCTCCCTTCCGTGGATTCCCTGGTTCAACGACGTGACTGCGTTGAAGAAAAGATATCCGCGCCCCCGCATAAGGTAAATTCAGATATTCTTACCCCCTGCATAAGCAATTGCTTAAGCATGAGCCGGGCTTCACAGTAAGTGACGTTCCATCCCCCGCTTCGCCCCATGTCCTTCCTGCGCGCACTTACCCTTCGTCAGCTGCAGATCTTCGTGACCGTGGCCCGGCATGCCAGCTTCGTGCGCGCGGCGGAAGAACTGCACCTGACCCAGCCGGCGGTATCGATGCAGGTCAAGCAGCTGGAGTCGGTGGTTGGACTGGCGTTGTTCGAGCGGGTCGGCCGTCAACTCACGCTGACCGAGGCCGGCGACCGGTTGCTGCATCATGCTTCGCGCATCCTCGGCGAGGTCAAGGATGCCGAGGAAGGCCTGCAGGCCGTCAAGGACGTCGAACAGGGTTCCATCACCATCGGGCTGATCAGCACCGCCAAGTATTTCGCGCCCAAGCTGCTCGCGGGCTTCAACACGCTGCACCCGGGCGTGGAGTTGCGCATCGCCGAGGGCAACCGGGAAACCCTGTTGCGGCTGCTGCAGGACAATGCCATCGATCTCGCGCTGATGGGCCGCCCGCCGCGCGAACTCGATGCCGTGTCGGAGCCCATCGCCGCGCATCCGCACGTCCTGGTGGCCTCGCCCCACCACCCGTTGCGGGATGCGAGAGAATTCGACCTTCAGGAGTTGCGTCGCGAGACCTTCCTGCTGCGCGAGCCGGGCTCGGGCACGCGTACCGTGGCCGAGTACATGTTTCGCGACCATCTTTTCGCGCCGGAAAAGATTGTCACGCTCGGCAGCAACGAGACCATCAAGCAGGCGGTGATGGCCGGAATGGGCATCAGCCTGCTGTCCCTCCACACGCTGTCGCTAGAACTGCGCACGCACGAGATTGCGCTGCTGGACGTCGCCGGCACGCCGATCGAGCGCACCTGGCATGTCGCGCATATGACCAGCAAGCGATTGTCGCCGGCCAGCGAACGCTGCCGTGCCTACCTGCTCGAACACACGGCGGAATTCCTCGGCAAGGAATATGCCGGGCTGCTGCCCGGGCGGCGCGTTGCATAACGGCCGAAAGGCATTGGTGAGACGCTACCCGGTCAGGGTTGCGCAGAGGTACCGTCTCCCGCTTCCGGTACCCCATCCTCGCGCAGCCACACCGTGAACTCCGTCCCCTGGCCCGGTGCGCTTTCGACCGTGATCCGGCCGCCGTATTGCTCCACCAGTGCATAGCTGATGGACAAGCCCAGGCCGGTTCCCTTCTGCTTCTTGGTGGTGAAGAACGGATTGAAAATGCTGGGCAGATCGTCCGCGCGAATACCGTGGCCACTATCGCGCACATGCAGCGTCACGCCGTGCGGCGCCCAGTCGCGCGTGGCGAGTGTCAACGTCCCCCCGTCCGGCATGGCGTGGATAGCGTTGGTCAGCAGGTTGACCACCACCTGCTGCAGCTCGCTGCGGCTGATGCGCACCAGCCGCGTCGCACGCAAGTCCAGCTCGATGCGGATCGCCGTTCCTTTCATGGTGTGCCGCACCAGATCCAGGCAGCGCGTGGCCACTTCGCCGGCGTCCAGGCTTTCGGTACTGCCGGCGAACGCCTCGGGCCGCACGAACTGCAGCAGCTGATTGACCAGCAGGTGGATGCGGCGCACCTGTTCGTCGATCAAACGCAGTTCATGCTGCACCGGCTCCGCCGCGGTGCCGAGGATGTCGCGGGCTACGTCGAGGTTGCCCTGGATTACCGCGATCGGGTTGTTGATTTCATGGGCTACGCCGGCAGTCAGCTGCCCTGCCACCGCCAGCTTTTCAGACGTAATCAATTGCTGCCGGGTCGCGCGCAGGACGGCATTGGCATGCTCCAGCTCGTGGGTACGCTCGGCGACCTTGCGGTCCAGCGCGTCAGCCCATTCCTTCAACTGGTCATTGCGCTCCTGCAGGTCCGACAGCAGCTGGTCAAACTGGCCTGCGAGCTGGCCGAGCTCGTCGTGGCTGCGAACCGGTCCTACGCGCGCCTGCGCATCGCCGGCCTTGAGCGCGTGCATCGTGCCGACCATGCGCGCCATCGGCTCGAACACGCGCCTGGCCCACAGCAGCGACAGCAGCGCTCCCGCCAGGGCCAGCAGCACGAACAGGCCGACCAGCAGTGCCAGGGCCACTTCCTTGACCTGGGCGATTGGTCTGGCCAGATAGCCCACGTAAAGCATGCCGATGCGCTCCCCCCTGCTGTCGGCGATGGGCTCATACGCACTCATGTACCAGTCATTGACCACGAAGGCCAGGTCCAGCCATTTCTCGCCGCGCAGCAGGACCTTGTCGCGCACTTCACGCGAGACCCGCGTCCCCAGTGCGCGCTCGCCATGGAACAGGCGCACATTGGTGGCAATGCGAGTATCGTCCAGGAATAGCGTCGCCGTGCCCTGGCTGCCTCTGGGCAAGGATTCGGGCTGGTAGACCAGCGCATTGATGGCATCGATAAACGCGAGGTTGTGGTTCAGCAGCGTGCCGCCGTGCAGGATGGCCACCAGTTTCCCGCTCGCGTCGAACACCGGGGCCGCCGCATGCACGACCATGCCGCGGCTTTCGAGGGACCGCTCGGTCGGCACCGCATTCGGGGTCGACCGCAGGGCCACCTGTGCGCGCTGGCCCAGTTCGCCCGAAACACTGGCGAGCTGCGCGGCGGACCACGCATCGGTGGCGGCATCGGCGCGCCCAGCGGCCGCGCTGGCAACGACACGCCAGCTGGCGTTGCCGCTTGCGGCCCCATCTGCCGCCGGGGCCAGCGGCCGCCCTTGCGGGTCGAGCAGTTGCAGGAAGTCCAGCCCATGCGTGCGCTGCGCCTCCTGCAACATCGGCGCCGTGGCGCTGCCTGCCGACAGCCGGTCCACCAGTGCGTATGAACGCGCCTCCTGCAGAACCCGGTCGCCCACGCCGTCGACCATATGCGCGAAGTACTCGTGCGCGACGAGCAGGTCGCTGTTGACTTTGTATGCCAGCAGCGCCTGGAATACCCGGTCGCCCCACACGGCCATCATCAGCAGCAAGGCCGCCAGCGCAACCACCAGCGGTGCAACGACGATCGATACCAGCTTGGCGCGCAGCGAGCCGCGGTACCGGTGCAGGAGTGCCGACATGCTCAAGGGCGCAGGCCCCACTGCAGGCACTTTCGGTCCAGCGTGCGTCGCGAAATGCCAAGCCGGCGCGCCGCCTCCGCGCGGTTGCCACGCTCGGCCTCCAGGACCCTCACGATATGGCGTCGCTCGACTGTCTCCAGCAGACTCGGATCATCCGCCATGGCGGATGAGTCCGGCCCGGTTGCCGCCAGGTCTTCGGCCTCGGCCCCCGCGCCGTGACCGGCGCCCTGCATTCCATCCATTCCTTCTGCTGCGGCGCCCCCTGCCCCGGCCACCAGCGACTCAATCGGGTATTCGCCAAGAATCAGCGCGCGCTCGACCAGGTTACGCAGTTCCCGGGCATTGCCCGGCCAGTCATAGCGCTTGAGCAGGCGTGCCAGCGAAGGAGGCAGTGCCACCGTCGGCAACCCGAGCTGCGCCGACAATTGCTCCGAAAAATGCTCGGCCAGCGGCACGATATCCTCCGGACGCTGCCGCAGCGGGGGAATAGCGATCGATACCACGTCGAGGCGGTAATAGAGGTCCTGGCGGAAGCGCCCGGCTGCGACCTCGTTGGCAAGGTCGCGGTTGCCGGCCGCAACGATGCGTACATCCACGCCGATCTCGCGCTCGGTGCCCAGCGGGCGGATGCGCCGGTCCTCGATCACCCGTAGCAGCTTGGCCTGCATCGGCAGCGGCAGTTCCGCGATCTCGTCGAGGAACAGCGTACCGCCGTCCGCGTAGAGGAACAGACCGTGGCGAGCGCCAGCGGCCCCCGTGAACGCGCCCTTCGCGTGGCCAAACAATTCGCTCTCGATGATGTCGGGCGCCATCGCTCCGCAGTTCAGCGGTACGAACTGTCCCTGCCTCCCGCTGAGCCGGTGCAACTCGCGCGCGACGACTTCCTTGCCCGTGCCGGACTCGCCCGTCACCAGCACGGTCGATGGCATCGGGGCTACGCGGGCCACCAGCGCCATCACCTTTTTCATGGCGTCCGACTCGCCGATGAAATCCTTGTGAATGGTGTACTTGTCCAGTTCACGGCGCAGGAGATAGTTCTCGCGAGCCAGGCGAGCACGGTCGAAGCAACGCCCGATGGCGTTGAGCATCTGGTCGACGCGGAAAGGCTTGACCACGAGATCCGAGGCTCCCGAACGCAACGCCGCGATAGCAGTCTCGACGTCGGCAAAGGCCGTCATCAGGATGACGTCGGTGGGGTTGCCGGCGCTGCGCAGCGCCTGCAGCCACTCCAGGCCACTGGAGCCCGGCAGCGCGACATCAAGCAGGATCAGGTCGACATGCTGCTTCTCGAGCAGCGCGGCGCCAGCCTCGGCGCTGTCTGCAACCAGGACGCCGGCCACCTTGCCTTCCAGTGCGCGCGACAGGAACGAGCGCATGCCGGCCTCGTCGTCCACCACCAGGATCGTGCGGCGCTGCCAGTTGTCGGAATCGGCCGACGCGCTTTGTCTTTCGCTCATCACTCAAGTTCTGTTGCACCCGGCAGTCCGGCGCAAGGACGCCGTCCCCGCCGCGGGCGGATGGAGAGTCTAGCCACATTCGCGCAATGGGCAGTATTAGGAGTAATCCGAGCCCGCCGCGTCGTGCGGAACCGCTGGTGGACAGATTGTCGCGTGCGCGGCCCGCACCCGGACATTTTGTCCATCGCCATCCCATGCGCCACCGCGAAGCACATGCTGCAAGTGCTTGATGGCAAAAGAAATCAATCCTGGGCATGGCTTTTGCTGAAGGGCGCACTCCAGCCCCGTCGCACCAGACGACAGTCAGAAGCTGCCACTTTAGCCAGGAGACAAAGACATGCCCTCTACCGCCCAGGCGCAAGCGCCTTCGCAAACCCAGGCCCCGGCGTCTGCATACCTGCCGCATGCCCCCCGTCCTTCGGCCTTCTCCAAGGAGGCGATCATTGCCAGGCCGGGCTTCAACCGGTGGATGGTGCCGCCTGCCGCGCTGGCAGTGCACCTGTGCATCGGCCAGGCCTATGCGTTTTCGGTATTCAATGAACCGCTCACCCGGATTCTCGGGGTGACGCGTTCCGTGCCCGGCGACTGGCAACTCACCACGCTCGGCTGGGTATTCTCCCTGGCGATCTTTTTCCTCGGCATCTCGGCCGCCTTCGCCGGCAAGTGGCTGGAGAAGGTCGGGCCCCGGCGCACCATGTTCACTGCCGCTTGCTGTTTCGGCGGCGGCTTCCTGGTATCTGCGCTTGGCATCTGGCTGCACCAGATCTGGCTCGTCTACCTGGGCTACGGCGTGCTGGGCGGCATCGGCCTGGGCCTGGGCTATGTCTCTCCGGTGTCGACGCTGATCCGCTGGTTTCCGGACCGGCGCGGCATGGCCACTGGTATGGCGATCATGGGCTTCGGCGGCGGCGCCATGATTGGCGCGCCGCTTTCGGTCGCGCTGATGAACCACTTCAAGAGCGCAACCAGCACGGGCGTAGCAGAAACGTTCCTGGTGATGGGGACGATCTACTTTCTCTCGATGTCTATCGGCGCTCTGGCTATCCGGATCCCCGCGCCGGGCTGGGCACCCGAAGGCTATGTGCCGGCGAACAAGCCGGGCAAGATGGTCACGCACGCCAATGTGCACATCGACCAGGCACTGAAGACACCGCAGTTCTACCTGCTCTGGCTGATCCTGTTCCTGAACATCACCGCCGGCATCGGCGTGCTGAGCCAGGCTGCGGTGATGATCCAGGAAACCTTCAAGGGTGCCATCACCGCCGCCGCGGCAGCCGGCTTCGTCGGCCTGCTCAGCATCGGCAACATGACCGGGCGCTTCCTGTGGAGTTCGGCCAGCGACTACCTGGGCCGCAAGGCGACCTACGCGGTCTTCTTCGCCCTGGGCGCCGCGCTCTACCTGGCCGTGCCGGCCATCGGCGCCGCCGGCAACGTCGCCATGTTCGTCACTTGCTACTTCCTGATCCTGACCATGTACGGCGGCGGCTTCAGCACCATTCCTGCCTACCTGGCAGACATGTTCGGCACCGCTTATGTCGGTGGGATCCATGGCCGGCTGCTCACTGCCTGGGCAGCTGCCGGCATCGCCGGCCCGGCACTGGTGAACTACATCCGGGAATACAAGCTGGCACTCGGGGTGCCAAGGTCCGAGGTCTACGTGGATACCTTGCACATCATGGCGGCGCTGCTGATGGTCGGGTTTATCTGCAACCTGCTGGTGCGCCCGGTTCATGCTCGGCACCATCTGCGCGAAGTATCGAGCGTCGCGTGAGCGCGCCACGGCTTGACCGCAATCCTTGCACCCACAACACACGAGCCCCGACATGCAAGACAACAACCGCACATTCGCCGAGACCACGCTCTTGATCGCATTCTGGGCCTACGCGCTCATTCCGCTGGGCGCGGGTATCTGGTCCACCCTCGGCAAAGCCATGACGCTGTTCAGCTGAGCAATACTTGCTGCAAACCGGCTGGCCGCCGCTCTCGGTGGCCAGTACCTGTTTCACGCGCCACCCCATGCGCGTGGCTCGCTCGGCGTAGCAGCGGCTATGGCAAGCGAGCCAAGGTATCTTCCTTCACTGGCCTGTGCCGGCAGTGGCGCCGGCAAAGCCGGAGTCGCCGCTCCGACCACGCTGCATGTCCTTGTCGCCCTGCATGCTTTCGATCGTGGCGAGGATGCGGTCGCAGGTATGGTTGCTCGAGAGGCCCAGCAACTGCGATACACGCTCGCGCGGCACGCCGGCGAGCAGCGCGCGCCGGCAGTAAGTATTCCGAAGAATCCGCGGGCTCATGTCCGGGGCCTCATAGCCGATCTTTCCGAATGCTTCCCGGACGATGTTGCCGAGACTCATGGCGGTGACAGGCTTGCCGCTGGCGCGCAACGCGAAGAGCAGGTTGCCTTCGATGGCCAGCAATCGGCGCCGGGCCCGCCATGCATTCAGGGCGTCAATGCTGAAGCCTTCCAGCGGCACTCTCCTGGCGGGCTTTCCGCGCCCGGCCGCGACAACCAAGTAAGGCGCATCGTCAGCAAGATGAAGATCGCCCAGCTCCGCCGCGCGCCCTTCCGCAGCGGTGATCCCCGAACCAAGAAACAGGCCGACAACCGCGCGCATGCGCAGGCTCGCCACATCGCCATCCAGATCCATCCTGACGAATTCCTGCAGCCGCAGATCTATCTCCTCCGGCAGGAATAGCGGAGTGCTTCCCTGACCGGACCACCCTGCATCGCTTACCAGGGCGGCGACCGGATTGTCGTCCCTGAGACCAATGTCGATCAGGTACCGGCAGAGACGATCGAGCAATTGCACATAGCGCGTGCGCGTGTCCGCGGCGTGGGAAGCGACCTCCGGCTCAAGCCAGAATGTTTCGATATGCCCGCTGCCAAAGTTCGCCATCGTCACGCCGTGGGAAACGAGATGCCGGTGGAACCTGTCCAGCATGGCACGATGCTGGATGATCGACTGCGGCGCAAAGCCACTGTGTCCTGCGCCCGTGCGCTCCCGGGATTGCCAGGCCACATAGGCAAGAGATGGATTTCTTAGCCACAGATCACTCATTTCCGACTACCGTCCAACGCGATGATTCATGCTTCGACATCCGCGCTGGCAAGAACCTTGCGCGCGGACTCTGTCCGTTAGGCAAAATGGTAAGGAGCGTCCGGAGGCGCGAAAGAGTACAGTCGCCGTGCCGACTGAGCGGAACAGTTTGCTAGTGTCTGTCTTGCTTCGCCGTGAACCCGCTCCAGCGAGTTCGTGGACCGGGCAACGTCAGGGCAGCAACTACAATGGCGACTGTCAGAAAGCAGCAGAATATTGAATGCGGCCCGTCAGCCACTTACCAGAGAAGCATCGTTCGCGCTTCTCACCTGCGGGACTTATCGTCCCGGCGGCCATCGCTCTAACGTGCGTTGTTGTGGGTTTAGTCGCGATGGCGCTCGTCCAGATGCGCAGTGATGCCCTGACCAGAGCGGGCGAAGCCGCTTCGAACATCGCCCTGACCCTGGAGCGCAACATCTCGCGCAATTTGCGCATCTACGAGCTCGCACTCGGCGGCATGTCCGACGCGATGCATGACCCGGAAGTGATGGCCATGCCCAGGCAGCTACGGCAACGCCTGATCTTTGACCGCTCAATGAACGCCGAGGACATGGGGTCTTTGTTAGCGACCGATGCGCAAGGCAACCTGGTGCTGGATTCCGCTGCCTGGCCGCCCCGTCCCAACAATGTCAGCGACCGCGACTATTTCCAGGCGCATGCGAAATCGGCAACGCAGAGCATCTTTCTCAGCAAGCCGTTTCAGCCACGTGTGACAACCGGGACAGCATCCATCGCGCTGAGCCGCCGCCTGTCCGGGTCCGACGGCAGTTTTCATGGCATCGCGGTGGGCACGCTGCGGCTGGATTACTTTCGCAAGCTCTTTGAAGGCGTCAACCTGGGCGCCGGCGGCAGCATTACCTTGCTGCGCACGGACGGCACTGTCATCATGCGTCGCCCGTATGCCGAGGCGGATATCGGACACAACATCTCCAGCAGCGCCTCCTTTCCCCCGCTACTGCACGGCACGGAAGGAAACTTCATCGGTATCGCCGCGATTGATGGCGTGCAGCGCCTGTATAGCTACCGGAAGGTCCCCGGCTATCCGCTCGTGATGGTGGTGGGGCTCTCCGTGCAGGACGTCCTCGATCCATGGTATCGGCGCGCCTGGTGGTTTGCGGGCCTGGCCAATGGCATCGGCATCCTGATCATTGGCCTCGCTGTGATGCTGTCCCGCCAATGGCAACGCCGCCTCGAGATGGAAGAGCACCTTCGATCGATGGTCGCTACCGACGGGCTGACCGGCCTGGGAAGCCGGAGGGCGCTCGACGATGCCGCGGACCAGGAATGGCGTCGGGCACGGCGCGACGGTACGGCGCTCTCCCTGCTGATGCTCGACGTAGACCACTTCAAGCAATTCAATGACGTGTACGGACACCTGGCGGGAGACGACGCCCTGGTTGCCGTCGGGCAGTGCATTCGGAGGCATATCCGTCGCCCTGGAGACTATGCGGGCCGCTACGGAGGTGAGGAATTCGCCATCTTGCTTCCTGGCACCGATGAAGCCGGTGCGCGTAAGGTCGCCGAAGCCATCAGAGCCGCTGCTCAATCGTTGCGCATTGAAGTCGGCGCCGCGGCATCCGCCACGCTGACGGTCAGCATCGGGGTCGCGACTGACGCCCAGGCCGGAACGGAGCATCGCACCTTCTCCGACTTGCGCGCGTTCTTCCTGGCAGGTGACGAAGCGCTGTATCTGGCCAAACGCGGCGGCCGGAACCGCGTCGTCGAAGCGCACGCCCACGCTGCGGGCATCGCCGGACCTGAGCCCAGCACAGTTGCGCAGCTTCCACATTAGTGGATATATTCTCATCACGATGGACTCCCCCGGGGAGACTCTCCATGAGCGTATACGTCGCACGAAATCGAGCCAGCGCGATCGAGCACATCAGATCGCATGCGGAAGGTACGGTTGACCTGGACTACGAGACGGCATGGGAAGACGCCCTGGAGCTTGGCCGGCTTGGACAGCAGTGCGGCATCGCCGTCCAGTTCAGGACGATCGAGCATATCGCGGTGGAATCGCCTGACGCCCTCGCTCGGGGGTTACGCGGGGAGAAACGCACATTCCGTCAGCGCTACCTGTATTGCAAGTTTGATATGACCACGCTTGCGGAGGATTGCCTCTGCGAGCTGGAATCCCTCGCCATCATGCACGGCGACTACATCCTGCCAGGCCATATGCTTGAGGATGCAACCTTGACCTGGGGTTGAACGGCCGCGAGAGGCATCCCGAGATGGCATCCCGTTACTCGGCTGCCTCGCGACATAGCAACTCTACTTAAGAAGAATCCCTGAAAGCGAAAACAGCCCGGCAAAAGTACGATACAGGAACGCTTGTATGAAGGAATGCATCATGCGCCCTCACTATGCGTCCGAAGAAGACTGGCCGGATGTTGAAGCTCTGCTGCGCGCGTCATCGCTCTCCATCGAGGGAGTACGCGATCGGATCGATCAGTACATCGTGGTCCGCGACAATGCCGGGCTGCTCGGTTGCGCTGGCGTCGAGCGCTATGAGACAACGGGGGTGCTTCGCGCTCTCGTCGTTGCGCAACGGGGGAGATCGGCGGGTCTTGGCGAGCTGATGCTGTCGGCCATCGTCGCGGATATCCGGCTGCAAGGGGTCGACTCCATCGTCCTTCAGACTGAAACCGCTTCGGGCTATTTCGCCCGCCTGGGATTCTTGCCCATCAGCGCTACGGATCTCCCCGCTGCCGTGCGCCCGTCTCCGGCATTCAAGCCGGACGAGATGGGCGCCGGTACCCTGATGCAGATTGCCTTGTGAAGCCATTGCTCGGATTCGTTAAGCACATCCAGGATGCTGATCTGCGGTGCATCTTGTTAGGTGGGTCCGACACTTTGCCGGGCTTGTGGATGACCAGTCCCTGTTCGCAAAGCGACGCAGATACGCGCCCAAGCCGGGGGCCGGAATGGTCGGCCCCGACGTTGAGTATTAATCGCGGTAGGAATGCTCATTACTGAGCACCCCCCGCACAGATCCGTACGAGCCCGATTCGGGCATACGGCTCCTACCTTGGGTGTTTGACGTCAAAGCGCCGGTCAGGCCACGGATGAAGGATTCGGGGCGGCGGGAGCCAGGCATCCGCGATCCGCTCGACCCGCTTCCACGTCATGTGATCCTTTTGACTGCGACGCCGAAGCGCACGCCGCCAGAGGTCCATAACGTGGTAACGGAAAGCGCCGAGTGCTCGCGAATTCGTTGGTACTGCGTGGTACGCGAAGTATCCGCGCACCACCTGCCTGAGCCATTTTCCTTGCGCAGGAATCGGCTCGTGCATGCGCTGCCGCAGATCCTCCTTGATCTGCCTGAGCTTCGCCCGCATACGATCACCTCGGGTCTTCCGCTGCAACTGGAAGGCACCGCGACGCGATCGTCCGCAGATAAAGATGAAACCCAGGAAGCCGAAGGTCTCCGGCCGGCCAAGGCCTCGACTCTGGCGGTTGGCCGCTGCGTTGCGACCAAACTCCAGTAGCCTCGTCTTGTCCGGGTGAAGCGCAAGCGAGAACTCCTCCAGCCTCTGTCGCATCGCGTCCCAGAAGCGCCGCGCGTCAGCTTCGTGCTCGAAACCAACCACAACATCATCCGCGTACCGCAGAATAATGACGTTGCCCTTAGCTTCCCGCCGTCGCCATCGGTTGGCCCAGAGATCAAATACGTAGTGCAGATGCACGTTCGCGAACAGTGGCGACGCCACCGAGCCCTGCGGTGTACCTGTTTCACTGACGCTCAGTTCTCCGTTCTCCAGAACGCCCGCCTTGAGCCATTTCCGCACAAGACGAATGACGCGATCGTCGCCGATTCGATGCTCCATGAACCGAACCAGCCAGTCCTGGCTGACCGAGTCAAAGAAGCTCCGGATGTCGGCGTCTAAAATCCAATTCACCGGGGTGCGGGTGATCGCCGTTGCCAATGCGTCCAGCGCATCATGCTGACTGCGTCCGGGTCGGAACCCGTACGAGAAACCGATAAAGTCTTCCTCGTAGATCGCGTTTAGCACTTCAACCACCGCGCGCTGGACGATTTTGTCTTCCAGTGCGGCAATCCCCAACGGGCGCTGTTTGCCGTCCGGCTTGGGTATGTACTGCCGCCGAACGGGCAGTGCCCGATACGCTCCGCTGAGTACTTGCGTGTGCAGAAGCTGAAGATGCTCCTCCAGTTCCGCCTCATAGTACCGCCACGTCATGCCATCCACTCCGGGCGCCGCGTTGCGTTTGAGCGCATAGAACGACTCCCGAAGCCGGTCGACCGTGACGTGATGCAGAAGCGCGGTGAACCGTTCCTTCTTCCGCTGCCTTGCAGCTTGACGTACACGTTCCAGTCCCTGTGGCACGCTTACCCGGTTCTGTGCCCGGCACGTGTTGGACTGACCCATGCTCCCCTTGGTCCCCGCCCTTCGCTCCACCCACTCCGCAGCCTTCACGGCGTTGTTCGCAGGCTTCTTCGCTACTACGGCGGAGTCTGACTTCTCCCGTCCGTTCATCATCGGCTACGGCTCCTCGCCTTCCCGATGCGGACCAGCCCATGCCGCGACTGGCCAGACGAGAGATCTCCCGGTTCCCGTGCAAAGAGCGTCCGTGCGTGCCAGGGTCTTCGACCACGCCGGGTCGTTGAGGCGCTCGCGCTCACGCGCCTCTTCGTATTGCCTTCCGCGTTCTGAACCGCGTCGGCACCCGGAATTGCATATCTATCGCGGCTCAATGGCTGGCCCGCACGCTCCCCTACCGACGCTTCGCCGACCACCTCGCGGCGGCCTGCGCACGGCTCGGGGCCGATGTGGTTCGCTATTCCTTCATCGTAGTGGACTCTCACCACCTACTCCTTGCCGGTCTCCCGGCGCACTCAGAAGATATGGCGGACACCTGCTGCAACGCCGATCATAGACGTCTGCCCGTTCGCCGGCGCGTAAGTGTTATTGAGTAAGAGGCTGGCGCCATAGCCAGACGCCCCGGATTCGAGCATCAGTCCGGCGTTCCGCGCATAGGCCGTGGACACATACAAATCTGTCCTCTTGCTCAGGCTATATTTGGCCATGAAGAGCAATTGCCAAGGGTTCGCCACCGCAGCGTTGCCGTTCAGATTTCGGACTTTCTGGTAATCATATTCAAGCGTCAGTTCGACGGATGGCGTCAATTGATAATTCGCCCCAAGCCAGTGATAGTCATCGCGTAAAACTGTCAGGCTATTCTGATCCTTGTTCTGTCCCCAACGATACCCGCCCATGACCTTGGTCTTGCTATCGAACATATAGCTCGCGGCGACCGCTACGCGCCGATTGGTACCGCTGCCCTGGGCGATTGACGGATTGTACTGATCGTAGTCGATGGTGAAGCCGAACGCGCCGGGCATATAGATCAGCGCGGCGCCATACCCCGTGTCATTCCTGGCTCGCCCCGGAACCTCGCCATTGCCTCCGACCACGACTTGCTGAGCGAACGGACTGGTAGGGGGCAAAGTCATCCCGACACCAAAGGACCAATGCGCAATCGCCGTCACCGGCCCCACCACGGCGGCGTACTGAACGGCATTGTTTTCGCGGAAGTTTGGACCGGCTATCACACCGATCGGCTCATACTGAACCGAGTAGGCCCCCGGCATGAAATTAGCCAATCCGAGAAAGAGGGAAGTATATTGCCGGCCGAATGTGAGTTGGCCAAACTTGTTGCTTCGCAAACCGACGTACGCCTGTCGGTCAAACAGTGTGTTGTTCATCTCCAGAGCACCTGTATCGGCCTGAAAGCCGCTTTCCAGTACGAATAGCGACTTCATGCCCGCGCCCAGGTCCTCTTCTCCGCGCAAGCCCCAGCGGGATCCCGCAAGACCGCCGCTGTTCAATCGGGTGACGCTGTGCCCCATCCCAGGGTTGTAGAGATTCGTGGGTAACGGAACAGATCCAACTCGATTAACGTATTCGAGATTGGTGTCAACAACCCCATACAGCGTGACACTGGACTGGGCGTGGGCTGCCCCGGAAAACAATCCGACGGCTGCGCAGGTAAGAAGGCGCTCTTTCATGCTGCAATGTCTCCTCGTTATCGTAGCGGTGGTCATGAAAGCATGTGGAAAGAGATCTGGAAGGGTCGTCACAGCGTGCAGCCGCGCACCATCGAGACACAGCAACGCAAACGCCGAACGAGAGTTCGCGGCCGTGTACCCCGGGTCTCGCCGGACCCGGCTGAAAAGTGGCGATGGGAACGGCTATCTCAGCCGTGGCGTCAGCTCATCGGGGCGCGCTTAGCGACGGATCCCGCTTCCACGTCCGACGCCGTGGGAACTAGAACGATTTCGCCGAGATACAGGCTTTCGTGCAGTTCGCATTCCCTGTGCGCCGTTCCTGCTTTGTGATGGATTTCAATGCGATAGACGCCGCTTTTCGCGGGCAGGTCGCCAAAGCGGAAGTCGCCGAAATCATCGCTTGCTGTCATGGCAATCTTCTTGTCGCCCTGGTACAGCGAGACTTCGGCGCCCGCAACACAATCGGACTTGCCAGATGCCTTGACGCTGACGCTGCCGCCGATGAAGCAAGTTTCCCAGCGCTCCAGCCCCCGGTAATAGACTCTCGGCCTTGCGCCAAGCTTGGGCAGCAGCACCTTCAATCCCTCGGCGCTGGCCTTCCGGGCCATGGCGCTGTCGTCAAGCTTCACCGCCTCGAAGACATCGGTTGGGCATGCTTGCTGACAGCGGGGGCGCTGCCAACCGTTGTCGAGCAAGTGGCCATCGAAGATCCACGTCTGGGGGAGCTGGAGCTCCTCGTTCCAGACAATGGCCTTGTAAGGGCAGGAACGCACGATGTCCTTGCGGCCCTTGCCCTTGACGGGGTCGATAATGACGATGCCGTCCTTGCGCTTCGTGATCGCGTCACCGCCCACCTTCATGCATGGCGCGTTGTCGCAATGGTTGCACATGACGGGCAGATAGGTCGTCCGGACCATTGGCGCGTGACCCTCGACGCGGCGCAGAATGCGGATCGTGCTTTCACCGGACACGGATGCGGGGGCCGCATACCCGGGAAAGTCGTTGCCGACGTGTTCGTCCTTCTCGGCAATTACGCAGTTATAGCAATTCTCGCAACGGCCGACGTTGATGATGAGATTCCACTTAGTCATGAGCGATCCCCGCGGGGGCGCGGAGCTTGAATTGCTCGGCGCCATGCCATTTTTCAATCTGCACCAGACATGAATTGGGGCTCATGCTGCTTGTGCCCCGCGTCTGGGGGCGGTCCGGCGTGAGGATATTCATGCAGCCGCCGATCTCGACCGTTTCGCCTCCGACGTCCACCATCTGGAACTCGGCACTCGCCTCATGCGACTTCACCACGCCCGGAACCATCAGCGGCGAGATATCCGCCGCACAGATCACGGCCCCGCGGTCGTTATAGACCTTGACCAGGTCACGGTGGGCAATCCCGCGTTCTTTCGCGTCGACGGCATTGATGCGCAATAGCCAGAAGTCATGACCGGCGATTCGGGCACGGTGGTCTCGCACGTGATTCACGGCGCTGTTCTTGCCATCACTCGACGTGTGGAAGCTATAGCGAGAATGCGTAGCGATCATCTGCAGGGGATACTTGCCCGCCAGCGTGGTCGTCCCGAGACCTTCCCACGAGGGGATGTAGCGATTGAGCGCCGGCCGGTCGGGATTGTCTGCTGTGTGGCGCCTGAGAGTTTCAGGAACGAACTCGATCTTGCCACTGGGCGTTTGCAAGCCCGTGCCGAATTCCTCGGCAAATTGGCTTGGTAGCGGATGCGGCTCGGGGAGGTCCTTCTGGCGGCCTTCCGCGAACCACCGCATATCCACCGGCTGGCTGAAATCCGGCCCTTCCGGCGGGACAACGTAGTAACCCTTGCGACAGAACTCCTTCCAGGAGATGTGATTCGGCAGATCGGAGCCATCGAACACGCGCTTGACCCAGTCAAGTTCCGAACCGCCTTCGGTAAACAGTGCGCCGAGACCGAGTCGCTCCAGAATTCCGGTGAATATGTCGTAGTCAGACCGCGACTCACCGAGTGGATCGATGCACTTGTGTTGCAGCGTTATAACGCGATGATTGACGCCGGCAATCCCGTGATGCGCGTACCCCCCCGAATTCGACCATTCGCCAATGTCCCAGCGCTCCAGCGAGGAGCATGCCGGAAGAATGATGTCAGCGAACTGGGCCTCGCCCTCCATCCAGATCGATTGATTGACGACAAATTCAATGCTCGGGTGACGATAGGCATCGATCCATCGGCCGGACTTGGTGACGGTGCTGAATGCCGAGCCTCCGTACCGGTAGATCATGTGGATGGGCGAATAACCTGGCATCGGATACGTGAAAGGCGCGAATTGCGCTTCCTGCGAAATACCGTCCCAGAGATAGCCGCTGGCGTGGCCGTTGATGATGGCGTCGGGCAGCTGCTGCCGCGGGACCATTTGCTTGACGGGGTTCATCGTCAGAATGTGTGGCATCCGCTGATAGTTATTGACAGCGTTGCCAGTCCACATCAGATCACCGGAAATCCCTCCATCCGCGTACCCCGGAAAGTAGAAATGGAGGTCCACCGGCGTGCCGAGCTGAAGGCATCCGAAATTGACCCCTGGCTTGCCCCAGCCCTGCATCGCCATCATCATGATCATGCAGCGCGCCCACTGTTGCCCTGTGGCGCCGCGGCCAGCGCCGCCGAATCCTGCGCCCGTCATGCCGGCTGCCAGATAGACCTTCCTGTTGCCCCACTTTCGCGCGAGGGCGCGCACGTCCTTCGCGGGAACGCCCGTTTCGGTTTCTTGCCACTCCGGGGTCTTGGGGATACCGTCGGTTTGTCCCAGCAGATAGGCCTTCCACTCTTCGAAGCCCGTCGTGCGGGTCGCAACGTAATCCTTGTCGTACAAGTCCTCGACCGCCCACACATACATGATTGCAGTAGCCAGAGCGGCGTCAGTTTGCGGCCGTACCGGAATCCAGCGCCCGCCGAGCAATTGCGCCGTCGGATTGTTGTGCGGGTCGATGTGTATGAACTCGATGCCGAGTTCCTTGGCCCACAGGCGCCGTTGCGTCCCTTCGAACCCCGCATAGGCACCATTTGTGCTCTCCGGATCGCAGGACCAGAAGACAATCAGCTCGGCTTCCTTGAGACAATCCTCGACTCCACCATAGCCCGCCGGTACGCCTATTCGCATGGAGTTGCCGAAGTGATGCATCGCGCCCCAGTACCAGCCCTCCCAACTGTCCGGATTGGCTGCGACACGGGTGAAACCGATCAGATTGGCGAAGCGCGTCAAGGCGCTGAGGTAGTAGCCGACGTTGCCCCACTGATGGTGGGACGACATCGGAAAGGTGATGGCGCCAGGACCGTGAACCCGTTTCTGCCGGTTGATTTCCCTGGCGACAATATCAAGGGCTTCGTCCCATGAGATCTGCACGTAACCTGATTTCCCTCGATTCTGCGGATTGCGCTCGCCATCGGGATCGAAATCCACGCGCTTCATCGGATGAAGAATGCGTTTGTCCGAGTAGACGACCGACTTCAGCGTCATGGCATGGGGCGCTACCAGTGCACGGCGCTGCGGTCGAAAGGTCTTCCCGCGCGCCCTGATCTCCCAGCCTTGGGCATCGTCGGCGTCGAACTCGAGAGGTGTCACGCGTAGGATGCGCCCCGCTTTTACATAGACGAACAGCGGCCCGCCATTCGTGCATGTCGTGAAGCGGCGCGTTCCGTCGGCCATCGGCTTACCCATCGAGACGCCCACAGTCTGGCTGAGGTTCAGCGTTTGCATGAACCAGACCACCAAGGGATCCGGCCCCTTCGTGATGACCTTGAAATTCTTCGCGGCGTGGATGATATCGCCCTGATCCGGGTTGGGCATGAGGAATTTCAGGGCCGTGGGGAGATCCCTGAACAGCAGGCTGACGTCGGGTTCGACGCTTTTAGCGTTCCGCGATCGCACCTTCCCCCCCTTAATCTCGAGGTTCAGACCAACACTTCCGTCCAGCAGACCGATGAAGGCGGTACAGTTCTTATGCTTCAGTCGCTGGCGAAAATGCGGGTGCTTCCAGGCGGTCAGATTGAGCACCCTTGGCAAGGCGAACAAGATGGTTCGAAGGACAATCTTTTTCATCACTGGATCGCGCTGGGGGTTACGCCGGATGAGTGAAGTCGAGCGGGAATGGAAACCGTCCGGCCAGGAGATCCCGCACACGTTCTGCGTCGGCGGCGGCGCATTGGACGAAAGCCACCGTACCCCTCCGGATATCGGGACCAACGCGTACGCTGGCGGGCACACCGGCCTGTGTCAGCTGTTCCTGGAATACTTCCTCGACAGCGCGCATGCGCAACTCCGCGCGCGCCACCTTGCCAATTGGGGTCAGCGGTAGCGCTTGCAGGATTTCAATACGTGCCGGCACCGCGGCGCGCTCGGGTACGAGCGAGCGCGCCGCAGCGAGCAGTTCATCCGCAGAGAGCGCGTGCCCCGGCTTGAGCGTGACGTAGGCAACAGGCAATTCACCGGCGTGCGCATCCGGCTGGCCGACTGCGGCAGCCATGGCCACAGCCGGATGCTGAAGAAGCGCTTCCTCGATCATCGCCGGATCGATATTGTGACCGCCACGAATAATCAGTTCTTTGACACGGCCCGTCAGGTGCAGGTAGCCATCCGTGTCGAGATAGCCGAGGTCGCCGGTGTTGAGCCATCCCGGCTTCAGCCAGATGCCGCGGTTATCCTGCTCTCGCAAGTAACCGGGGAACACATTGGGACCATGAACGCCGATAACACCGGTTTCACCAGGAGCGGCCGGTTCAGCGGCAAGGCCGGCGGTGTCAGACTTCCAGACTCCGATGGCCTGGTGGGGAAGACGCAATCCAACGCTACCAAGGCGGCGCTCGCCCAGCGGCGGATTCAAGGCCGAAACGCAGGCGGCTTCCGTCATCCCATAGCCTTCGTATAAAGGGATGCCGGCAGCGGCTTCGAAGCGTCTCGCAACTTCGGCCGGCAGTGGCGCGGCGCCGCAAAAAGCGAAGCGCAGCGAGGAAATGTCGACGCCATCGCGAGGCAGGTCAGCTAGCGCGCTATAGATTGTCGGCACACCACTGAAGCTGTTTGCCCGGAACCGTTCAACCAGTTTCCAGAAGTTCGGCATCACGCCGTTACCGCGATAGCCGGCCGCCGTGAGCATGACGACCTCCCAGCCGCTATGGAAGGCGGCCAGGCCCGTCACCATTGCGCCGTTCACATGGAACAGCGGAAGACCGCACAGGATTGTATTGGGGGACGGGGTTAGCGCGCCCAGCATGGACGCAACGAACGCCTCGTTGAGATGCGCGTGCATCGCGACTTTTGGCAGCCCGGTGGTGCCACCGGTATGGAAGTACGAGCAGATGTCGGTTGGCAAGAAGCGTCGCTGAGAGACCAGCATGTCCGAAGGCTCGGCCGCCAACGCCTGTTCGAAGCTGACGATATTCACGTCCGCGCGAGCCGGCCGCGACGCGGCTTCGAATGCTGCCTCCAGGCGCTTGCGCTCTTGCTCGCCAACGTACGGCGTAGCGCTGACGACGAACAGCGTCCGCACCCCAGGACAGCGGTTGACCACAGCGATAGCTTTATCCCAAAGCGTACTGTCTTCCATCGGCGCGCAGGCGACCAGCACCTGGGCCCGGGTCTCTTCGATGATGGCGGCGATATAGTCCACCTCGAGCATCGGGTTGATGGGACTCGCGATACCCGCCGCCTGGGCGCCTAGCAAGGCATAGTGGGTCTGAGGGAGATTGGGAAGCAGCACGGTTACCGCAGTGCCTGGTGTCACACCGACGCGGAAGAACGCGTTGGCGGCTTGCGTCACGCGTGCCTTCAGGCTTGCGTAATCCACCGTGAACTCGGAAGCGTCTGGCGCTCCGGTCATGACAAAGCGAAGTGCGGTCTTCTCCTGATGGCGATCGCAGGCTCGGCACAGGAGTTCGTATGTATTTTGCGCGGGAACCTTCTCTTGCCAGGGCGTGCGCTCAAAGGCGTCGATATCGGCCTGGGTCCGGATTGAGGCGGACAGAGTCCTGCCGCCCACCGTTGTATCGGGCATGCTTGTCTCCTTGTTGAGAGGCTGTTTTCTTGTCAGTGTTGCAGTGGCAACAGAACTGCCCGCCGCGGCTCGCGCCGGGTGACGTGCAGGTATGCCTGCTCAATCTGCGAAAGCGGGAAGGTCTTCGCGCAAAGCGGAAGCAGGAACGCTGCGCAAGGGTCAGCGATTCCAATACGGCTTCGCTTGAGCGGCAGGTCCCAGGTCGTGGGCGTTCATGCCGACACCACGCGATTGCGCTGCTCGCCCAGCTCGATCGCACCATCGTCGGTGCGTATCGAGGCAGTCATGATGTCCCCAGGCTGCAGGTACGCGGGGTTCGAGCGACCTTTTTTGATGAAGAGTTGCCACTTCGTACGGTCGGACAGTACATGGCGAAACATCCACATGGCCAGCTTGCCCGGCGCCCGCGCTGCACAGCCCGCCGGAGTCCCGGTAGCGATAAGGTCACCGGGCTGCAGATCGTGCAGAGCGGACAACTCCGTCAGCGTCTGGTGCGGTTTGAAGATCATGTCGCCGCAGTAGGTATCCTGGCGGGGCTGGCCGTTGACATGTAGCCGCATGCGCAGCTCAGGCCAGCGTGCCCATTCCTCTGCATTCAGCAGTACCAGGAAAGGACCTACGGGACCGAAGCTGCGATAGCTCTTTCCTTTGTAGAACTGAGCCTGTGGCAACTGGACGTCGCGGGCGGAAATATCATTGACAATGGTTACACCCGCGAGAAACTCATGAAGCTGTTCCGGGCCGATGCGGAGGGCGCCCGTCAGCGGCTTGCGCACAACCAGACCCAGTTCGATTTCGTAGTCGAGCAGGTGCACATGCCCAGGCCTCACGACGTCGGCGTCAGCCGCGGCCAGACACGACGGAGCCTTAGTGAACAGCGTGTTGAAGCCGATCTTGTCGGGGTCCATGCCTGACTCGCGTACATGACTTGCGTAGTTGATGCCCTGGCACAGAAACTGGCGGTCTGGGGTCACTGGCGGCAGCAGCGTGACACCATCGAGCGCAAGGGTTGCCTCGCCCGGCGTGCTGCGCCAGGCCGCTTCGAGGCCATTCGTGACGAAGTCGGCAGTACTGGCGCCATCGCAGTGCAATGGTGCGATACGGCGGTCGTGGACCACGCCCCAGCGGGGTTCGCCGGCATGGATATATCGGACGACCTTGACAGCCATTTCTTCTCCTTGATGTGAGGGGTCTTACAGGGACGGCGACGGAGCGCTCACAGCCACGGTCGCGCAGGACTCATGGCGCGCCCAAGCAACTTCAGGCGCTCCAGCGAGAGCCGTCCGGACCGCAGCAAGCGAGCCAGGCGGAGCACCGTGTCAAGATTGCGCTTGACGCCCATGCTGGCCGGGACGTCGTCGCCCCAGGCCCAGATGCCGGACATGTCGAGGGGGACGTAATGGGTCTCATGATCAGCCGTGAAGACATCACCGTCGGTGTAGTGCTCAAACTCCATGCCGTCGGGGTCGAACCAGTAATCGAAGAGCTGGCTTCCAAGGACGTGCCGGCCGATGCCCCACATATGCCGATGGCCGTTTGCACGCAGTACGTTATGGCCCTGTCCGAGCGCGTCAAGGTCGAGCACCTCGTACGCACTGTGCTCGTACTTTTCCTCGATGCCTCCTGCCAGAACGAAGGTGTGATGGTCCGCGGGCGTGCTTCCCAGATCGAGCCGGAAGAAGCAGAGGTTGGGTGACCCATCCTCGAGATACTGAACATCGGTCGGAATCAGGCCGAGATGCCGCATGTACCAACGCGCCATGCCAGCAAAGTCGACGGTCTGCAGCACGACGTGGCCGAGCTTCACCACGGCTGCGGGCTCCAGCGGCGGCCGCACCATGGCGTTCACCCTGCGAAGCTGCCTGGGGTCATTGGTGAGAGCATGTGTAGGTTCCCGCAATGGCAGCGGATCGAGCGGCTGCTGACCCGTGACCAGCCACAGGAGATTCCCGGCGGGGTCGGTCAGTTCGACACCAGTTCCGCCTCCCGGAACAGAGCCCTGTGGCAGTCGGCGTGCGTTCGCCTCGGCTTCAAGGCGAACCAGATCAGCCTCGTTGCGAACGGTAAACGCGGCGCCGACATAACGCGAGCGCTGCCCTTTCCGTATCAACAGCAGGCATGGCTGTGACCCGGCGCCGCGCATCAGCAACTGCTTGTCGGTGCGCGACACGCTACACATGCCGAAATCCGACAGGAAGCCCTCTGCAGCGCGCAAGTCATGTTTTTCAAAGATGAGAAAAGCAAGCGCCTGGGCTTTCGCCATGGCTTCCGGCCGCGAGAGTTTCTGGACCGAGAAAGGTAGTGCGCTTTCTGGAAATGCTGGCGGCGTGCGCAGCACGCTGCGAGGCTGGCGGGTCATGTCGTCTCCTGGAAATAGCCGGGCATTGCCTGAAGCAACCCCCGATCTTTTTATGACATTATGGTCATCTTGACGTTTAAGTCAATATGAAAATATAGGCCGCGGTGGGAATTTTCTGGCGTGGTGCGGGGCGCGACACTCTGCGCGCCGTATGGTTCTCTTGCCCGGATACTGTCGTGTCCGGACTGCGTGGCCGCCGGTGCAGCGGCGCTGGGCCAGCTGCGTCGGCTGCCAAGCGTCTGGCCGTTCGCAGCCTCAGTGAGGTGCCGCGCAACGCAAGCAATAGTCGAAGGCCGAATCAAAGTCCTTCTCCCTTTGCTCAAGTGTGAGCCCTGCCGATGTACGTCGGTAGACGTGAAACCATTGCGCGTCAGACTGTGATGCAATCATTTCGCGCGAGGCGATTGAACGCATTGCATGAATATGCAGCTTTCCAACAATGGCAGTAAAACCCTTCAAATGCATAGCAAACCTCATCGTTCGAGCCAACCTCGCCTCGCACCGGCTTGCGCCAATTGCATCACTCGGTGGTGCCCGCGTGCAGGCCTGGGCAGGCCTCAGCCCGCTCCAGGCTTTCTCTCAGCCGCAGGAATTCGGCCGAATCCCGCAGCGCCTCGCGCATCACGACGCCAGCCACACGCTCAATGCACGCAGGCTGTCCTCATTCAGTTCGCCGGCCGCCGCTTCGAGCCGGAGGCGACCCATCAGATAGTCGACGCGTGCCTGGATCAGATCCAGCTCTGCGCGATACATGCGTTGCTGCGCGTCAAGCACGTCCAGTTGCGTACGCGTGCCCACGTCGCGCCCGAGAGTGGTTGACTCCAGGGCGCTGCGCGCAGACACGAGCGCCTGATCGAGCGCGGAGATGCGAGACACACCAGTCTTTACCGCCAGGAACCCGTCCTGCACCTGCAAACGCACGTCACGCCGCGCCGCTGCAAGCTCCTGCTCGGCCTGGCGCCGCTTTGCGGCGGCCTCGCGCTCGCGCGAGTCGATCCCGCCGCCGGCGTAAATCGGGATATTGAGCTGGAGTCCGATCAGCGCCGTGCGGTTGCCCTCCCGCGCCACCAGCGGCGACAGGTTGCCGTTCTGGTCCTCGGTGCCATAGCCGGCCACCAGGTTCAGCGTCGGCCGGCTCGCGAGGCGAAACTTGTCGATTTCCGCCCCGGCAATTTCCAGTTCGGATTGCCTGGTCTTGACCGCCGTGTTCTGGTTCTCGCCCTTCATTTGCCAGGCACTCAGATCGTCCGGCAGCGGCGGCTGCGCGGCGAAGGCAGGCGCCAGGGGCGAGAGCCGATCGGGCGCAACCCCAATCGTCTCGCGATAACTCGTGCGTCGCAGTTCGAGCGCCGACTTGGCCGACACTTCCCGCGCTTCCACGCCGTCGAGCCGTGCCTGGGCCTCTTGCAGGTCCGTGATCTTGCCCTGGCCCACGTCAAAGCGCGCCTTGGCACGGTCACGCTGCTGTCCCAGCGCGCGCTTTTCGGCCTGTACCACGCGCAGCGTCTCTTCCGCCACCAGGACACCGAAATAGGCATCAGCCACCCGCAGCGCTAGATTTTCCCGCGAGTGATCGAACTGCGTCTGCGCGAGTTCGGACTGCTCGCGCCACTGCCGCCGGGTCGCCCCCGCGGCCTTGTCGTAGAGCGGTTGCACCAGCTGCACCGAGGCCTGCCGGACCGTGCCATTGGTATTGGACGGGGCCAGCCCGGACAGCGATGCGGGCAAGTCGGCGGAAGAGCGATTGTTGATCCTGGACACGCCGGCCTGCAGGTTGACGCGCGGACGCAGTAATGCGTTGCCCTGCACCGCCTTCTCGCGGCCGGCGGTGAGCGCCTCGTCGGCGGCGAGTGTTGCCGGATCGTTGTGCAATGCCTGCGAATAGGCTTCAACCAGGTCCATCGCACCCGCCTGTCCGGCCCCAGCCGTCAGAAAAAGGGCGAACGCCGCCTGTGCCGCCCATCGGGCGGAGTTTTTAATGGTCATCATTGCGAAAACTCTTTTGTCTTGAATGCCCGTCAGTCCGCGCTCGCGCGTTGGGCGCGGTAGCAGGTCGCGTACAGTGCAGGCAGGAACACCAGTGTCAGCAGAGTTGCCACGGCGAGGCCGCCCATAATGGCCCAGGCCATCGGGCCCCAGAACACCGAGTGGGTCAACGGCACCATGCCGAGAATGGCGGCCAGCGCGGTCAGTACGATTGGCCGCAGCCGGCGTACGGCGGATTCAACGATGGCCGTCCACAGCGGCACGCCCGCCGCCACGTCCTGGTCAATCTGCACCACGAGAATCACCGAGTTGCGGATAATCATGCCGGCCAGCGCAATCACCCCGAGCATGGCCACGAAACCGAAGGGAATGCGGAAGGCCACCATGATCGCGCTCACGCCGATCAGGCCCAGCGGCGCCGTCAGCAGCACCAGCCCCATCTTCTTCATGTCCTGCAGCTGGATCATCAGCAGCAAGAGCACGATGATGACGGTCACCGGCATGACGGCGAACACGGACTTCTGCGCTTTCGCACTCGATTCGGTCGCGCCACCGACGTCGATGCCATAACCCAGCGGCAGTCCCTTGGTCAGTGCCTCGATCTTTGGCATCAGCGCCCGCGTAATGTCCGGCGCCTGGGCACCCGAGACGTCGGCACGTACGGTCAGCGTCGGGATGCGGTTGCGCCGCCACAGCTCGCTGTCCTCGCTCTGCAGCGACAGCCTTGCGACCTGCGAAACCGGCACGAACTTTCCGTCGCGAAGGTAGATCTTTGCATCCTTGAGGTTATTCAGGTCGGTGCGTTCAGCCTCAACAAGGCGAGCGACCACGTCGAGCCCTTGGTCCCCTTCGCGGTATTGGGTGACCGGCGTGCCGGACAGCGACGCCTGCAGTGCCTCCTTGATCTGGCCGGAGCTGACCCCGAGCACACGTGCCTTGTCCTGGTCGACATCGACCTGCATGCGCTTGACCCGCTCGCCCCAGTCGACATTGACCCGGCGCAGGTTCGGGTTATCCCGCATGATGGCCGCCACGCGTTCACCGATTTCCCGAACCTTGGCGTTGTCGCTGCCGTAGACGCGGAACTGGACGGGATAACCCACGGGCGGACCATTCTCCAGCCGCAGAACGCGGCCACGCACGTTCGCGAAGCGCTCGTCAAAGAGCTTGTCGATCTTCGCCATGACACGTTCGCGTGCCTCGCCACCCTTGGTCATGATCATCAGCTCGCCCAGGTTCAGATTGGGCGTCTGTACGTCCAGCGGCAGGTAGAACCGGGGCGCGCCATTGCCAACGAAACTCGTGACGGCTTCGATATCGGCGTCGCGCTTGAGCAGGCGTTCGAGATCACGGACTTCGCGCTCGCTGGCGTCGAACGTCGAGGCCTTGGGCATCCACAGATCGACGATCAGCTCGGGGCGGTCCGATGCCGGGAAGAACTGCTGCGGCACGAACTTGAACAGCGCCAGCGAGCCGGCAAATGCCGCGAACGTAATGGCGATCACCCAGCGACGGTGGCCCAGGCAGAAGTCGATGAAGTGGCGAAACTTGACGTAGAAGCCGCGCTGATACACCGCATCTTCGTCGTGCGAGGCATGCGCTTCCTGCTTGAGCAGCTTGAAGCCGATATATGGCGTGAACAGAACCGCGACCACCCACGACAGCAACAGGGAAATGCCTACGACCTGAAACAGCGAAAACACGTACTCACCGGTTCCTGACTTGGCGAAGCCCACCGGCAGGAAGCCTGCTGCAGTGATAAGCGTGCCCGTCAACATCGGGAACGCGGTCGCCGTATAGGCGTAGGTGGCGGCGCGGAACTTGTCCCAGCCCTGTTCAAGCTTCAAGGCCATCATCTCGACGGCGATGATCGCGTCGTCCACCAACAGACCCAGTGCAATGATCAGGGCGCCCAGCGAAATCCGCTGCAGGTCTATGCCGAGCACATACATCGCAAGAAAGGTCATGGCCAGGACCAGCGGGATGCTCATGGCCACCACCAGCCCACTGCGCACGCCCAGTGAGAAGAAGCTGACGGCCAGCACGATCACCACGGCCTCGGCCAGGCTCTTCTTGAACTCGAAGACCGAGTGCTCGACCACACGCGGCTGGTCGCTGACGGCATGAATCTCCACGCCGACTGGCAGTTCGGCACGGATACGCCGCACGGTTTCGTCAAGTTGCTGGCCCAGGTGGATCACATCGCCCCCCTTGCGCATGCTCACCGCCAGGCCCATCGTCTCGGTGCCGTTGAAACGCATGCGTTGTGCTGCCGGCTCGATAAAGCCTCGGTGGACATCGGCAATGTCGCCAAGCCGGAACGTCCTGTCACCGGCATGAATGCCGATCGCGCGGATAGTTTCGACCGAATCAAACTCACCACCCACTGTCAGGCGCACCTGCTCGCTCGTGGTCTGTACCGTGCCGGCAGCGGTCACTGCGTTGGTCTGGGCCAGCGTCGAGGCGATGAGGGCGGGATCCAGGCCGAGCGATGCCAGTTTGGCGGTGGACATCTCCACGTAGATCTTCTCTTCCTGCTTGCCGATCAGGTCCACCTTGTTGACATCGGACACGCGCAGAAACTCATTGCGCGCGGCGTCGGCAAAGCGGCGCAGGTCCTCATAGGTGAAGCCGTCGCCGGTCAACGCATACATGTTGCCGAAGGTATCGCCAAACTCGTCGTTGAAGAACGGGCCTTGCGTGCCTTGCGGCAGGGTCTGGCGGATATCGCCCAGCTTCTTGCGTACCTGGTACCAGACGTCGGGAACCGCTTTGGGCGGGACGTCCTCGCGCAGGTTGACCTTGACCTGAGTCTCGCCCGGCTTCACATAGCTGGACGTGTAGTCGATCTCGGCGACTTCCTGTAGCTTGCGCTCGATCTTGTCGGTGACCTGATCGGACATCTGCTGCGCCGAACTGCCGGGCCAGTAGGCCTGCACCACCATGGTCTTGATGGTGAACTCGGGGTCTTCCTTCTGGCCCAGGCTGGTGTAAGCCAGGATGCCGGTCACGGCCAGGAGCAACAGCAGGAAGGCGATCATCTGCTGATGTTTGAGCGCCCATTCAGAGAGGTTGATACCTTTCATTTGTCGCTCCCTGCCTGGGCCGCAGCTTCCACGACTTTGACGCGTTGGCCAGCCTTGAGCATATGCACGCCGGCCGTCACCACGGTTTCGCCGCCGAAAAGGCCAGCCGTGACCAGCACGCTGTCCTTCTGCGCGCTGCCAAGCTGGACATCGCGCGCCTGGACACGCCCGCTTTTGGGAGGAATGATCCATACCTGGCGACTGCCGTCGCGATCCACGATCGCGGTCAACGGCAGCCGGATCGCGCGGTTTCCGTCTACGTCTGGCGCGAACACCGACGCCGTCATGCCGAGTCGAAGCAGCGTCTCATCTGGATGCTGAATCGAAATGCGGGCTGAATAGGTGCGTGTCACGCTATCGGTGTCCGGGGCCAGCTCACGCAGCGTGCCGGTCCACGCCTTGTCCGGATGGGCCCAGACCGAAATCTGCAAGGACTTGGCCTTGCGCAGTTCTTCAACGCGGGACTCAGGAATGCTGATCGCCACCTCGCGCTCACCGTCCGCGGCCACTGTCACGACGGACTGCCCTGGCGAGACGACCTGGCCGGCCTCGGCGCTAATCGCGCTGACCACCCCGTCGCGGTCTGCCACCAGCGTGGTGAACCCCTCCTGGTTTGCATTCAACCTCTGATGCGCAAGCGCTGAACGCAATTGCGCTTCGGACTGGTCAAGCACAAGTCGCTGCTGGTCCAGCTCTGCCTGCGAAGCAAAATTGCGCGCCAGCAGTTGTTCGATTCGCTTTACGTCCACACGCGCCTGCGCGACCCGGCTGCGCGCCGCATCGACATCAGCGGCCGCGGCTGTCACTTGCAGGGCCTCCTGCGTCGGATCAAGCCGTAGTAATACCTGTCCGCGCTTGACATGGGCGCCCACGTCGACGAGCCGCGCGACGATCTTCCCGCCCGTGCGGAAGCCAAGTCGGCTCTCGTACCGGGCGCGGATTTCACCTGAATAGCTGGCGCCGACAGTGCCTGGCGTCTGACCAGCAATGATGGTGCGCACCGGACGCACTTCCTCATGCTGAGGCGGCTCGGCCTGAGAACACGCGGCGACTGCGCAGGCCGCGATCAGTGTAAGGGCTAGGGTTCTAGGGTTCAGGGTCAATTTATGCCTTCCTTTCAGATCCGCTGCAGGGGCGGCCGTTGTGGGGTCCTGGCCACCGTGCGCCAATCCGCCAAAAGTGCGTCGAGCCGCATGCAGTCCGGATTACCTGATGAGGTAGTGCTCCGGGACGGGGGCGTCGGTATCGACGGAACGAACTATATATCATCCTTTACGTTTTGTCAGGATGACGATTAGTGTATTATTAGAAAAGTGGGCGGCAGGCCGTGTGCGAAGACTGCAATGAGCCTTGACGGGTTTTACCTTCGTCTCACCGTCGCTACGGCCGCCAAGGTCGGCGTGTGATGTCAGCCTTGCGTATCACGCGACGCAACGAGAAGACGACGCGGAGTTGAAACTTTCATAATGACGATAACTACATCATGACAAAGACGGCTATCTCATCGAAGACCGAGGCGGAGCGACAGGAAGTTCCGCCGAACGAGCATTCAGGTGTCGAAAGTCCGCTGCCGCACATGGACCACCGCCAGCGCGTCGGCGCTGAACGTCGCGAGCGAATGCGTTGGCGGCTTCTGAACAGTGCACTGAAGCTGGTAGCGAGCAAGGGCCACGCCGCCATGTCGGTGGACGACGTGATCCGGGAGGCAGGGGTGTCCCGGGGGACGTTTTACAAGTACTTCGCGTCTCCAGATGTCCTTATCCGGGAGTTGGCCACTGAGATTGCCAACCAGATCGTCCGCACCGTTGATCCTCTGGTACGCGGAATTGACGATCCGGCTCGCCTGGTGGCACGCGGCATTCAGCTCGCGTCGCGGCTTGCATTGCACTACTCAGCCGTGGCTGACTTTCTGGTGGATGTGGGATGGCCAGGCGAGCAGGGGCCGAATATGCTGGAGTTTGTGCGCACTGACATCGAGGAGGGCTTCCGACAAGGGCGCTTCACGCGTATGCCGATGGCCATCGCGCTCAATATCGTTGTCGGCGCCGTGCTGGGCACGATCCAGAGAATGCAGGAATCGGATAGCCGGGAAGACTATTCGGAGCAAGCGGCCGCGATGGCGCTACGCGCGCTAGGGATCGACTCGCATAGCGCCGACGAAATCGCGAGGACGTTGCCCGATGGAGACGAAGCTCAGCTTGTCGGGGCCTTGGCCGCTACCCTTGGTATTGCGGTAGATGAAACTGTCCGCGTACAACCCTTTCCGTAGCCGATGAGTCAGGCGGAGGCACCGTTCGCGGACTCCATTCGTGCCTGCGTCTTGGCCAGCATCGATTCGGGCGGTGCTGTCAGCTTTGGCATGGGCGCTTCTGTCAAGGCGTGGGCCATGGCTGCGCCGATGCCGAGCCCGCGCAGCATGGCCTCGACAAGCGTTTCCGGATAGCGCTTGGCCGTACGACTGTTAGTCATTCGATGCACGGCAATGAGGCAGGTGCCCGCGATCAGGTCGACAGCGGCGTCGACCGGCATGGGGCTGAAGAATCCTCGCTTCTGGCCTTCCTTGAGGTCCGGCGGCAGGTAGTCGAACATGGCACTGCCCTTGCCGACCAGGCTAAGGCCGGCGCTGCAAAGAAAGCGGCCGACGACCGGATAGGACCGCACCAGATGCAGGTACGATCGGACGCCGGTGGCAACTCGCAGCGCAGGGTCTTCTATCTCGCCCACGGCGCCTTCGATCAGCGCCAGCATCTCATTGCTCAATTCCTCGCTGACCCCTGCGAGCACTTCCTCGTTGGTGCGGAAATAATTGTAGAAGGAGCCTTTCGAGACTTCCGCCGCAGCGACCACTTCCGGAATGACGCTCGCCCCCAGACCTTTCTGCGCGAACACGATCATCGCGCTTTCCAGCAGCCGTTTGCGCATGCGGGCGCGTCGTTCGGCGGCGACGCGGGGACGGTGATCGGTGGGGGAGACAGCGGCAGGCATCTTGGGGTCATAGCCATCCAGAAGCCGCCGAGTTTACCAGTTCCGGGTGGATGTCGGCCGGCACGGCGAGTCTGCGACGCGGCCGGCCGTGCGTCGCCGAAACAGAGGCCATCTGTATGGCAGGAATGAGTCTCCAGCCCCCAAGAGAAGACACACCGTACTTTGGTCCGTTCTTCTGGTGCATACTCCACTGTCTGAATGGTAGGCAATTGGAATGGCGGACGATCAAACTACGGGGATAGAACGCCCAGAGCTATTAGCTGCACGAGGCGTTACGCAATATCAGCGGCTGGCTTCGTTGCTGAGGCACCGGATCGCAAAGGGCGAGTATCCGCTTGGCATGCTGCTGCCGCCGATCACGCACCTAGCGGCCGACCTGGGCGTGGCCGTCGTCACCGTCCGGCAGGCTTATGAATTGCTTTCACAGGAAGGACTGATCCGTAGCCAGCGGGGTGTCGGCACCCACGTGGCTGCTGTCCCCGCAGCCACCGGCGACATCGAACTGGCAATCAACGATCCCTTTGCCGCGCCGGAGGCGCTGGGCTTTGAAGTCCTTGAAGTCCGGCGCGACGCCCGAGTGCCGCAGGCGCTGCTCGGACCGGGCGATCAGTCGAGCGGCGACTATGTCTGCGTCCGCAAGCTGCACACCTACTCCAGCGAGCCGTTTTGCTATGCGGAGATTTATGTGTTGGCCCAGGTCTTCGACTCGTTGCCCAAGGACATCGCCAAAAAAAGGAAGCTTCTCGCCGCGGTCCTTGACGAACAGGGTTCGCGAAACAAGCGTGTACGCCAACGCACAACCGTGATGCCGGCGGATTTTCCTCTGTGCGACATGCTGAAAATCCCTTTCGCCTCCCCCGTCGCAAAGATGTCGAGGCGACTTCTTGACGGCAAAGGCACCGTTCTGTACGCCGGCGTCACCTGGTATCGAGGTGACCGTTACGTCTCCGAGATTGATATCCCCGCCTCCGCGTTGAAAACAGTACCCGCCATCACCGAGCCTCAATGGCGGAAAGCTGGCGAGCGCAAGCAAAGCTAAAGGATTCAGGGTAAACAACGGGTGGACATTTCTTTTGCGGACCCTAAACTCCCATCATTAGAACTTTAGGAGTTTAAGTGCATTCGGGCTGCCGACGACAGCCCACGCTTTATCGTCGAACTGGCCGCCCGCCTTCATCGGCGCTTTGCCGCCGCCCCAGCCTGAAGTGCATTGCCAGTTTGACTGCCGCTTGTGTTCCACCAAAGGACAGTTTCCGCTCTCAATTTTTGCCAGTGAAAGGAACAATACAATGACCGCAAGACCCGCGACCCAACCGTTCACGTCCTCCGGCGCGCCGCTGCCGCTGCCCGCGCTGCCGCAGGACAAGCTCCTGACCGTCAACATCGAGCAGATCCCGCTCATCAAAGATGTATTTCCGGGCATCCATATCAAGCCGCTGCGCCTCGACCCGGAGCGCGGAGAGTGGGTCTTCATGGCCATCGTCGAACCCGGTTGTTCCTTGCCAATTCACTACCACACCGGTACGGCGCAGGTGTGGACGATCCAGGGCTGCTGGAAGTACCGCGAGTACCCTGACCAGCCGCAGACGGCGGGCTCCTACCTGTACGAGCCCGGCGGCTCGGTGCACACCTTCTACACCCCGGAAGACAACACCGAGGACACGATCACCATTGCCTGGATCGAAGGCGCGCAAGTGAGCTTCAACGAGGACGGCACGTTCCACTCGCTCAATGACGCGCTCTCGATCCAGTACGCGATCCAGACTCTCGCCGCGGCGCGCGGCATCGGACCGGTGCCCTACGTCCGCGGCAACGGCGCCGACGTTATGGAGTGAGAAAAGGCGACTGACAGGCGGGCCGCCCGTCGGCCTGCGCGGTGCCGTCCCCTGATCCTTACCGGCCAGCGTACGACACCGATCAGATCAATCAGTAACGACCTGTCGATCCGCAGGATTGAGCGAGTGCAACATGAGAATGATCAAAGCCCCGAGTATGCCGATACTGCCGACGCTGATTCTGCTCGCGTTGCTATCGACGCCGATAGCCGCAAGAGCGTGGGAGCGCGGCAAGGTTGAGACATTTGCCACGTTGCCCGCGGGTGAGGCACATCCCGAGGGCATCACCGTGGACCGCGAGGGGAACGTCTACGTCGTCACGGTAGCGGTGAACAAACCGAGCACGAGCGAGGGATCGCTCATTGTGTTTGACGCTCATGGAAAGCACTTGCGCACTGTCAGCATCAAGGGCGCGAGCAGAATGTTGCTCGACCTCGGATTCCATCCTGCGACGGGCCAATTGCTCATCGTCGACTATCTGGGCGCGAAGGTCCTGAGCGTCGACCCGAGGACGGGTGTCTCGTCCGTGTTCATGACAGTTTCCGGAAAGAACCCCGGTCTCGACGGGATGACGTTCGATCCTGCGGGGAACGTCTACGTGACCGACGCTCACCAGGGCATCATCTGGAAAGTCGGGCCGCACGGCGGCGAAGCATCCCCCTGGGTCACCAGCGCGCTTTTGAAGCCCACACGGATACCTCCGACCATCGGCGCCAATGGCCTGGCGTTCAACAACAAGAAGACGGCTTTGTTCGTCGCCAATACGGCGAATGACGTCGTTGTCAGGATCCCCGTAACGGGCGCGACGCTGGAGCCCGGCACGCCCGAAGTCTTCGTCAACCGCATCGGCGGCGGACCCGACGGCCTGATCATCGACGAGCACGACAATCTCTGGATCGCCTGCAATCAGTCCAACGAGATTCAGGTGCTCGAGCCAACGAAGGGGCAGGTAATTGCCAAGCTCGGCGACTTCGGCGGCATCGACCGCAAGGGAGCACCCATCGGCTTTCTCTGGTCGAACAGCCTCGTCTTCCACGGCGGCGACGTTCTTGTCACCAACCTCTCGCTCGATGTCGAGACGTCTATTGCGAAACTCAGTGACGAGCTTGGCCTCGCACATCTTGCGGGCAAGAATCTGCGCACCATCGACGGGCCGTGGGCGCAGCGGGTGAGGCTCCACACCATCTCGAAAATCAAGAAGCGGATACCCGAGCTGACCAGCCCGGAGACGGACCGATGATCGATCTGTTGTTGCAAGCCGGATGTCGCGGCCAGTCGGCAGGCAACGGTGTCCCTCATGCCAGCCGCCACACATCGCCCCACCGAGATGAAAAGGAAATGAAGAAAGATCAGACAAACGGGCCTCTGGCCGGCGTGAAAGTGGTTGACATCACGTCAGTCTTCATGGGGCCTTCAGCCACCCAGATGCTGGCTGACCTTGGCGCCGACGTGATCAAGGTCGAGGCGCCGGGCGGAGACAGCACGCGCGGCATCGGTCCCTGTGGCGATGAAAAGCTGGGGCCGCTCTTCCTGGGCCTGAACCGCAACAAGCGCAGCATCGTGCTTGACCTGAAAGCGCCGCAGGGGCGAGAGGCCCTGCTCCGCCTGGTGCGGGATGCCGACGTGTTGGCCTACAACGTGCGCCCACAGGCCATGCAGCGGCTGGGGCTGGACTATGAAACGCTCTCGGCCATCAATCCACGCCTGGTCTATGTTGGCATGTTCGGCTTTTCGCAGCGGGGCCGGTACGCGCCGCAAGCTGCCTTCGACGATCTGATCCAGGCCGCGACCGGCCTGCCGCTGGCCGTTTCGCTGGGCAGTGGCGACAGCCCTCGCTATCTGCCAATCACTATCGCCGATCGCTCGGTCGGACTCTATGCTTTCGGCGTGATCTGCGCCGCCTTGTATTCGCGCATCAGCACCGGCAAGGGTCAGCGTGTCGATGTCCCGATGTTCGAGACAATGGTGCCCTATGTGATGGGGGACCACCTGTATGGCGAGACCTTCGTCCCGGCAAAGGGCGGCTTCGGCTATCCGCGCCTGCTCTCGCCAGAGAGGCGCCCGTACCGGACGAAGGACGGGCATGTCTGCTGCCTCATCTATCACGATCATCATTGGAAGGCCTTCCTCAAAGTCATTGGCAAGGCGGACTTGTATGGCTCCGATCCGCGCCTCGCCAACATCAACACCCGTACCGCCAATATCACCGACCTGTATGCCATGGTCAGCGACGAAATGGCCAAGCGCACCACCCAGGAATGGCATATCCTGCTCAAGGAGGCCGATGTTCCGGTCTTTCCGATGCACACGTTCGAGTCGCTGCTGGACGATCCTCATTTGCAGGATATCGGCTTCTTCAGCGAATCTCACCACCCGGCTGTCGGCCGTATCCGCGAGATGGCGGTGCCCAGCGAATGGCATGGCACCCCACCGACAAGCCGACGCCATGCGCCCCGGCTGGGCGAGCACAGCCGTGAAGTTCTGCGTGAGGCCGGCTACGACGATACCGCCATTGATACGCTGTTCGCATCGGGGATCTTGGGGGATGGGTCAATAGCGCTAAAAACCCAGGGAGAACCCCGCCATGAATGATGAGTTGCTGTGCGAGGTCCGGGATGCGGCACTCTACCTGACCATCAACCGCCCGCAGCGCCGCAATGCCATCACGCCGGCAGTGCTGCAGGGAATCTGCGACGGCATCCTGCGCGCCAATCGCGATGCCGACATCCGCGCTGTGATCATTACGGGCATTGGCGAGCAGGCATTCTGCGCCGGCGCCGATCTGCAGACCGGAACATCCTTCACGTTCGATTACGCCGATCCCTACCAGGGAATGGCGAACCTGTTCCGCTGCGCCAGGCAGTCAACCGTGCCGCTGATTGCGCGCGTCAATGGGGCCTGCATGGCGGGTGGCATGGGACTGATGGCGATGTGCGATCTGGCCGTTGCGAGCGAAAGCGCTGTCTTCGGCCTGCCGGAAGTCAAGGTAGGCCTGTTTCCGGCGCAGGTCCTCAGCGTGCTGCAGCACGTGGTGCCACGTCGCAGGCTCACCGAAATATGCCTGTGCGGCGAGCCGTTTTCGGCGAGGGAAGCGCTCGCCGCCGGACTGCTCAACTACGTCAGCGAGGATCTCGACGCCGAGCTGGACCGGTTGCTGGCCCGCCTGCTGAACAAATCGCCGGCCGCCATCCGTCGCGGGCTGTACACGCTCAAGCACGTGGAAGCCATGTCGTTCGAGCAGTCCATGGCATTCACGGAAAGCCAGATCGGGCTCTTTGCACTGACCGAGGATGCGCGCGAAGGCCAGCTGGCATTCCGCGAGAAGCGCCAGCCCATGTGGACTGGCAGATAGGGAGATGGGAATGAACACGAAAACGGTACGCATTGGCGGGGCTTCCGGCTTCTGGGGCGACAGCAGCGTTGGCGCGCCACAGCTGGTGCGCCACGGCGATATCGATTACCTGGTTTTCGACTACCTGGCCGAGCTGACCATGTCGATCCTGGCCGCAGCCCGATTGCGCAAGCCGGAACTCGGTTACGCCACCGATTTCGTGACGGTGACAATGAAGGCCCTGCTCGCAGAGATTGCCGCACGCGGGATCCGTGTAGTCAGCAACGCCGGTGGCATGAATCCGCACGGCTGTGCCCAGGCCATTGCCACTCTGGCAGCCGAACAGGGCCTGGCACTGAACATCGCCGTGGTCGAAGGCGATGACGTGATGCCACTGCTTCCCCAGCTGCGCGAAGCCGGTACTCGAGACATGCAGAAAGGCGCCCCCCTCCCGGAAAAGGTGGTTAGCGCCAATGCCTATCTGGGCGCGTTGCCGATCAGGCAGGCGCTGGACCAGGGGGCACAGATCGTCATCACCGGACGCTGCGTGGACAGTGCCGTGACACTCGGCGTGCTGATGCACGAGTTCGGTTGGCAGGCGGACGACTATGATCGCCTGGCGCAAGGCAGTCTGGCCGGCCACATCATCGAGTGCGGTTGCCAGGCAACCGGCGGATTGCATACCGACTGGGAAAGCGTTCCGGACTGGCACAACATCGGCTATCCGATCGTCGAGTGCCATGCCGACGGCACGTTCCTTGTCGGCAAGCCCCCCGCCACCGGGGGACTGGTCAATACCGCGACGGTGGGCGAGCAGGTGTTGTATGAGATCGGCGACCCGGCCAACTACCTGCTGCCCGACGTCACCTGCGATTTCACGCAGGTCGCCCTCCGGCAGGCCGCACCGGACCTCGTCGAGGTCAGCGGCGCACGGGGACGGGCCCCGGGCAATGCCTACAAAGTCTGCGCCACCTACGTCGACGGCTTTCGCTGCAACGCGCAGCTTTCCATCGTCGGCGTCGACGCGGTCGCCAAGGCCGAACGTACGGCGCAGGCGATTCTCGCCCGCACGCGCGAGCTTTTCCGGGAGAACGGCTGGGCAGACTACAGTCGCACCCGGATCGAGGTGCTGGGAGCTGAGTCCTGCTTTGGGCCGCACGCTGCCGTCCGACATACCCGCGAGGCGGTGATGCGGCTGGCGGTGATGCATCCCGACAAGGCGGCGCTGGAAATATTTGCGCGGGAGATTGCCGCTGCGGGAACGAGCTGGGCGGCTGGCACGACGGGCTCTAGCGGCGGGCGTTCCAGTCCCTCGCCGTCGATCCGACAGTATGCGTTCCTCCTCGACAAGAGCGCCCTGACCCCGATGGTGGTGATAAACGGTGTACGCAGTGGCGTAACCATTCCTCTGGGTGGGCCTGCAATACCGATCGTGCCCGCGCCTGCAGTGGCTGAACAATCGGGCACGGACCTCGCTGAACACGACACCGTAGAAGTCCCGTTGATACGGCTAGCTTATGGCCGCAGCGGCGACAAGGGCGATACCTCCAACATCGGGCTGATTGCTCGCCGACCGGCGTATTTGCCCGTGCTGCGGGCACAGGTGACAGTTGACCGTGTTGCCGACTGGCTCCGTCACTTGGTCAAGGGGCCGGTGACCCGCTACGATCTGCCCGGCTTCCAGGCTATGAACTTCGTATGCGACTCGGCACTGGATGGCGGCGGCATGGCATCGCTGCGTAATGATCCCTTGGGCAAGGGTATGGCGCAGATTCTGCTTACCATGCCGGTGCGCGTGCCACGGGAGCTGGTGTCGTGACGCGGAATTCGTCCAACGCGGCAGCCAACGGGGTCGTCACTCTGGCCGACGACGTTACAGGCGGCGTGACGCGATATCGGCAACTCGCCAGCGTCATCCGGCACAAGATCGTTTCTGGCGAGTACCCGGTGGGCATGCAACTGCCCACCGTGGACGAGCTGGCGCAGACTCACGGGATCGCCAAGGTAACCGTGCGCCAGGCCTTTGCGGTGCTGACGGAAGAGGGCTTAGTCAACAGCCAGCGCGGTCGTGGCACCCACGTCATCAAGCAGCCGTCAGCACCCGGAGAAGGGCTGCGCTCGGCCATCAATGACGAGTCGGCCCACGGCGGCGAGTTGGAGATCCGCATCCTCGAAATGCGCAAAGGCGTGGCGCTGCGGCCAGGTCTGGCCAGGCGCGGCACGCCGCTGGATAGCTATGTGATGGTGCGCAAGCTGCATTTGCACGGCGGCACGCCGTTCTGCCTGATCGAGATGTACGTCGCCTCCTCAGTGTTTGCCCGCTTTCCGCCTGGCGGCGAAAAGCACCACAAGCTCGTTCATCTGCTTCGCCAGGTCGAAGGCGATCGCCTTGGCATGATGCAGCAAACCATGACGGTCGAGCCAGCCGACTATATCCTGGCACGCGATCTCGCCTATGGCTTCGGGGCGCCAATCGCCCGGATCGTCCGAGCGACGCTGGACGTCGACGGCAATGTGCTCATGGCGGGGCAGTTCTGGTATCGCGGCGACCGATTCATCCTGGATGTGGAGATGCCAGCCAAGCTAACCGAGCACTACCCGGCGCTCGCCATCCCCGACAGCCGCCGCTGAACGCGACAGATTTCACTATTTCACCATTCGATAGAGGAGACATCGGCATGACATCAGCCTTTGTACGGAGGGCCGCCGACGTGGCTGCGTACGCACCGGCCAACCACACGGGAACGGCGAACCAGCGCATCATCGGCAAGGAGACCGTCGGTGCGCGCCGGCTCGAAGTCTTGCTGGGCACGATTTCGCGGGGTAACGGTGCATTGCCGCATGCACACCCAGGCCTGGAGCAGGCGTCGTTGATGCTAGCCGGCGAGGGTCTCGGCGAACTCCCAGGCAAGCAGCAGGTCTTGCGCGCAGGCGACTGGAGCTTCAATGCGGCCGGAGTCTTCCATCGCTTCGAGGTCATCAGCGACGAACCGGTACGGGTCATGGTCATCTACGCACCGCCGTATAGCGAGAATCCTAACGCAGCAGTGCTCGCAAGCGGCCCTGACGATCCGCGCCTTCAGGCTGGTGCCGCCGAAGTTCTCGACATTCCTCGCAGCGCTGATGCGATCACGCTACCGCACTACCGTGGCGCGCTAATCAGACCGGTCATCACACGGCAGACCGTCGACTCCCGGTTTCTCGACATCTATACGGTAGACCTGGATCCGGATGGCGGCGCAGAGCCGCACAGGCTTGGCGAGACCGAGCAGGCCATCTTCGTGCGCAGTGGCACGATCCACGGCCACATTAATGGAGAGCGCTTCGCCGCCGCAGCTGGGGAATGGGTCTACATTCCCGACGGTGCGGAACTCAGCCTCGAACCGGAAGGCGTCCTGCGAGAGCTGATTGTCATTCGTGCACACGATCCGCTGCCCTGACGAAAGCATGGCAAGGAAACTCATTCAGATCCCGAGATGCGGGAGGAGACAAGATGTTCCAGCGATATTCCCGGCGACGCATGCTCGCCATGCTGTCCGGACTCACGGCTGCTTGCGCGGCACCGCAATTGGTGTGGGCCGCTGGCCCGAGCCAGTATCCGAGCAAACCTATCCGTGTCGTGGTGCCGTTTCCGGCGGGCAGTGGCACGGATAACACCGCGCGCTACATCGCGCAGACCATCACTGCACAAACCGGTCAGTCCGTCGTCGTAGAAAACCGTCCCGGCGCCAACGGGTTCATCGCGGCGACGGCCGTCGCGACAGCGCCCGGCGATGGCTACACGATGCTCATTACAACAAATACCACCCACGCGGCCAATGCGTCCCTGTTCAAGAAGCTGCCCTATGACCCGATCAAGGACTTCGCGCCGGTGTCGTTGATTGCCAAAAGTGGACTGGTCCTGGTGGTGCCGTCAGACAGCCCGGTGCAGAAGGTGACAGACCTGACCACACTGGCAAAGAACCGGCAAGGCAAGATGACCTTTTCCAGCGGCAGTTCCTCCACGCGGGTAGCCAGTGAACTCTACAAGATGATGAGCGGCACACCTGCGCTGGATGTGCCATATAAGGGCGTGCCGCAGGCCTTGACCGACTTGATGGGGCATCAGGTCGATTTCATGATTTCTGACATCAACCCAGCGCTGCCGCTGATCCAGAACGGCAAGCTCCGCGCAGTAGCCGTGACCACATCAGGTCGCAATCCCCTGCTCGGCAATGTGCCAACCATGGCGGAAAGCGGCCTGCCGGGGTATGAGATGACGGCGTGGGTGGCTGCCTTCTTTCCTGCCAATACGCCAAAGCCTGTCGTCGCGCGTATGAGCCAAATGATTCGACAGGGGCTGACGGGGCCTGCAGCAATCGAACACTTCAGTCGGACAGGTGGCCAACCCTTCCCTTCGACGCCAGAAGAGTTGGCTGCGTTCATGCATAGCGAGACAGCGAAATGGGCAAAAGTGATCAAGGCCGCCGGCATCGAGCCGGAATGATGCAATGCGCGCCACGCCAGGCAATCAATGGCGGCCCGGATGCGAGTTCGGCATTAGAAGCCCAGACACAACGAGGCCTACATAAACGCTCAGTACGTGTCTCGCAATGACGTTTGAACGGCCCGCCAAGCTGGGAAGTCGAGGCAGTTCGCCGGAGGATGGAGCCGTTCAAACTTAGCAATGACCTGGGCTGGCGCCGGCAGCCCACCCGGCGTTTCTAGCCAGCTATATACGCGGTCTTAACGGCCGTATAGAACTCGGCGGCATAGCTGCCTTGCTCCCGCGTGCCCAGGCTGGACGCCTTGCGGCCACCGAACGGCACATGGTAATCAACCCCGGCCGTCGGCACATTGACCATCACCATGCCTGCCTGGGCGTGCCGCTTGAAGTGCTGCACATGCTTGAGCGAGGTCGAGCAGATGCCCGCAGCTAGACCGAACTCGGTATCGTTGGCGAGCGCAAGCGCATGCTCGTAGTCGCGGGCCGGGATCACAGTGGCGACCGGCCCAAAGATTTCCTCGCGGCAGATGCGCATCTCGTTGCTGCAGTCGACAAAGACCGCCGGCGTCAGGTAATAGCCCGGCGTCGCGCGCGCGACCTGTTCACCGCCGCACAACAAGCGGGCGCCCTCCTCCTGTCCAATGGCGATATAGCGCAGGTCCTGGGCAAGCTGCTCGGCGCTCGCCACCGGTCCGATGTCAGTGCCGGTTTCGAGCGCGTGGCCGATCTTCAGGGCCTCGGTGCGCCGCTGCAGCTTGCTGACAAACGCCGCATAGACGCCCTCTTCCACGATCAGCCGGCTCGACGCCGTGCAGCGCTGGCCGGTGGAAAAGAATGCGCTCTGCACCGCGCAGTCCACGGCGATGTCGAGGTCGGCATCATTGAGGACCACCATCGGGTTCTTGCCGCCCATTTCGAGTTGCACCTTGGCCATGCGCTGCGCGGCCGCCTGGGCGACGCGACGCCCGGTGGCCACCGACCCGGTGAAGGTAATGGCGTCGACACGGGGGTCGTCCAGCAGTACCTGGCCGACCTCGGCGCCGCGACCCATGACGAGGTTGAAGGTGCCTTGCGGCAAGTCGGCGCGGCTGATGATCTCCGCCAGCGCCCAGGCGCAGCCAGGCACGATCTCGGCCGGCTTGAACACCACGGTGTTGCCAAACGCCAGCGCCGGCGCGATCTTCCACGCGGGAATGGCCATCGGGAAGTTCCAGGGCGCGATAATCCCGACCGTACCCACGGGCTCGCGTGTCACCTCGATTTCCACACCCGGCCGCACCGAGCCGAGCTTGTCGCCGCGCAAGCGCAGCGCCTCCCCGGCAAAGAACTTGAAGATATTGCCTGCGCGCGTGACTTCGCCAATGCCTTCGGGCAGGGTCTTGCCCTCCTCACGCGCGAGCAGCCAGCCGAGTTCCTTCCGCCGGGCCAGGATTTCACTGCCGATTCGGTCCAGCGCATCCGCGCGCTGCTGCGGCGTGCTGCGCGCCCACACAGGCGCGGCGAGTCGGGCAGCGGCTATGGCTTCCCTGGCCTGCGCCGCGCTCGCCTGCGCGTAGTGGTCGATGACGTCGTTGGTGTCGGATGGATTGTGGTTGATCGCGGCGTCCGTGCTGTCGTGCCATTGGCCGCCAATGTAGTGGCTTTTCACTGATTAGTTTCCGTTGATTGGATTGTGACCACGTCCCGCAGGCGGGATGGTCGCTCAGGTCGTCAGGGACAGCTCCACCTGCTTGAGCCGGTGGACGAGACCCCTGACGAACTCCGTTGTGACGCTGGACATCGCCCGCTGGCATGGCGTAATGATGCCGACGGTCAGTGCGTTGATGTTCGGCTCGTCGAAGGGCCGCCAGACCACCTCGCCGCTCGCAATCTCGTCAGCGAAGGCCAGCTTCGAGAAGAAGGAGATGCCGCGGCCCGAGGCCACCAGGCGCTTGAGCAGGATGGTCGAATTGCAGACGACGCTGGGCGTCACCAGGTCCCAGAATTCGGCGAAGCGCGGCGAGACCACCCCTTGCAGTGGCGACGGCCCCTCCAGGCGAAGGAACGCGTGGTCACGGCAATCGGCAAAGCTGAGCCGCTCCTTCCTTGCAAGCGGGTGTGAGGAAGCCATCACCACGCCCGGCGGCAATGCCACCTGCGCGGCGATTTCCAGGCCGGCGGGCAGCTTCGACATGAACGTCACGCCGACGTCGTATTCGCCGCCCAGGACCTTGGCCGCGACCTCGGAAGGTGTCACTGCCGCAATCGCATAGGTCACGGCGGGATACATTTCCGAGAAGTCGTCGACCGCGGCGGGCAGGAAGTCCACGAACAGCGAATCCATCGCGACGATGGTCAGGTGGCCCTTGCGCTCGTCCTTCAGTTCATCCAGCTCGCCACGCATCAGGTGGTAGTCGTTGAGCGTCGCGCGGATATGCCGCAGCATGCGCTCGCCCGCGGCGTTCAGCCGGATGCCGTTGGGCAACCGGTCGAAGAGGTCGGTGCCCATCTCCGCTTCCAGCTTGAGGATCTGCCGGTTGACGGCACTGGAAGCCACATAGAGATTCTGCGCGGCCTTGCGGATCGATCCGCAGCGGGCCACCTCGACAAAGTACTTGAGGATGCTGGCATGCATGGCAAATGTCTCCGCCGGGACCTTCTGGGGGCCTAGGCCCGCACTGCAGTGGGATACGCTGACACCACGGGATGATCGCACGCGACCGGCCCGATGTAGTCGGCGCCGCCCGGCGAACCGATGCCGCTGACCGCCGGGCCGAAGAACTCCCGGTTGACGGCGGCAAAGACCACCTCCGCTTCCGGCAGTTCGTTGTCCGCGTGGATCGCTTCGGTCGGGCATACCGAGACGCAGATGCCGCAGCTGATGCACTCGTCCGGATGGATGTACAGGGTACGCCCACCCTCGTAGATGCAGTCGACCGGGCAGCACTGGACACAGGCGCGGTCCTTGATGTCGATGCAGCCCGAAGCAATGACGTAGGCCATCACCGACCCCGCCACACAGGCTTGCGTTTTTGCTGGAAGGCCAGCACGCCCTCGTGCGCGTCTTCGGACTGCAGGGCGCTGACCAGCGCCGGCAGCCGCAGCGCCTGCGCATCGGACGGCGACAGCGTGGCGGTGCGGCGCACGACCTGCTTGATGGCCTGCTGCGACAGCGGTGCGCACGCCAGCAAGGCACCGATCCAGCGTTGCACCGCGTCGTCCAGCTGTGCGCGCGGCACGACTTCGTTGATCAGCCCCATTCCCTCGGCTTCCCGCGCTGATACGCGCTTGCCGGTAAGCAGCATCGCCATGGCCTGGCGATAGGGAATCTGGCGCTGCAGCAGGGTCATGCCACCGTCCAGCGGCATGCGCCCGACCAGGGCTTCGGGCAAGCCGAAGCTCGCTTCCTCGCATGCCACGACGATATCGCAGCCCAGCACCATCTCGAAGCCGCCACCCAGCGCAAAGCCGTTGACGCGCGCGATGACCGGCAGGTTCAGCGATTCCCGCAGCGCAATCCCGCCGAAGCCACCGGGACGCGAAGCGCCCCAGTATTCGAGGCCCGTGGTAGCGGGATTCTTCAGGTCCGCGCCCACGCAGAACGCGCGCTCCCCGGCGCCGGTCAGCACCACCACGCGCACATCGTCGCGACGCTCGAGTTCGGTCCAGATGGCCTGCAGTTCGGCTTCGGTAGCGAGGTCGACAGCGTTCAGGACGTCCGGGCGCGACAGCGTGACCGTTGCGACATAGTTCCCGACTTGCAGACTGACGCTCATGATGCCTCCGTTTCCGTCGCCACCGGCGTGCCGGCGTGGCCGGCCAACTCCGCCAGTACTTCCTGGTTGTGCTGGCCAAGCCGGGGGGGCGCGCGGCGCAGCGTCACGCGTGCGCCCGACATGCTGATCGGGCTGTTGATGAACCGGACCTGCTGGCCTTCGCCCTGCCCTTCCAGCAGCATCCCGTTGTGGTGGGTCTGGGGATCGACCAGCGCCTCGCGCAGGTCGCGCACCGGAGCGCACAGGATGTCCTGCGCTTCCAGCCGGGCCAGCCAGTGCTCGCGCGTATTGCTGGCGAAGCGCTCGCGCAGGGTGGCCTGCAACGCGGCCTTGTTCAGGAACTGCTGGCCGAGGTCGCTGTAACGGGGATCGGCCGAGAGGTCTTCGAGTTCCAGCGCTGCACAGATATCGCGCAACGGGTTCTCCTTGAAGGCGCCGACCATCACCAGCGGTCCGTTCGTGGCCTCAAACGCCCCCGATAGTGGCATGGCCGCCCAGTTGACCTCCGAGTCCTCCATCATGATCATGGCCGCCTCCTGCATCTGCATGGCGAGCATCGAGTTGTAGAGCGAGACGCTGATCTTCTGCCCTTCGCCGGTGCGGGCCCGGTCCAGCAGCGCCAGCAGCACCCCCTGGACCATGTGCATGCCCGCGGAATAGTCGGCCAGCGCGGTCGGGTAGACCGAAACCGGCAGCGACTCGTCGGCACGGCGCGCCATCAAGCCCGTGATGGCTTGCGCAAGAACGTCCTGGCCGCCCTTGTGCGCATAGGGCCCGCTTTCGCCAAAGCCGGTGCCCACCGCATAGATGATCCGGGGATTCATCTCGCGGCATGCCTCATAGGACAGGCCCATGCGCTCCATCACGCCCGCGCGGAAATTGTTGACCACCACGTCGGCGCCGGCAATCAGTGCCTTGACCTGGTCCATCGCGTTCGGATCGCGCAGGTTCAGCGCGACGCTGCGCTTGTTGCGGTTCAGGCTGCAGAAGATCGGGTTGTCGGCGCCCGCAACCGGCTCGAAGGTGGACCGGCTGAGATCCCCGGCCCCCTCGCGTTCGATCTTGATGACATCCGCGCCATAGTCAGCCAGGGTCTGCGTGCAGACCGGCCCCATCATGACCTGGGTGAAGTCGATCACGCGGACGCCGCTGAGCGGGAGATTCCTTTGCATGGCTTGCGTGGTCATGCTGCCTCCACCTGCACATAAGTCGCCAGGGCCGGAACATCGGCATTGCGTCCGGTCTGGTCACCGGGGTCTGCGCCTTGCGCGCGAAGCGTCTTCTGTACCGCGCGCACATCCACGTCGCGCACCGAGACCCCGGCATTCAGCGCCAGCGCGGCGGCCACGCCGGCGGCTTCGCCCATGGCCATGCAAGGCGGGATCTCGCGCGAGATCTTTTGCGCCTGGGAGGTGGCGGAATAGTGGCGCCCTGCCACCAGCAGGTTATCGACCTGCTTGGGCAGCAGCACGCGATAAGGCATGTAGTAATCGCGGCCGCGCGCGATGCTGTCGTCAAAGCGCGCGCGCTGGGCCACGTCTTCCTTGGACATCATATACTCGCCGTCGAGCAGGCGGGTCTGGCGCACGCCGGTCTGCGGCGCCACGTCGATGACATAGCACTGCTCGAAGCCGGGCATCTTCTCGCGCACGAAATCGACCACCGCGTGGATATGCTTGCGGCCCTGGATCTCCGCACGCGTCAGGTCTTCCGCCTTGAGGCCGTCGATGCCGGCCATATGCGGGCAGTTGCACCACACCACGCCCGGCAGCGGGGTTTTCAGCCACCACAGGCCCCAGGAACCGCCCAGGACCCGCTTGACCTGGCGGTCGAGCTCGGCGTAGGTTTCCGGCTCCTCGCGCTCGAAGCGCTCGGCTGCTTCCGTGTCGACGCCGCCAAGGCGGAACACGGTGGTGGTGATATAGCTGCCGCCGATATGCGGCGCGCCGGCGGAGGCGGCGACATCGAGGTCGCCGGTGGTGTCGATCACCACGTCGGCGAGGATCGCTTCGCGGCCGCTCTTGGTCTCGCAGATCACGCCCCTGACCTTGCCGTCTTCCACCAGCGTCTGCGAGAACCAGGAATGCAGGCGCAGCTCGATGCCGGCTTCCTGCACCATCTCCAGCGCCACGCGCTTGTAGGCGTCGGGATCAAAGGCCGCGGCAAAGCAGATCGGGTGGGGCGTCTTCTGGCTGTGGAAGTCAAAGGTGCCCCAGCGCCCCCAGCGCCGGTAGGCCGCGGGGTCGTCACCCCACTCGTCGGCGCGCGGAAAGCGCGCCAGACCCACGGCAGCCATGCGTTCGATCATGGTCATGCAGTTGCCGCGTACCGAGATTTCCTGCAGGTGGCTGTCCCACATATCGTCAAGCACCAACACCATGCCGCCCGACGCCAGTCCGCCCAGATGGTTGTAGCGCTCCAGCAGGATGGTGCGTGCACCGTTGCGCGCCGCCGCCAGCGCGGCGGACAGGCCGGCAGGGCCGCCACCCACCACCACCACATTGGCCTGCGCCGCCACGCGCACATCCCTGGCGGGCTGGCGGATCCAGTCATTGATTTTGTTCATGCTTGTCCTTGGAATCGTTGTTGTCGGGCGATGCCCGGCGGGCGCTCAGTGGGCACTCGCCGGTTGCCATTTGATGATCCGGCGCTCAAGCGCCGCGATGACGAGAAAGAACATGCCGGACAGGGCCGCGCTCATGAGGATGGCCGCGTACAGCAAAGCGGAGTCAAACGCGTAGGTGGCCTGGATGATCATGGCGCCGATGCCTTCGGTGGCGCCGATCCACTCACCCACCACGGCGCCGATGACCGACATAGAAGCCGCGATGCGCAGCGCCGAAAACAGGTATGGCAGAGAATTGAACAGGCGCAGCTTGAAGAAGATCTCGCGCCTGCTGGCGGAAAGGACCTGCATCAGTTCGAGCGACTGCGGGTTGACCGCCTCCAGCCCGCGTACCATGTTCACTAGGGTGGGGAAGAAGCACACGATGGCGGCAATGGTGATCTTGGGCGCGATGCCATTGCCCATGATCAGCACCAGGATCGGCGCTTTGGCCACCACCGGGATCGAATTGATCATCACGGCGACCGGGTAGAAGATATCCTGCAAAGTCCGGTTGTGGACGAACACCGTTGCCAGCACGATGGCCATCAGGTTGCCCAGCAGGAAGCCACCCACGGCTTCGGTTGCGGTCGGAATGAGGTTCTGCAGCAGGATGTCGCGCTTGTCGAACAGCGTCTGCAGCACCAGGCCGGGCGAAGGGGCGATGAAAGGCTTGATGTCGAAGCCCGCGACCACTACCCACCACGTGAATGCCAACGCGGCAATGCCGAGTGCGGGCAGCGCCCGCGCACGCCACAGGCGCCGGCGGCGACTGGCGCGGTAGGCGTCGGCTTCGGGGTCCGCTCCGGTGGCGGCCAGGCCCACCTTCATTTCCGTGGCACTCATCAGCAGGTCTCCAGCACGCGCCGCAAATGGGCGGATAGTTGTACGAACTCGGTTGTCTCGCGAATGTCGAGGGTGCGGTCCTCGGTCAGCGTGACCGGCACGATTTCCCTGACCCGGCCAGGATTGGCCGCAAGCAGCAGCACACGCTGGCCGAGGAAGGCGGCCTCATAGATGCTGTGCGTGACGAACAGGATGGTCAGGCCCAGCTCGCGCCAGACGCGGCGCAGTTCCTCGTTCAGGCGGTCGCGGGTGATCTCGTCAAGGGCGCCGAAGGGTTCGTCCATCAACAGGATGCGGGGGTCGCTGACAAGCGCGCGTGCGATCGCCACTCGCTGCCGCATGCCACCCGACATCTCGTGTGGATAGGCGTCTTCACGTCCCTTGAGGCCAACCAGTTCCAGCAATTCGCGCGGCGTAGCCTTGCCCGCGCGGGACTTGCCCTTGGCGACCTCCAGGGGCAGCTCCACATTCTGCAGCGCCGTGCGCCACGGCAGCAGTGCGGCGTCCTGGAACACGAATCCGATATCGCGCCTGGCGCGTGCCACGGCCGGCGTTTCGTCGAGCACGCGAATCTGACCACGGCTGGGCTTGACCAGGTCGGCGATAACACGCAGGAAGGTGGACTTGCCGCACCCCGACGGGCCGAGCAGGGTCAGGAACTCGCCCCTGGCCACGTCGAGGCTCAGGCCCTCGATGGCAGTCGTGCTGCGCCGGTCGGTAAAGAAGCGGACGTTGACGTTACGGCACTGGATTGAGAGTCCCGCATCTGTGTCGCGCACGAGCGGGGTGTTGACGGCGCGCGCCGCGCCGACGGTCTCCGGTAGGATCGCTTGCATCGTTCAGGCTATGACTCTGGCGGATTGCGTGGCTTTCAGGACGTCCATGGTCATGACGTCCTCAACTTTGGGCGTGCGCGCGCGGAACTGGCCAAGCTGGGCGTAAAGCGAGATCTGCTCCTGCCACACTGCCGCGTCCATGCTGCCCCATCCGTGCGTGCTTCCCTCTTTTTGAAAGGCGTAGTTCATGAACGTGTCGATCGCCGCACGCTCATCGGCGCGGTTCAGTGTGGGAAATTCCCTGACCAGAAGGTCAGTGGCCTGATCGCGGTTCTTGTGGGCCTGAATCCAGCCACGCGCGGTCGCGCGCAGGAAGCGCTGCAGCACTTCGGGATGCTTGCGCAGCGTGTCGGTATGGGCGTAGTAAGGCAGCGCATAGAGCCGCACCCCGGAATCCCACAGGCTCAGCTCGACGCGGTCCGCACCCAGTGTCTTGAGCGCCGAAACGTTGGTCTGCCAGCCGGTGACAGCATCCACGCGCCCGCTCAGTAGCGGCATCATGTCGACGCCGACCGGCACGATGTTGACCTGGCTTTCGGGAATCTTGTGCTTGGCCAGCAGGGCTTTGAGCAGCACCATACCGGTTGCTTGGATGCCGATTCGCTTGCCGATCATGTCCTGCGGCGTGCGAATGGGTGACTTCTTCAGCGAAAAGAAAGCGTAGGGATGCTGCTGCAGGCCCACCGCGAAGCATTTGACGGGCAGGCCTTCCGACACTGCCAGCATGATCGACGGACTCGACGAGATCTGCCCGACCTCGCCCCGGCCGGAGGCCACGATGGCAACGCCATCGATATTCGGCCCGCCCGGCATGATGCTGAAATCAATACCTTCCTGTTCGTAGTAACCGAGTCGCTTTGCCACGACTTCACCTACCTGATTGCCGCCCGGTACCCAGCCCAGTTGCATGCTGACAGCCGCCTTGTCGGCGGCAAGGGCGCGCACCGACAGCATTGTGCCGGAAGCAGCCAGCCCGCCGGCCAAGAACGCTGTCTGGATCACGCGTCGGCGCTGTGGATTCTCTGGAACTGCCATCTCATCTCCTTGAATTGCGTATCAATTTTCCCTGCCGCGTTCGCGAGACATTGCTGCGACGGGCCTATTCTGATGGCCGCCTAGTGCTCTAACAAGAATCATTATTAGAGCAATGGCGATGCCAAAATTAGATCGCGCAACAATGGTGCGAAGGCTCCCATGGACGGTGCCATCCATGCCTCGTGCCGGTGCAAAAATCAGCGCTGCCGAGGTACTCCCGCGCAATAAATTCGCTCGGGCCTCGTCAAAAACGATGCTTCCCACAAGACAGATTCCGCGCGGAGAATCCGTCCAAATCTCATCGATAAGAGATTCAGAGGAAACAGGCATGCACACTGGCCATCAAAAAGACCCATGCGCCCGAACGGGCATCACGCATCGGTACGGGAGCTGCATCCGTGCCAGGATCAAGACGATCGTCGGCCCCAGCAAACCTGTCGCGCAGGCGCCGGACCGGTGCCGCTTCCCCCTGTGAATACTGCGGGCTAGTCACTCGCCGCAGACGACTCCCCTCCCAGCTCAGCTTCCACTACGCAGAACCCATGCGCCGCGGCGCACGGGAGAAGCGTGTTCAACCGTTTTTCACAGAAGAAAAGGTAACCATGAAGCGAACTGCCATCCTCGCCACCTCACTCCTGCTGGGCTGCTCGGCAGCGCGGGCTGAAGCCGGCGTGAACTTGTACGGGTTAATTTCCACTGGCATCCTCTATGCCAATAACCAGAACGGCCATTCCCAGGTGCAGATGCCGAACGGGCCGATGCAGACGCCACGCTGGGGGATGCGAGGCACGGAAGAACTTGGCGGCGGCAACATCGCCTTCTTCACCCTGGAAGGTGGCTTTGCCATTGATACGGGCACCCTTTCCCAAGGCGGTCGCCTGTTCGGCCGACAGGCCTTCATCGGTCTGCAATCGCCTGAACTGGGTACCGTCACGCTGGGCCGCCAGTACGATCTGCCGGCGGCTACCTTGTGGCCCTATGAGTCGGGGACACAGTTCGCCGCGTTTGGCACGCACATCGGTGATAGCGACAACGTCTTCAATACCTTTCGCGTCAACAATACGATCGCCTACAAGAGCCCGTCATACGGCGGCTTCCAGGTTTCCGGCATGCTCAGCCTTGGCGAGCAGCCGGGCAACTTCAAGTCGAACAATGCGTTCAGCTTCGGCGCATCGTACAAGGCAGGCGATTTGTCGCTTGGCATGGCGTACGAAGAGCTGAACACACCCAATGCCGCCAGCAATCAGTCCGGCGCGGTAGTGGGAGATTACGGATTCAGCTCGCCGTTCGTCACCAGCCCGACCAATGGTGCAAAGGTCAATCATCAGCGAATCTTTGGCACCGGCGGGGCCTATCAGTTCGGGAAGGTGGGGACTTCACTGCTTTACACCAATGTCCGATTCGACTACCTCGACAATACGCACCTGACGCTGAACAATGCCGAGTTTTCCCTGACTGACTACATCACGCCCAACCTGCTGCTCGGGGCGGCCTACATATTCACCTGGGGTGAATATCAGCCGACGGGCACCATGCCGCAGTGGCACCAGGTGAACCTTGGCGCTGACTATTTCCTGAGCAAGCGCACCGACCTCTTCCTGGTCGGCATTTACCAGCGCGCCGCGGGAGACGCAAAGTTCGCGCAGATCTACACCCTGGCCCCATCGTCGACGAAAAGTCAGGTCACCGCCGTTGTGGGGATGCGGCACAAGTTCTGACTGTGCGACCCAGGCGGAGCCCAACGGCTGATGGCCGAATTGCCGCCATTCGCGAGTCCTGCTACGCCGCCAGCGAGGGCGAGGTGGATTTCACCCGCGCCCTCAATGCCGCGCTCGCCAAAGTGACGGCCGATGGCGGATGGCCAAGCTGCCCGTGTTGATGGAGCAGGCCATTGGAATCCTCAGCCGCCGCCTGCACATTCCGGATTAGCATGGCTACGGAGGTCAAACTCGTGCCTCGCCTGTTCAATGTCCGAGAGATGCGCAACGGCCCAAAGGCCAAGTTCCTCCAAGGGTCTCCTTAGCGAGTGACCGAGCGAGGTCAACGCGTAGTCGACGCGAGGCGGAACCGTACCGTAAACGGTTCGGGCGACGAGTCCATCCCGCTCCAATCCCCTTAACGTCAGTGTCAGCATCCGCTGCGAGATGCCGCCAAGCTGGCGCTTCAGTTCGTTGTATCGCATTCTGCCGGTGGCCAGGCGCATGAGGATCAGGACGCTCCACTTGTCGCCGATGCGGACCAGGACCGCGCCCGCTCGCTGGCAGGCTCCGGGATACTCAGTCCCCATGTCCGATATGCCGGGCAAGGTACCCTTGTGGTCAACGACAATGCCAGTGGCGTTGTCTAACTCCTGTTGATTGGTCGCAGGTAACATCGGTGTGCCTTCTTGTAGCGGATGCTAAAGCTCGGTATGTTGGGTGCAAGCCATCACGCAATCGCACCCATTGAATTTGGATGGTTCAACGCCGCGATGGTCCGCCCTACATTGGAGATTCCCGAGTGACCACGAAGCTTCTTCACATTGACTCCAGCATCCTTGGAGGCAATTCCGTAAGCCGTACCCTGTCGGCCGCCATTATCGACAGGTTCAAGACCGCGCATCCGGAGGCCGATGTCATATACCGTGACCTCGCCACCACAACCATTCCACACTTGTCCGGCGCATATCTGGCTGCGTCCCTGGATCCTGCATCGGCGAACAGCGCAGAGCTTCTGCAAGATATTGAGCTGGGACGCACCATCCTCGAAGAATTCTTGGCGGCGGACATTGTTGTCATTGGTGTCGCGTTCTACAACTTCGGTATCGCCAGCCAGCTGAAGGCCTGGATTGACCGCATTGCCGTTGCGGGAAAGACCTTTCGCTATACGGCCGGAGGACCGGAAGGACTCGCCGGCGATAAGCGCATCGTGCTGGCTATCGCCCGAGGCGGATTCTACGGAACAGGTTCGCCCAACGCTGCGCTGGAGCACGCAGAAGCCTATCTGCGAAGCGTATTCTCCTTCGTTGGCATATCCCGGCTCGAAGTCGTTGCCGCCGAAGGGGTGTCGGTCGGAGCCGAGCAGAGGCAGGTCGCTATCGAACAGGCCCAGCGAAAGATCGACGATTTGCTCGTAGCCTGAAAGCAACCGCTTCATGGATCCAAAGGAGACGGTGAAAAACGATGACAGTGGTTTCGCCATCTCCGCCAGAATGGCTTGATCACGTGAAACTGCCATGCTCAGTGACCTCTTGCAGGCGATTCACGACTAGCGGGCAAAGGATTGCACGCCGGCTGCTATGTCGGCTGCAGTCGCGGCGAGGATCTGGCGATATGCCTGTACCACGCCATCGAGCTGCCCCGGAGCGGGCGCTTCTGCTTCGGTGCGGCCGCTCAGGACCTTACCGTCCGGCAGTCGCCGCACGGTCCAAGTGATCGTTGCCGCGGCACGCTTACCCACTTCGGCATCAAGGCTGACCACTTCCGTTGCCACGCGGAACGCTGGTTGCGTCGCGGACACGCCCTGCTGGTAGACATCCACCGCATCAAGGGTCGATTGAAGTCGCTGTGACAACGCATCACGTAGTTCATCCGGCAATGGTGACGTCCAGCGCGATGTGTCGAACAGCTTGACGCCACCAGTGCTACCGTCACGCACCACCAGCTGAGTCCGGTTCAGGCGTTCCGGCACCCGTACCGGCCTGACCTCGATCCATAGCGGATGTTCCGTCCGACTGTCTCGCCTGCCCACGTCCGTCGCGGCGTTCGTGGAATCCGTGGCCAGCGTGTAGTAGCGTGGCTCAGGAGAGGCGCAGCCGTTCATCAAGGCGGCGGCCGCAACGGCCAGTGGAACCAGTTTCGTCAGACGTTTCATCATTTCTCTTCCCTTTTTCCGCTCAGTAGTGCTTCCGGATGCTGCTCGAGATAGTCGGTGAGCATGCGCAGCGAAGCCGCCGTTCGGGTGAGTTCCTGCATCATTCGTCGCGTATCCTGCTGCAGTGAGGCGTCCGGCCCCAGCGCTTCATTGGCCGTGGCGAGCGTACGGCGCGCATCGTGCAGCGCGGCGAGCACCTGTGGAGCCACGTCGCCATTGACCTGTGTCACCAGCTTGTCCGCGTTGACGAGCATCTTGTTCATGGACACCATCGCCGTACGGGCGTCCTGTCCAATCTGGTCGAACGGCACCTTGCCCATCTTGGTCACGATGTCGCCAAGCTTCGCTTGCAGCTCGTCGAAGGCACCGGGTGTGGTCGGGAGTTCAGGCAGCGATGCGTTCAGATCCAGATCAGTCGGCAAAGACGCCTTCGGGAAGAAATCGAGCGCCACAAACAGCTGGCCGGTCAGCAGGTTGCCGGTGCGCAGCTGCGCCCGCATGCCACGCTGTACCAGGCTTTGCACGATGGCGCGTTTGCGCATGTCGTCAGCCACATCCTTCTCGTGAAGACCCATGCGAGACGGATATAGCTCCACCACGACGGGCATGCGGAAAGCCTTCTTGTCACTCTGGTATTCGATCCCGATCGAGCGTACCTGCCCAACCGTTACGCCACGGAAATCGACCGGCGCACCTGGAGACAGTCCGCGCACGGACTGGTCGAAGTTGAGCACAGCCAGCGCCGGGGCAAGTTCCTCCGGTTCCTTCATGGCTTCGGACTGATCTGCCGCCAGGAGGAACTCGGTGTTCTCCGCGGCCGAGGTTCGCACGGTCGAATGCTCCGGCGCCTGGAACGCGACGCCGCCAAGCATCACGGTGACAAGCGACTGGGTGGACAACTTCAGCCCGTTCGCGTCGAGCTTGAGGTCGACCCCGCTGGCGTGCCAGAAGCGCGTATCGGCGGTGACAAGCTTGTCATATGGCTTGTTGACGAAGACCCGCAGCGTGATGTCGCGGCCGTTCGGCTCGAGCTGATACGCCACGACATGGCCGACCTGCACGCGACGAAAGAAGAGCGGCGAGCCGATATCGAGCGAGCCCAGGTCTTGCGCACGGAGCACGAACTGCCTGCCCGAGGAGTCCGTGGTGATAACGGGCGGAGCTTCGAGCCCGGTGAACTTGTGGGACGTCTCGGTAGACCTGCCCGCATCCACTCCGATGTATGCGCCGGACAGCAGCGTCTCCAGACCGGACACGCCGCTGATGGCAAAGCGCGGCCGAACCACCCAGAAACGTGTGTCGGCGACGGCGAAGCTCTTGGCATCCTTGGTGAGAGCAACTGTCGCGATCACGTGAGAGCGGTCCGCTGCCAGCCGCGCCGACTTGACTACGCCGATATCGAGGTCCTTGTAGCGCACTGGTGTTTTTCCGGGAGTCAGGCCTTCGGCAGTACGAAATGTGACAGTGATCTCGGGCCCACGCGAAACAAGTGCGCTGACGAGCAGCGAAAGCCCGACCACCGCCGCAACGATGGGGATCAGCCAGACGATGGAAGGTAGCCAACGCGCAGGAGGCTTGCGTTCAGGCTGCGGCAGGCCCGCGGGCAGGAGACGATCAGTGTGTTCCGGCATAGTCGGTGTGCGGATATTGGATGGTAGACGGCGACGTCTCGAGTGCATCCCACAACAAGCGGGGATCGAAGCTCAGTGACGACAGCATGGTCAGTACTACGACCGAGGCAAAGGCGACGGCCCCGCCCCCTGGCGCGATCGTGGCCAGAGTCCCGACCCGCACCAGCGAGGCCAGCAGCGCCACCACGAAAATGTCAAGCATGGACCACCGGCCGATGATTTCGACGAGTGCATAGAGCCGGGTCTGCTCGCGGATGCGCCAGCTCGATTTGCGGCGAACCGATAGCAGCAACAGCGTCAGGATCACCATCTTGACCAGCGGTACGATAACGCTGGCGATCAGCACCACGAGGGCCAGCATGTGCGAACCGGACAGCCACAGATAGACCACGCCGGACATGATGGTGTCGCGCTGTGTGCCGAAAATCGACTGCGTCACCATGATCGGCAGCAGATTGGCGGGGATATACAGCAAGTAGGCAGCCAGCAGGAAGGCCCAGGCGCGCGTCACGCCGCCCGGCTTCCGATGATGCAGTACGGCGCCACAGCGCGGACACGGTTCGCCCTCAAGCGCCATTGGACTGAGCAGGTCGCAAGCGTGGCATGACAGCAGTCCGCACGATGTGGCGGTAGCGTGAGGCGATTGAATCGCGTTCATGATGCGGCATCCGGCCGGGAGGGCGGCACATCGTAGGTACCGTGCGCGTCGAGGTGGTGCCACAATTCGCGCGGGTCAAAGGACAGGATGGCGGCAAGCACGGCAACAAGCGCGCCGAACGACCAAAGGGCCACACCCGGCAGTACCTGCGCAATGGTGGAGAGCTTCACCACGGTGACCAGCACACCGATCATGAACACTTCGATCATTCCCCACGGACGCGTCTGGCGGATACCACGCACAATGCGCTCGAAGCCGACGGGCTTGCGCTGTCGCGCCATCGGCACAAGCAGGTAGCACATCAGGAGCAACTCGACCAACGGAAGCAGGATCGTCGTGGCGAACACAAGCATCGCCACTATCGCCATGTCGTCCGCGCAGAGTGCCTGTACTGCGCCCCATAGTGTCGTCTCGGTGCGCGCCCCCTTGAGTTCCATCACCACAATCGGGCATGCGTTCGAGATCAGAAACAGGATCAGGGCGGTCACCACGAGCGGCAGCAGGCGCCGATAGATACGGGAGCCGTCGCGATATAGCGCACCGCCACAGCGAACGCACGCCGCACGTTCGCCCGGCTTCAGCGCCACGCGCGTATGGAGAGCGTCGCAGTACTCACAGGCGACCAGCCGTTGCGAGCCTTGTCGTCGGGCTCGCAGCCGGATGCGGTTCTGATGCACGGAGTGTCCGGGAATGGTCATGGGCGCGGGTGCAGAAGGCAAGCCGTGAGCAAGCCCACTCGAATTTTTCAACATCCCGGCATTCTGCTACAAACTGACTAGTTTGTCATCATGACGTTTGGTGTATTATATAAAGCAAAGCGTCGGTGCGAAGCGGCCGGCGTCGCGGGTATGCCGCAATACGCACTTACTCCGGTGCGGCCACCCCCGCGTCTCACGGGGTCGGGATGACCTCTGAGCTGCCGCACTTCCCCCAAGGCCAAACAGGTCACTGGCGGTGTGATCGCGCTTTCACTTTATACCAGTAAGATAGTGGACGAATTTGATGAGTATCTTCCGACGCTGTTTCGCTATTGCCCTGATTAATTTCTTCTGTGCAATTGCAGGCGTTTATGCGCACACACTGTTCCCGATAGATATTGACCTTTCGATAGACGCAATCAGGTCAATCTCATCATTGATTGGAACGCTATTCGCCATTGTTCTTGGTCTGCTTGTATCTTCCTCTTATGCCGCATTCAACAACCACCAGGCGGATCTGAACTCGCTCGTCAGCGCAATAGCCAATATCGATCTTTTGCTAAAGCACTTCCCTGACGTGTCAGCACGTCCCAGAATGATATTGCGTGAGCTCGTTGTCGACCTTCTGGGCCGCTATTGGCCAAAGAATGGTCACAGGCATGGTGGTCAGATCACCTACAATCAAGTATCAGAGGATGTCGGAAAACTGCTTGAGATAAACGATATATCGGTCGGATTCAAGAACATGAGTCGCGATGACATAAAAGCACTTCGCGACTATTCCAGCAATTTTGTCAGCGTCCAATCCAATATTGTTCGCAGTCTCTCGAATCAAGTTCCAGCTTTACTGCTTGTCATTGTATTTGGATGGGCGTGCCTGCTGTTCTTTCTCTATGGAAGCTTCAGCGGCGGACATATGGTCGCGTTGATCTTTATGCTGCTAGGCGCTATCGCCATAGCCAGTGCCAGCTTTCTCATCCTGGAATTAACACACCCTTATCACGGCATCTTCAAGGTTTCCTGTGCTCCATTGGAGTTGCTCCTCCAATCCATGATCCAGGAAGCCGAATTTGTCAAAGCAGAGCCCAGCGGAGAATCGCTAAGCTTCGTGGGGCTCGGCGATCCATCCGGTTGCACAGGGAGACACTTGCGCGCGACCGATCATCATTGAAAAGACGCCTATACTCCATTCCATCCTTCACCTCATGCTGAATCATGGAATACACCCCAGGCATCAGCCAGCTGGCCGGCCTGCTGGCCGACCCTGGCCGCGCGGCCATGCTGTGGGCGCTGATGGACGGCAGCGCACGCCCGGCTGGCGAACTGGCGCTGATTGCGGGCCTGTCCGCCTCGTCCGCGAGCGGACATCTGACCCGGCTCAGTGAAGGCGGGCTGCTGGCCGTTGAGACGCGCGGACGCAATCGCTACTACCGGCTGGCCGCGCCCGAGATCGGCGTCGCCATCGAGGCGCTGGCCTCGGCCTCGCTGGCGAGCCGTCCGCCGCGGCTGCGCGATGTGCCGGTGTCGCGTACGGCGCCGCCCGCGCTGAGGCAGGCACGCACCTGCTACGATCACCTGGCCGGCGAACTCGCGGTGGCGCTGTTCGATCGCATGACGCGGGCGGGCTGGCTGCTGGTCGACGGCAATGCCGTGGACCTGAGCGGCGATGGCACGCAAGCCATGTTGCGGCTTGGCATCGACGTGGCAGCGGCACGCCGCAAGCGGCGCCAGTTCGCCTGCACCTGTCCCGACTGGAGCGAGCGCAAGCCCCACCTTGGCGGCGCGCTCGGTGCCGCGCTGCTCGGCAGCCTGCTGCAGCGCGGCTGGGTGGAGGCCACGCCGACATCGCGCGCGCTGCGGGTTACGCCGCGCGGCCAGCGCGAGATCGTCGGCATTGCCGCCTGAATGGCAAGAATCAAACAAGGAAACAGAAAATGGTCACACCACTGGACGAAGATAAACAGGACGCGCTCCACCGCTTTTTCGCACTGATCAACCTTGGCGATATCGCGCAGAGCGCAGCGCAGGCCGCGCTGTTCGAAGACGCGCTGCTGGATGCCGAAGACGACGACACCGAGGGCCAGGAGCTGCTATGGGTGATCCGCGAGGTGATCGACTGGCAGTCGGGCTTCTTCGTCGACTGGAAGGACTGCCAGTCCTTCATCGGCTGCATGAACCAGCTTTGCGAGCGCCTGGACCTGGAAATCGACTGGGGCAGCGAAGACCCCGAGGATGAGAGCTTCCTGGATAGCACCAGCGTGCCCGAGCTGATGGAGCTGGCCCACCGGCAACTGCGCGTAGCCGGCTACACGCTGTGGAACTGGGACACGGAGGGCGATGCCTACGGCGGCTGGATCACGCGTAGCGAGGACGATGAAGAGATGACGGATATCGCCGATACACTCGGCTTCAGTATCCGTCCTGGCGACCAGCCCTACTGAAGCGGCTGTCCGGCACGCCTGCCTGACCGATATCGGCCAGGCGCTCATTGCGCAAGCGGCGCAGCGCCATTGTCCACGCTGTGGGACAATCTGGCCGCAAGCGCCCCCTTCTGCCATTTCAGCTGGCCGGAAATTCATCCGGGGCGCTGCTGACGCCGGGGCACCGCATGAAGACGATCGAATGGAAGGATTGGGAGATATTCTGCCGCGTTGTGGAAGGCGGCGGCTTTACCCAGGGAGCGGAACTGGCCGACGTGCCCAAGTCATCGGCCAGCGCGGCGGTGGCGCGGCTGGAGAGCCAGCTTGGCGTGCGGCTGTTCGAACGGACCACGCGGCGCGTGCGCGTGACCGAGCGCGGCCAGCGGCTCTATGACCGCGTGGCGCCGCTGTTCGCCGAGCTGCATGAGATCAGCGCGGAAGCGGCGTCGGTCAGTGATGAAGTCTGCGGCGTGCTGCGCATCTCCACGCCGTACGAAGTCGGGTCGCAGCACCTGTCCGAAGGGCTCAGCCGCCTGATGCGGCTGCATCCGCGCCTGCGCGTCCATGTGGACGTGAGCTGGGACCAGCCCGACCTGATCCGCCACGGCTACGACCTGGCTTTTGTCATGACCAACACCCGGCTGCAGGACACCTCGTTCGCCAGCAAGCGGGTCGTGCTGATCGAGCGCGGCTTCTATGCCGCGCCTTCCCTGATCCGCGACCGCGGCCTGCCGCGCACCCCGCAGGACCTGACCGGCTGGCCCACGCTCGGCAATGCCGACGATCACTTCTGGGAATTCCTGCGCGACGATGTGGAAACCGCGCGCCTGGATGTCGAGCCGCGCATCTGCACGCATAACGCCGAGCTGCGCCTGAAGGCCGCCATCGACGGCCTGGGCGTGGCGCGCCTGTCGCCGCGCTTCGTGCACGAGCAGGTCCAGCAGGGGCAGCTCGTGCGCGTGCTGCCAGCCTATGCGTCGTCACCGCTGAAGGTCTACGTGCTGATGCCGGCGCGCAAGCTGATGCCGGCCAGCGTGCGCGTGTTCCTGGACGTGCTGGAGCAGACGCTGGGAGTGCCTGAAACGAGGCGGCCGGCGGGCAGGAAGCGGGAGGCGGTGCAGGCGTGAAGCCGGCCTGCCCCGGATCGCTCAGTCCCCGAACACCACCACCGACCGGGCCAGTTCCCCGCGGCGCAGTTCATCGAACGCGCCGTTGATGCCTTCCAGTGGCAGGCGCCGCGAAATCAGCTCGTCCAGCTTGAGCCGCCCCGCCATGTAGAAATCGACCATGCGCGGCATATCCACCGGGAAACGGTTGGATCCCATCAGAGAACCCTGGATCTTCTTCTCAGAAAGGAAGTCGCTGCCCTTGAGCTCGATCTTCACCCCCGGCGCGATCATGCCGATCACCGTCGCCGTGCCGCCACGGCGCAGCATGGCGAAGGCCTGCTCGGCGGTCTGCTTGAGGCCGATGGCCTCGAACGCGTGGTGAACGCCCCCACCGGTCAGCGCGCGTACCGCTTCCACCGTATCCTCGCCGGCCTCGACGACGTCGGTCGCCCCGAACTGTCGCGCCAGCTCCAGCTTTCCCGGCACGCGGTCAATGGCGATGATGCGCCCCGCACCCGCAATGGCGGCGCCATTGATGGTGGCCAGCCCGATGCCGCCGCAGCCAATGACGGCCACGGTTTCGCCGGGCTGCACGCGCGCGGTATGCACCACCGCGCCGAAGCCGGTGGTGACCGCGCAACCGATCAGCGCGGCGCGATCCAGCGGCATGTCGCGGCGAATCGCTACCAGCGCGTGTTCGTGCACAAGCATTTGTTCCGCGAACGCGGAAAGATTGAGGAACTGGTTCATCACGCCGCCGCGGTGCGCGGCCAGGCGCGGCGCTTCGCTTTCTCCGCGGCGCGTATCGGGCTCGGTGCACAGCGACAGGTGCCCCGTCAGGCAGTGCTCGCAATGACCGCAGTAGGCCGACAGGCACGTGATCACGTGATCGCCGGGCCGGACCGTGCGCACCAGCTCGCCGACCTGCTCCACCACGCCGGCGGCTTCGTGCCCGAGCACGGCGGGCATCGGGTACGGGTAGGCGCCATCGAGGAAATGCAGGTCGGAATGGCACACGCCAACGGCAGCGGTACGCACCAGTACTTCATGCGGGCCGGGCTTGCCGATTGCGACGTCTTCGATCACCAGCGGGGACTTGGGTTGATGCAGGACAGCGGCTTTCATGGATCTCCTTGTGTACGGGCCGCTCGCGATGCTGCCCGGGGGCAGCGCAGGCGGCCGCCAGTGGGTTCCGGGGCGCAGACGCCGACATTACCGCCGATCGGCGATTCATGTATGACGCTGTGCAGCATCCCCCCAAGCTCAGAGTTCTTCCTTAATCGGGAGCACGCGCAGCAAGCCGATGCCGAGGTGTTCCAGCGGACCCATGCCCGGTTCGCTCTCGTAGGTCTTCAGCTGGCCCTGCTCGCGCGTGACCCAGACAAGATGGCGCGAACTGCCGTCCGGGTTCTGGCGCAGTTCGACCCGGTAGGTGATATCGAGCAGGCCATCGTTCATGCCTTTCAGGATTCGCTGGGCCAGTGCAGCGCTGTCCAG